>JBDTLT010000082.1:0-21576 GCA_039934635.1 Acidimicrobiales bacterium
TCCGAAGACATGTCGGTCATCACCGTCTATGTCAGCGAGACCAAAGCGGTGTTGCAGCCCCCGACCGACATCGTGTTCCGCGCCAATCAGGCGCTGCAGACGCTCGAGCGCTATCGCCACCGTCTCGACGAAGTGCGCTCGACATTGTCGGCGCTCGAGGTCGAAGACCTCGTCACGTTGCGCGACATGGTTGCGGTGTTGCAGCGCACCGAGATGGTGCGCCGCATCGCCTCCGAGATCGAGCTCGACATCATCGAGCTCGGCATCCAGGGCCGCCTGGTGCAATTGCAGTTGCTCGAATTGATGGCCGGCGTCGAAGACGATCGGCGTTTTCTCATCAAGGACTACTTCCACGAAGAGACGTCCTGGCATCTCGAAGAATCGTTGGCCGCGCTCGACGCGCTCAACAGCGAGAGCCTGCTCGATCTGACACGCGTCGCCATCGTCTTGCACATCCCCGATG
This sequence comes from Acidimicrobiales bacterium, assembly GCA_039934635.1. Classification (GTDB taxonomy): domain Bacteria; phylum Actinomycetota; class Acidimicrobiia; order Acidimicrobiales; family WLNW01; genus DATLFA01. Next base: position 464 of record JBDTLT010000082.1, read on the forward strand.
CCACGCTCGATCTCGACATCTCGGTCACCCCCCGCGGCTTCCGGCTGCTGTCGCACATTCCGCGGCTGCCCGAGTCGATCGTCGATCGAGTCGTGTCGCATTTCGGCTCGCTGCCCAAGATCATGCGCGCCACGATCGAAGATCTCGAAGAGGTCGATGGCGTGGGCGACGTGCGGGCCCGGGCCATCAAAGACGGCCTCGCCCGCCTCACCGAAAGCACCATCCTCGGCCGCTACGGCTGACGTGTATCTGACCACAGCGACCGCTACCGTTCCGCCTCGCCAACTTGTGTTCGGCGAGGAGTGGCCAAACGATGTCCAACGGGCTGTGTCCTAGCTGCGGCACGCCGGCGCCGGTGCACTCGTCCGTCTGCGCCAAATGCGGCGCGTCGCTCGGCCGGGCGTTCATCGACCTCACACCGACCGGTCGACGCACGGGCATTTCGGCCCCGCGGCCAACCGTGGTCGCCAGCAACGGGCGCCGGGGCATGGCGCCATTGCTCGTGTTGCTGGTCGCGCTGGCGGTCGTCGCCGGCGTTCTCGCCGTCGTGCTCGGGGGCGGGGGCGACTCGCCGTCGAGTGTCCCCGCGGCCACGTCGACCACTGCGCCGATCGCCGGCAATGTTGCGACGACCGAAGTGCTGCGCCAACCGGGTTCGGTCTATTTCGAGAACACCGCGGGGCCTGTATTCAAGCGGCCCGCGCAGGGCGCGCTCTATCTCGCCGACGGCTCACGGGTCAAGCGCATCGATCTCGCTACGGGCGAGATCACGAAATCCGCGGCCATCTCCCTCGAGCGCACCGCGGAGGCAACCCAGGTTGTCGTGGTCGAGGGCGGCTTCTTCGTGGTCTACAAGAGCGGCGATGTCGTCGCGTTCGACAACGATTTCGCCAAGGCACCGCTCAACATCGGTAACGGCGGATTCGTAGTGGACTCCGGCACGGCCAACAAGGTCTGGATCGCCCGCGACTACACCTGCGAAGACTGCGCGACCATCGAGTGGTACGAAGCCGATCTCAAGGGCACGACCGGCGCCTCGATCGAATTGGCCCGCACGGCATTTCCGGTGGCCGCCATCGAGCGTGGTCTCATCTGGCAGACGCCCAGTGGCATCTTCATCGGACGTAGCCGGTCGACGGCCAAGCGTTACGCGACCGGCACGTTGGTCGGCGCGCGTGGCGACACCGTCGTCTGGTTCGGCTGTGACGACATCACCGGCATCGATTGTCGCTACAACGTCGGCGACGGGCGCGACGCCAACAAGCGCCAACTCGACCTCGTCAACACATTGAGCCGACCGTCGGCCAGCTATCTCGAGCGTCTCGGCACGTTCCCGTTGTCGCGCGACTCGATAGTTTTACCCCGCTCGAACGACGCCCGGCTGCCGCTGCTCAACATCGAGACCGGTCAAGTGTCGATACTCAGCACCGGATCGACATTCTTCCGCGCGCTGGCGGTGTACTGGACTGCCGACGGTGAATGGTTGTTGATCCACGCCAGCAAGACGGTCGTGCGCGCGGTCAATGCTCGCACCGGTGGCGTTGCCGAGATCACGCTGCCGATCGAATCGACCGGCGATGTCGCAGTCGGGGCGCGCTAGCGCCCACCGGCGCGGGCCGCCTCGCCAACGTGACCAGGCGGGGATTTCCGCGGACGGTGCGATTGGCGGCAAAGTAGTGGGGAAGAGACTGGTCGCTCGGCGAGTCTGACGTCCGGAAACTTGCGAACCCAGGGAACGCATGGGTGGCTTCGCGAGTAGGAGGGGTCGATGGCGCACGATCGGTGTCTGGCTTGTGGAACCGAGCTGGCAGGCGCGACGCGCTGCCCCAGCTGCGCCCGGCCCAAGCCCATGCTGTTGCTCGATTTACAGACGACTGCGGCGTCGAGCGGACCACGACCTCAGGTCGTCGAGCGCTACCGGCCGCGACGAGTCGGCGCCGTCGCGCTCGTGGGTGTTCTCGCGCTCGCCGCGGTAGTCGGCGGGGTCGCCCGCTTCGCCGGCAGCGATGGTGGGGATGTCGCGATACCCGAGACGTCGGTGCCGACGACCGGTACGACCACGGTCCCGCCAACCACTATCCCTGTCGCGTCGACCGCGTCATCGATCACGACGCGTCCGCCGACGATTGCGCCCACGACATCGTCGGTCGCTTACGTCAACGGGCGCGTGGGTGCGGTGTTCGGCGAGAAGGTCGCGTTCCGGCTCTACGCGTTCGACGCGACGACGCTGAGGGGTTATGTCGACACCACCACGGGCCAGTTGGTCAACGCCGCGGCCACGGTGCCCGGCGATCAGGTCTTCGGCGGGTCCGAGACACGACTGTTCGTGTTCAACTCCCGCACCCAGACCTTGTCCACGATCGATCGCAACTTGCGAGAGGCGCCGTCGCCGATCGCGCGCGACGTGATGTGGGCGTTCCCGTCGACGAACGGCAAGTTGTGGGCCGTGGTCGACCGAGCGGATGCGGGCGGCGCGACGCTCGTGCTCGAGTATGCGATCGATGGCAGCAAGTCGTCAGAACTCACGATTGCCGCACCGTTCGCGGTGCGCGGATCGCTCGGTGGCGCGATCGTGACCAATGCCGCGGGACAGATCTTCCTGCACGATCCCAAGACCGCGCGCGTCACGCCGTACGCGGTGGGCGACCTCATGGCGATCAACGGCAACCGTGTTGCGTGGCTGGGCTGCGACGCCGCCCCGTCGTGCCACGTGTACATCGGCGACGCGACCCGGCCCCGGCTCGCGACGGTGGGCATCTCGACGTTGTCGCCCGAGGCGTACTGGGTGCTGTCGCTGTCACCGACGGGCGACGCGGCCGTGGTACCGCCCGGCGGCAAGCCGGGCTTCCGGCTGTTGAACTTCGCCACCGGTCTCGATCTCGCCCTGACGGCGGGCGACGACAACCTGTCGTGGTCGCCCGATGGCAAATGGTTGTTCAACACCAACTCTTCGCCGCCGCAGGCGATCGATGTTCCGGGTGGGCGCGCCGTCGACATCGCGTTGACGGGGCCCGATCGGTCACCATTTCGCGTCGTGCCGCTCTGAGGTAATTCGTACAGAATGAGGCGATGCGGATCACGTTGGCCTCGGGCACCGCGGCAGAACTCGTGACGGTGCCCGACGCGTCGGTCGGCCTGGTGCTCGTGCCCGACATCATGGGATTGCGCCCGCTCTTCGACGAACTGTGCGCGCGCTTGGCCCGTGACAACGGCTGGAACGTGTGCTCGTTCGAGCTCTTCGCCGGCAATGAGCATCTCGATCGCGACGAGCGCATGATCGCGGCCAAGGATCTCGACGACGAACGAATCCTCGACGACGCGTTGGCTGCCGCCACTGCGACCGATTGCGGCGTCGTCAACATCATCGGGTTCTGCATGGGCGGGATGTACACACTCAAGTCGGTGAGGACCGCACGGTTCCATCGCCTTGTGCCGTTCTACGGAATGATCCACGTACCCGAGAACTGGCACGGCGCCCGCCAAGGTGATCCGCTCGACGCCGTGCGTCAGGGTGATCCGCAGCGAGTGCTGGCGATCGTGGGCACCGCGGACCCCTTCACACCGCCGGCTGCCGTCGAAGAGCTCGAATCAGTGGGTGTCACCGTCGTGCGCTATCAGGGCGCGGATCATGCGTTCGTGCACGACCCCGATCGACCCTCGCACAATCCGCAGTACGCGATCGACGCGTGGGCCAGAGCGATCTATTGGCTGACCGGCTGACCGGCTGCGGTCAGCGAGCGCGAATTTCGAGTTGCTTGCGGTTGGTGATGATGTAACGCCGGTCGACCTGTTGGATCCAGCCGAGCTTGATGAACGCGGCAATCGCCTTGTTGACGCGCTCGCGTGACGCGCCGACCATGCCCGCAAGTTCTTCTTGCGTGATGGGCAGTGTGAACTCGTCGGCCTCGCCGGCCAACTCGAGCAGGCGCTTGGCCGTACGACCGGTGACGTCGAGGAAGACGGCGTCCGCGAGTGCCTCGTCCATGTTGCGCAGCCGGCCCGCGAGCAGGCGCACCACGGCCCACAACAGTTCGGGCCGCTGTTCGTAGAGCGCCCGGATCGGCTCGTAGGGCACCGACACGACGACCGACTGCTCGAGCGCCCGAGCCTCGGCCGAACGACCGAGCGAGTCGAACAGCGGCATTTCTCCGAAGAGGTCACCGCTCTCCATCAGCGCGACCATCGACTCTCGACCGTCGATCGACTTGTTCGCGATGGCGATACGGCCACTGGTCACGATGTAGAGGTCGTTGGCGACGTCGTTCTCCTCGAACAGTTTGTCGCCCCGGCGCAGGCGGTGTTCGGTGGCACTCTCGCGGAGCCGTTCGAGCGTCGCCGAGTCGACTCCGGCGAAAAGCTCGGATTTGGTCATTAGTGAGATCACGTTCATTGGTTGCGCATGCTACAAGGTGTGCGATGTCGGTCTGGATTGTGATCGTCGCTGCCGGCTCGGGATCCCGCTTCGGTGGCCCAAAGCAGTACGAGCTGCTCGGTTCGGCGCGGATCGTGGACCGTTCGATTGCCACTGCGGGCAGGGTCGCGGACCGAGTCGTGCTGGTTGTCCCCGCAGCCGATCTCGACGAACTGCGCGCGCAGTACGCCCCGATTCCCGCGGTCGTCGTCGTTGCCGGGGGCGCCTCACGGTCCGAGTCGGTGCGCAGCGGCCTCGCGGCTGTGTCGGATGACGCAGAAGTGATCGTCGTGCACGACGCGGCGCGCCCATTGGCGTCTCCTGCGTTGTTCGAGCAGGTCATCGCCGCAGTCGCGGCGGGCGCCGACGCCGCGGTGCCGGGCGTCGCCGTCAGCGATTCTCTGCGCCGGATCGATGGCGGCGCCGTCGACCGCACGGGCGTGGTCGCGGTGCAGACGCCTCAGGCGTTCCGAGCGCAGATGTTGCGCGCCGCCCATCGAGGCCAGCCCGACGCGTCCGACGATGCCACCCTCGTCGAGGTGATCGGTGGCAAGGTGGAGATCGTGCCGGGCGAATCGACCAACTTCAAGATCACGACCGCCCACGATCTGATGGTCGCCCGCATGCTCGTCGCCGCGGAAGGAGCCTCATGAGGGTTAATGACCTGCGCGTCGGGTCGGGGTTCGATATCCACGCGTTCAGTGCCGATCCCGCGCGGGTCTTGGTGCTCGGCGGTGTGCCCATCAGCGGCGCCCGGGGGCTCATCGGCCACAGCGACAGCGACGTAATTGCCCATGCGTGCGCCGAGGCGCTGCTTGGCGCGACCGGGATGGGGGACCTCGGCTCCTGGTTCCCCGACACCGATCCGACGTATGGGGGTGCCGACAGCGTGCAGTTGTTACGCAAAGTATCGGGCGATTTGCAACGAGACGGGTGGCTGACGATCAATATCGACTGCTCGGTCGTGTGCGAAGAGCCGAAGTTGGCCCCGCATCGCGACGAGATGCAGCGCCGCCTGTCCGATGCGGTCGGCGCGCCGGTGACCATCAAGGGCCGGAGAGCGGAAGGGCTTGGTGCCTTGGGTCGGCGTGAGGGCATCGCATGTTGGGCAGTCGCCCTCATGACGCGCGCCGAAGCCGGTGAGGAATGAGCGAAGGGAGCGAGCAATGACAAGCCGGCGTCCGCCCGCTCGTGGGCGCGGCACCAAGGCCGGGCCACCACCCCGCGGTGGTGGTCAACGCGGCTCGACACCGATCCGTCGCGATGGGGGTTCGCGTGCGCGTGCGCTCGGCGGCGAACAGGTCGAGGGTCGTCACGCGGTCCGCGAGCTGTTGCTGGCGGGCACCCGCAACACGCGCGAAGTCATACTCGCGAGCGACCTCGACCCAGCGCCGATCATCGACGACATCATCCAGCTCGCCGACGAGAACAAGGTGCGCATTCGCGAGGTCGGTCGCAACAAGTTCGAATCCATGGCGCGCACCGACGCGCCGCAGGGAGTGCTGGCGTTCGCGGCGCCGCTGCGCGAGCACGAACTCGATGATCTGGTGCGCCGCGATGCCAACGGCAACAAGCCATTCCTGCTGCTCGTCGACGGCGTCACCGACCCGGGCAACCTGGGTGCGTTGTTACGCACCGCCGAGTGCGCGGGGGTCACCGGCGTGATCCTGCCGCGTCACCGGGCCGTGCACGTGACGCCGACGGTGACCAAGTCGGCCGCCGGTGCCATCGAGCACCTGCGCATGGCGACGGTGCCCGGCATGGCCGGTGCACTGAGCGCGCTGTCGGAGCGCGACGTATGGACGGTCGGCCTCGACGCGGCAGCATCGACGTCGTTGTTCGATCTCACGCTGGCCGACGTGCCGGTCGCGCTCGTGTTGGGTGCCGAAGGTGCGGGGTTGTCCAAGCTCGTGCGGCAACGTTGTGACGTGTTGGTGTCGATCCCGCTACGCGGACGGCTCAACTCCCTCAACGTCTCGGTGGCGGGTGCGTTGGCCTGCTTCGAGGTCACGCGCCGGCGCCTGTGAGCGCGCTCGGCTGGCAGCTCGTCGTCGATTGGCGCGCGCTCGATGCCGCCGCACGGGAGCTGCTCGTCGGGGAACTCTGGTGCCACCCGATCTCGGGGATGGAAGAACGCGACGACCGCGTCATCGTCGGTTTCGAGACCGAATCGGATGCCCGCGCGGCAGGGTCCGAGCTCGACGTTCCCTTCGCGATCGTGGCGGTGCTCGACGATGCGTATCTCGACGAATGGCGCCAATTTGCTCGTCCGTGGACGGTCGGAAATTTGTTCGTGCGACCCTCGTGGGTCGCGGCGCCGGTGCCATCCGACTCGATCGAGATCGTGGTCGATCCACAGCGTGCATTCGGCAGTGGTGCGCACGCAACGACCCGATTGGCGCTCTCGCTGCTGCAACAGCTGGATCTCCGCGAGCGCACGGTGCTCGATCTGGGTTGCGGCAGCGGAGTTCTCTCTGTGGCAGCGGCCGCGCTCGGCGCGACACGCGTCGACGCCATCGACATCGACGCCGCTGCGGTCGCAGCGACGGTCGACAACGCCGCGCGCAACGGGGTCGGCGAACGTATTCGTGCTCGCGTGGCGACGATCGATGATGTCGTCGGCGAGTTCGACGTAGTCGTCGCCAACGTCTTGCCGTCGGTTCATCGTGAGGTAGCCGAGGGCGTGCGCCGCGTCGCCTCGCGCTTCGTGATCGTCTCGGGCATGCTCGACGCACAGGTCGCCGACGTCGAGCCGCGCTACGGGGCCGGACTCGTCACCGCCCAGCGCGAAGACGGTTGGGCCGCGCTCGTGCTGCGGGTTGACCGTGCCGACCTCGGGTCATAGGGTCGCCATCGCACGCAGTGCACTGAACATCGGGGGAATCTGTGAAGCTCGACCTTCTCTATGAGCTCCAGCCGAAGGTGAAGCCGTGGGCCAAGCCCCATCCATACGGCCAGCGCGAAGCCGAGCAGGCAGCCTACGAAGAGGCCATCCACGAAGTCGTCCTCGCCGACTCGCTCGGCTTTCAGACCGTGTGGTTCGTAGAGCACCACTTCCGTGATGGGCGCTCCGCGTGTCCGTCCAACGAAGTGTTGCTCGGCGCGCTGTCGCGCATCACCAAGAACATCCGCCTCGGCTTCGGTGTGGTCTTGATGCCGCCCGGGTTCCAGCACCCGGCACGCGTCGCCGAAAAGGTCGCGGCCGTCGACATCCTCTCGCACGGTCGCGTCGAATGGGGGACCGGTCGTTCGACGCCGATGGAGCAACTGGCGTTCCATGTGCCCGCCGATGACCGTTCACGCGCGATGTGGCGTGAAGCCGTCGAGATCGTGGTCAAGATGTGGGAGCAAGAGCGTTTCAGCTGGGACAGCGATCTGTTGCAGATGCCCGAACGCATGCAGACGCCCAAGCCATTCCAAGATCCCCACCCGCCGTGCTGGCTCGCCGCGGCGGGCGAAGCGTCGGCCGCCAACGCCGGGCGCAACGGTGTCGGGCTGCTTTCGTTCGCGTTGCTGCAGCCGGTCGAAGCGATGGCCAAGCACATCCAGGTGTATCGAAACGCGCAGGCAGAGGGCAATCCGCCGCTGACGCGGGTCAAGAACGATCGCGTCGGCGCCTACACGCTCGTGCATTGCACCGATGACCTCGAAGAAGCGGCGGGCTACGGCATCTGGGATTCGGTGCGCTGGTGGTATCAGCATCTCGCGGAGTTCACGCTGCAGTGGGAGTTGCCCAATCTGAGCCCCGAAGAGCGCGAAGCGGTGTTCCCACTGCTCAAGCCCTCGATCGAGGGCAACATCGACATCCAGCGCTACACCGACGAAGACATGATCATCGTCGGCACCCCCGAGGAATGCGTCGAAAAGATCTTGCGCTACGAAGAAGCAGGCGTCGATCAACTGCTCTGCTACGTACAGTTCGGGACACTGCCGCACGAGAAGGTCATGCGCAATCTCGAACTCCTCGGTACAAAGGTGATCCCTGAACTCGAGCGGCGCGGCCATCGGGTCGATTACAAGGCGCTCTTCGGAAAGTAGTTGCACGAGCCCGAGCGGCTCTGGAAGCGGGGCATAGATGGACATGATCTCGGGCCTGCGGTACGCGGCCCAGAAGAAGAAGGAAGAAGAAGAGGCGGCGGCGCGTAAAGCGGCCGCCGAGGCAGAGGGCACTTCGGAGGAGACCGCGGCGGGGGCCGACAGCCCCGCGGGGACCGACAAGTCCACCGACAGCTAAAGGTGGCCTATCCGCGCGGTGCTCCCACTATCGTGGGCCACTCGCCGGGTTAGCTCAGTCGGTAGAGCAACGACCTTGTAAGTCGAAGGTCGCGGGTTCGACTCCCGCACCCGGCTCGTCTCCAGTCGCCTCCGGGCGGTTCTTCACGTCATTCCATAGCTGCCGAGCATCCTTGTATCGACCCCTCCGGTCGGCCAGGCTTGGGTGTAATGGAGCCGTCAGAACGTCAGTTGACCGAACGAGAACGTGCCATCCTCGATTTCGAGGGCACATGGTGGTCCGAGCCGGGATCGAAGGAGCGCGCGATCAGGGATCGCTTCGAGCTCTCCGCGACTCGCTACTACCAGTTGTTGAACGAGGTGATCGATCTTTCTGGTGCGCTTGCGTATGATCCCCTCGTTGTACGGCGGCTACGCCGCCAACGAGACCGGCGACGGCGGGCACGCTTCGAAGGTCGTCCGATCGAGGAGCGTCCTGGGCGATGACAGCTACGCGGCGGGGTGAGGGGTTCGGGCGGTCTGCCAGCGACGCGGCGCTGCGCGGCGCGCTCCTCGTCGCCGTCGCGGTGATCATCGGGGCTCTGCTCATCTGGCGGGGCCACACGGACGACAACAACGGCGGCAGCCTCAACACGGGCACCGGTCCGACGACGTCGCGCGCCGCCAACGTCACCACCTCGCGCGGTGGTGTCACGACGCGGACCCCGGTGACGACGCCCGGCGTGACCACGCCGATCGGCTCGACGCGCCAGGCCAGCCAAGTCAAGGTGCTCACCGCGAACGGGTCCGGGGTGGATGGCTATGCGACGCAAGTCGCGCAAAAGCTCGCCACGGGTAGCTACGCGTCGATCGGCGCCGAGAACGCCAAGGCCGGTCAGGCCAACACCGTGATCTACTACCGCGACACCTATCAAGAAGACGCGCGGGCGCTGGCCGTGTTCCTCGGGGCCAGCGCCAACGTCGTGCAAGCGATGCCGGCCAGCCTCACCGACAAGCTCGACCAAGCCGTCGTGAACCGGGCGCAGGGCGCCAATATCGTGATCATCCTGGGTGCCGATAAAGAGGTAAAGGTGGGATAGTGGCGGCGTGACCGCCCGCCGCCCCGCCCGCCAAAAGGCGCGAAAAGAGGGCCCGAGCGGCCCTTCTCAGAGCGGGACAGAGGGCCCGAGCGGCCCAATCGAGAGCGGAAGCAAGGCTTTTCGCGTGCTCGCCGCGCCGGACAAATTCAGGGGCACGGGCACCGCGCGCGAAATCGCCGGAGCGATCGCCCGGGGGGCCGCGGTCGCGGGGGCCGAGTGCGACGAATGTCCTCTGGCCGACGGCGGCGAGGGCACTCTCGATGCGCTGGGCGGTGCGAATCGCTCGAGCCTCGTCACCGGTCCGCTCGGTGATGCGGTCACCGCGCCGTGGCGCCTGGTCGCGGGCACGGCCGTCATCGAGATGGCGGCGGCGTCGGGTTTGGGTCTGCTGGGCGGGCCCGAGAAGAACGATCCGCTCGCGGCGTCGACCACCGGCACCGGCGAGCTCATCGCGAATGCCATCGACGCCGGCGCGCGCCGCATCGTGGTGGGCGTGGGTGGGTCGGCCACCACCGATGGTGGGTTCGGCGCGTTGCGGGCGATGTACCCGCTGCCGCGCCTGCGTGGCATCGAGATCATCGTGGCGTGTGATGTACGCACGATCTTCGTCGATGCGGCGCCCATCTTTGCTCCGCAAAAGGGGGCTTCACCGACGCAAGTAACGCTGCTGCAACGCCGCCTCGAACGGCTGGCGCAGGTCTATCGCGACGAATACGGCGTCGACGTGGCCTCGTTGCCCCGCTCGGGGGCGGCCGGCGGTCTGGCCGGCGGTCTCGCCGCGATCGGGGCCAAGCTCGTCGACGGGTTCGCGTTGGTGGCCGAGGAAGTCGCGTTGGCCGAGCGCATGCGCGACGTCGACCTCGTCATCACGGGCGAAGGATTCCTCGACGAGCAGTCCTTCGACGGCAAAGTCGTGGGGGGCGTCGTCGAGTTGGCGGCCCACACCGGCATTCCGGTGCTGGCAATCGTGGGCGACGTGTTCGACGACGCGGACACGAGGGTCGAGACCGTCGCATTGGCCGCGCGTTTCGGTCGCGAGCGCGCCCTGTCGGACACACTCGTCTGTGTCGAGCAGGCAGTCAGCGAGTGGCTGGCCGCGCGCCGTTGTGACGGTTGAGTTGTTTGATCTGCAGCAGCGCGTGAGCTACACGCGCCAGCGGATCGGGTTCATCGTGGGCCTGGATCACCTCGAGCGCGTCGAGGGTCGGGTAGCCGGCGAGAAAGCCGACCAGTTCGGCGAGACGAAGATCGTCTCGGCGTAGCTCGGTTTCGGGTTGGAGGGTTGCTGTTGTCATGTCCCCCTCCTTTCATCTGAGGCGGGCGGGGACTCCCGGTAGGTCACTCGGCCCACCGTGGTGAGCCACTTGGCCTACGAAAGTCCTTTCGGCGCGCACGGCAGCGGTCTTTAGGAAAACTTCGGGCCGTTGCCGCGACGGTGTTCATACGGCGCCACGGTGTTCATCGGTGGCAGCTCGTGCGCGTGCACGGCAGCCGGTGCCATGCCGGGCCGGATCAATACTTCGGACTCGCCAACCGCGCCCGGCATTGCCCTGCGCATGATGACTTGCATGATCGTCATCGCCTGTGGGCCGAGTTCTTTCAGCGTGCGGTTGCGGTGCAGGCGCGTACCGAGGTCGACCTGTGCCATGACGTCGACTCCCCATCCCGCGGCGATGTCGATGAGCAGCCCGACCTCGACGCCGTAACCGGCCACGAACGGCACCTCTTCGAAGAGCCATCGGCGGCCCGCATACTCGCCCGACAGCGGCTGCATGAACGCGGTCAGCTCGGGGAAGAACATCGACATCAGGGGCCGAGCCACCAGCTCGGTGACCCGACCGCCACCGTCGCCCGCAGCACTGAGGGGACGGCGATAGAAGCCTTTCACGTAGGCGATGTCGTCGTCGGTGAGGAGCGGCCCGAGCAGGCCGGTGACGAAGTGCGGGGCGAAGTTCGTCACGTCGGCGTCGCACCACACGATGATGTCCCCGCTCGACGCGTAGATCGTCTTCCACATCGCCATGCCCTTGCCGGGACCCTCACCGTGGTCGGGCAGCGTGCTCGCTGCCGCGACCACCACTGCCCCCGCATCGGACGCGACCTGCCGGGTGGCGTCGGTGGAGCCGTCGTCCATCACGAGAATCTCGTCGATCAGCGGGACGCGCTGAACGAGCGCGTCGCGCAGCCGCCCGACGATCGTGCCGACCGTTGCCTGTTCGTTGCGCGCGGGGAGGCACACCGAGATGCGCTGGCTTCCCTTGGCCTCGAGCAGTGACACGGGGTCGAAGTCGTGGTGGTCGTAGGTGCGGACCATCGCGGCGACCGTACACGCCAGCGATGGACCTCCGGAAAGCCATCTCTCAGGGAATGCCGGCGGGTCGCCCGAGGTTGGATACGGCGACTCGGTCATGGCCGCGAGGTCGTGGCCACTAGCATCGCGACCCGCGAACCCGACACCTGCCGAGTGAGAAGCGAAGGCCAGCAAGATGAGCGTCACCGTACGAGTACCAACCACCCTGCGCACCCTGACCGGGGGCGAGTCAGAGGTGGCCGTAGCCGGAGACACGGTCGGCGAGGTGCTCTCGGCCCTCGAGACCGCCCACCCGGGCTTTCGTGAGCGCATCCTCGACGAGAACGGCAAGCTGCGCCGCTTCGTCAACGTGTTCGTCTCCGACGACGACATCCGCTTCCTCGACGGCCTGTCGACCAAGGTGCCCGACGGCGAGACCGTCGCCATCATCCCCGCGGTTGCCGGCGGCTGACGCCCGGTCCAAACGGCACAACTGGGTGGGCCGCGGGTCCATTTCCGTTCAAGCCCTGCCGCCCTCGCGCCGAACACCCCTGGCGATGGCGCAGGTATTGGTGATCGACGACGACCCCCGGGTATTGCGCTACGCGACCCTGCTGTTGCAGTTCGAGGGTCATCGCGTGCGCACCGAGTCGAGCTATGACGACGGCTTGGCCGCGATCGCCGAGGCCGGCTTCGACGTAGTGCTGGTGGACGTCCGTCTGGGCGGCACGAGCGGGCTCGACTTGCTTGCCGCCGCTCGCCGCGCCGGGTACCTGCGGGGGGTGCGCGTCGTGCTGCATACGAGCGAGCCGTGGGACGAGATCTGCTCGGCCGCCGGTTCTCTCGGTCTGGCCGATGTGGTGGCCAAACCGGCCGAGCCCCGGTCCCTCCTTCGCGCCGTCGCGTAACGCCCGACGGTTTTGGCACTCGCGGGTTGCGATTGCTAACCGAAGGTGCTTGGATTAGCAGTCGGTATAGGAGAGTGCTAATCGCACGGACGGTGTTGCGTGGGGGTCTCCGGCCGCCGCACGCACGGTCACCAACGGAGGATGCAACTACATGGCGAAGATCATCAGCTTCGACGAAGAAGCTCGTCGTTCGCTCGAGCGGGGTATGAACCAGCTCGCGGACGCAGTACGCGTGACGCTCGGTCCCAAGGGCCGCAACGTCGTGCTCGAGAAGAAGTGGGGCGCTCCCACGATCACCAATGACGGTGTTTCGATCGCGAAAGAGATCGAGCTCGACGATCCCTACGAGCGCATTGGCGCCGAGCTCGTCAAAGAGGTCGCCAAGAAGACCGACGACGTTGCCGGTGACGGCACGACGACGGCAACGGTGCTCGCATGGGCCATGGTGCGCGAAGGTCTGCGCAACGTCGCCGCCGGCGCCAACCCGATGTCACTCAAGAAGGGCATCGAGGCCGCAGTCGAAGCTGCAGTGGCATCGATCAAGGAGCAGGCTGTCGAAGTCGACTCCAAAGAGCAGATCGCACAGGTCGCATCGATTTCGGCCGCCGACGAAGAGATCGGCAAGATGATCTCCGAGGCGATCGACAAGGTCGGCAAAGACGGCGTCATCACCGTCGAAGAGTCACAGACCTTCGGCATGGACATGGATCTCGTCGAAGGTATGCGGTTCGACAAGGGCTACATCTCGCCCTACTTCGTCACCGACCCCGATCGCATGGAAGCCGTGCTCGAGAACCCTTACCTGTTGCTCGTCGGCTCCAAGATCACCGCAGTGCGCGATCTCGTGCCGGTGCTCGAAAAGGTGATGCAGGCCGGCAAGCCGCTCGTGATCATCGCCGAAGACGTCGAAGGCGAAGCACTCGCGACGCTCGTGGTCAACAAGATCCGTGGCACGTTCTCGTCGATCGCCGTCAAGGCTCCGGGCTTCGGTGACCGTCGCAAGGCGATGCTGCAAGACATGGCCATCCTCACCGGCGGCCAGGTCATCAGCGAAGAGGTCGGCCTCAAGGTCGAAGGCGCCACGCTCGACATGCTCGGCAAGGCCCGCAAGATCGTCGTGTCCAAGGACGAGACGACCCTGATCGAAGGCGAGGGCGACCAAGCCGAGATCGACGGCCGCATCAAGCAGATCAAAGCCGAGATCGAGAACACCGACAGCGACTACGACCGTGAGAAGCTCCAAGAGCGTCTCGCCAAGCTGTCCGGCGGCGTTGCCGTCCTCAAGGTCGGCGCGGCCACCGAGGTCGAGCTCAAAGAGAAGAAGCACCGCATCGAAGACGCCGTCTCGACGACGAAGGCTGCGATCGAAGAGGGTGTTGTCGCCGGTGGCGGCGTCACCTTGCTGCGAGCCCAAAAGGCCGTCATCGCGGCTGGTGCCAAGCTCACGGACCCCGATCAGGCAACTGGTGCCCGCATCGTCGCCAAGGCGCTCGAAGCACCGCTCACCCAGATCGCGGTCAACGCCGGCATGGAAGGCGGCGTGGCGGTAGAGAAGGTGCGCAGCATGACCGGTGCGATGGGCCTCAACGCGGCCACCGGTGAGTACGAGGACCTCGTCAAGATGGGCATCATCGATGCCGCCAAGGTGACTCGCTCGGCGCTGCAGAACGCAGCCTCGATCGCGGCGCTGTTCCTCACCACCGAGGTCGTCATCGCGGATGCTCCGGACAAGAAGGCCGGCGCCGGTGGCGGCGGCGGCATGGGCGACATGGACTTCTGATCCACTGATCCCGGTTTCTCGAACTACCCGTGGCGGGCCCGCAAGGCCTGCCGCGGGTAGTTTCGCGTTGTGGAGCCTGCACTGCATCCCCTGTGCGAACCGTTGCGACCGCTTCTCGGCACGTGGCGGGGCACCGGGCACGGCGAGTACCCGACCATCGAGTCGTTCGATTACACCGAAGAGATCACTTTCTCGCACGCGGGTAAGCCGTTCGTGGCGTACGTGCAACGAACCTCTCTCGCGTCGACCGGGATGCCGTCGCATGCCGAATCGGGTTACTTGCGCGCCGTGGGCGACGACGCGTACGAGTTCGTCATCACCATGCCCAGCGGCATTGTCGAGATCGATCGTGCGGTGGTGACGCAAGGGTCCGCCCTCTCCGTCGACGTGACCTCGCTCGAGGTGCACCGCACACCCAGCGCCAAGTCGGTGACCGAGGTCGTGCGGCGGATCACCGTCGACGGTGCCGTGCTGCGCTACGACCTGTCGATGGCGGCCGTGGGAGTTCCACTCACACATCATCTCCGAGCCGAGTTGCGACGCTCGGTTGTGGGCGCGGAGCCGTAGCCTTTCGCGCATGAGTCGAGGACGATCCAGGCGCGTGCTCACGCGCCGCTTTGCCCAGGGTCGCCTCACCCGACTGCCCGATGACCTGGCGGTCGAAGAGCCGCTGTCGATCCGCCTCGACGACACCCTCGTGACGACGACGATGCGCACGCCCGGAAACGACTTCGAGCTCGCCGCCGGGTTCTGTCTCACCGAGGGATTGCTCTCGGGTGCCGCGATCCGCCAGTTGCGCTATTGCTCGGATGATCCCGCGGAGAAGGCGAGCTTCAACGTGGTCACCGTCGACACGGGAGGCGAGGCACCGGCGCCCACCCCCCGCCTCGGGCTCACGTCGTCGTCGTGCGGCATCTGCGGCAGCGAATCGATCGACGCGCTCTGCGCACGACTGCGCCCGGTCACGCGCAGTGACATCCCCATCAGCGTGCTCGCCGATATCTCCTCTCGCCTCGAAGGGCATCAGCCCTTGTTCACGAAGACGGGCGCGGTTCACGCGGCTGCCGCGTTCGATGCGCAGGGCACGATCTCGGTCGTGCGCGAAGACATCGGGCGGCACAACGCGGTCGACAAGGTGGTCGGTCAACTGTTGCTCGACGGCCATTTGCCGGCGACGGGTCTCGGGCTGTTCGTCAGCGGACGCGCGTCGTTCGAGATCGTGCAAAAGGCGTGGGCCGCGGGATTTGCCGCAATCGTCGCGGTGAGCGCGCCCTCCGCGCTGGCCGTCGACACGGCCCGAGCAGCAGGTATCACGTTGGTGGGCTTTGCCCGCGAGCGTCACTTCAATCTCTACACCGATGCCGGTCACGAATCTGTCGCGCCGTGACAGACTTACCCGCGATGAATCCCGTATCACCGTCCGTCGGTCTCGCTGTCCTGCATCTCTTTTGTGTTCGTCTCCCCGGTGACGATCCTGATGCCGTCGCCGGCGCGGTGGCCGCAGCCCAAGCCGATGGTGTGAGCGTCGTGTCAGTGGCGTTGTTGGGCCACAAAGCAAGCCTCGGGTTCATGGCGCTGGCCGACGATTTCTGGAAGCTTCGCGAGTTTCAGTCGGCGCTCTCCGACGCCGGTCTCGACGTCGTCGATTCCTACGTTTCCCTCACCGAGTTGTCCGAATATTCGCAAGGCGTGCCCGAGCCGATGAAGCAGGCGCGCCTGCACCCGCAACTGCCGCCCGAGGGCAAGCCGGCATGGTGCTTCTACCCGATGTCGAAAAAGCGTGAGGCCCACGCCAACTGGTTCACGCTGCCGTACGACAACCGCAGTTCGCTGATGCACGAGCACGGCGCGTCGGGTCGCAAGTTCGCCGGCCGCGTGGTGCAGGTGATCACCGGGTCGACGGGGCTCGACAATTTCGAATGGGGCGTCACGTTGTTCGCGGTGAATCCCGATGACCTCAAAGAAGTCGTCTACACGATGCGCTTCGACGAAGCCTCGGCTGTCTACGCCGAGTTCGGCCCGTTCTACACCGGCATGGTCTGCTCGGTCGACGAGCTCATGCAGCGTGTGAGATAGGGCCAGCCGACAATGGGTGATCTCGGCGCGCTGCGCGCGACGTTGCAACAGCTCGACCGTGTCGTGGTTGCCTTCAGCGGCGGTGCCGACTCGTCGTTCCTCGCGTGGGTTGCCAACGACACGCTCGGGCCCGAGCGAGTGAGCTGTGTGACTGCGCTCTCGCCGTCGCTCGCGTCGTTCGAACACGACGATTGTTCGCGGCTCGCGGCCGAGTGGGGATTGAACTGGATTCAGGTCGAAACGACCGAGATGCAGAACGCCGCGTATCGCCGCAACGACGCCGACCGCTGCTTCTGGTGCAAGGACGCGTTGATGGACGCACTCGAGCCGATCGCGCAACAGCGCGCCGCGGTCGTCGTGCTCGGTGTCAATGTCGACGACCTCGGCGACCATCGCCCCGGCCAGCGCGCCGCGGCCGACCGCGGTGCACTCTTTCCTCTGGTCGATGCCGGCTTCACCAAATCCGAGCTACGCGCCGCGTCGCAGTCCCTGGGGTTGAGTACGTGGGACAAACCTGCCGCGGCCTGCCTCGCGTCACGGCTGCCCTACGGCACGCCCGTAGAGATCACCGTGCTGGCGTCGGTCGAGGCGGCCGAGCGTGGGTTGCGCGATCTCGGCTTTCGCGACGTGCGGGTGCGGCACTATCGCGACCTCGCGCGTGTCGAAGTGCCGCTCACCGATCTCGACGCGCTGCTGGCCGCGCGCGAGCGGGTGGTCGATGCCGTCAAAGCCGCCGGATACCGCTATGTCACCGTCGACTTCGAGGGTCTGCGGTCGGGCAATCTCAACGACGCGCTCGGTCAGTCGATGCCGCATGAACGACGATGATCGTGCGCTTGCGAGATATGCCGACGAACTCGTGCGCGTGGTCGAGTCGTCGATGGGTGACTGGGTCGAGGCTCGCGTGCGGTCGGTGCTCGACGCGCAGCATCGATCGATCGATGCGCAGACGGCAACGCTGATCGACGCGGCGCGTCTCGAGGCGACGCGCGACGTATCGGCCGAATTGCGCGCGGTGCTGGCACTCGACATCGACGAACAGCGAAGGAACCCGCTGTCGATATTGAGGGCGGCAGTGCGGTATCCGACGCGGGTGTTACGCGCGGTTGGCGCACAGATGGTCGAGCGCGACGAATTCGACGAGCGGTCGTTTCCCGACGATGAGTTCTCGCTCACGCCCGCCGCTTTCGCCGACTTCGGCCCCGAAGTGCACGACGCCGGCATCGTGTGGGGGGCAGCCAAGGCACACGTCCACTTGCAGCGGCGACGAGTGGACAAAGCCGTGAGCGACAACCAGTGAGACCGATCATCGTCTTCGCGCCGGATCTGATGGATCGCTCGCGCATATCGGCCGCGCTACCGCACGCGGAGTTCGTCGCAAGTGTCGACAAACTGGCGGCGGCCGGGCCCGACGCCGTCGTGCTCGTCGATCTACGCCGGCCCGGCGTGATCGAGGCGATCCCCACCGTCGCCGCGTCGGTGGTCGGCTTTGCCAGCCATGTCGACGAAGAGCTACTCCTCGCGGCGCGTGAGGCCGGCTGTGCCGAGGTGCTACCGAGAAGCCGGTTCTTCCGGCGTCTGGCCGACTTCGCCACCGATACTTGGCACACTGGTGGCGAATGAACCGCCTCCTCGAGAACGACCAGAAGCTGTCCTCCAACACGCTGCACGGCAGAGCGTGGTGTGAGGCCTACTCGGCCAAGGTCGACGAGTGGCTGACGATGCTGTGGAACGACGTGGCCGGCGACCGCCGTGATGTCGCGTTGGTGGCCACTGGCGGCCATGGCCGCAGCGAGCTTTGCCCCAACAGTGATCTCGACTTGGTGCTGTTGTACGCGGGAAAAGATGTCGACGAGTTGGCCAAAGCGCTGTGGTACCCGATGTGGGACATCGGCGTGAAGCTCGGGCACGCGGTGCGCACGGTCGACGGCGCGCTCTCGCTCGCACGCGACGATCTCGACGTCGCGACATCGCTGTTGTCCGCGCGCTGTGTCGCGGGGTCCGCCGAGCTCGTACACGAGTTGCGTACTCGCGCGCACACCCAATGGCGCAACGAATCGCGCCGGGCACTCGACGAATTGCGCGAGCGGGTCGAAGATCGCCAAGCGAAGAACGGCGAGGTTGCGTTCCTGCTCGAGCCCGATCTGAAAGAAGGCCGGGGTGGACTGCGCGATGTCCACTCGCTGTGGTGGGCCGAAGCCGCGCTGCCGGTGTTGGGCACCAGCGAGCAGACGTGCCTTGCGGAGGACTACGAGACACTGCTTGCGACACGTGTCGAGTTGCATCGATGCACCGGACGGCGCGGCGAGCGGCTTTCGCTACAAGAACAAGATGCCGTAGGCCGAGCACTCGGGCTGAGCGACGGCGACGAGCTGATGGCGCGAGTCGCGTCGGCCGCGCGATCGATCGCGTGGACGAGCGACATCGTGTGGCATCGCTACGAGCAGAGCCGGCGGCGCAGCCGGCCGTTCCGCGATCGCCCGCGAACGGTCGCGCCCTGTGTGATTCTCGACGAGCGCACGATTTACATCGACGACGACTGCAACGTCAGCGCCGATCCGGTCTTGCCGTTGCGCGTCGCGGCCGCCGCGGCATTGCATCGCGCGTACATCAGCCGCGATTCGCTCGAGCGCATGGCTCGCGAGACACCACCGATGCCCGCTCGCTGGCCCGACGATGCGCGGTTCGTGCTGACCGATCTGTTGCTGGTCGGTCACGCCGCCATCCCGGTGATCGAGGCGCTGGACCAGCTGGGACTGTGGCATCGCATGATTCCCGAGTGGGAGCCGTGCCGCAGCAAGCCGCAGCGAAACGCCTACCACCGGTTCACGGTCGACCGGCACCTCTGCGAGGCGGCCGCGCAGGCGGCGGCATTGGTCGATCGCGTCGATCGGCCCGATCTCCTGGTGCTCGGCGCGCTCTTCCATGACATCGGCAAGGGCTACCCGGGCGACCACACCGATGTCGGTATCCAACTCGTCGATCGCATCGGCGGCCGCATGGGCTACACCGACGACGAAGTCACGGTGTTGACCTCGATGGTGCGTCATCATCTCCTGCTGCCCGACATCGCGACGCGACGCGACCTCGACGACGAAGGCACCATCCGTTCGGTCGCGGTTCAGGTGGGCAACGTCGAGACACTCGAATTGCTGGCGGCGCTGACCGAAGCTGATTCGATCGCGACCGGCCCCGCCGCGTGGGGCGCATGGAAAGCCGATCTCGTCAACGAGTTGGTGCGGCGCACCACGCATTCGCTGCGCGGTGGTGACGTGCAAGAGATGAAGGACGCGCCGTTCCCGAGCGACGAGCATCGCGTGTTGCTGGCGCGGCGTGAGCTGATCATCGACGGCGCGGGCGACACCGTGACCGTCATTGCGCCCGACCGACCGGGTCTGTTCGCACGCGTCGCCGGCGCGTTGGCGCTCAACGGCGTCGACGTCGTGCACGCCGCGGGCCACGCCGAAGATGGCATGGCGATCGAAGTTCTGCGAGTGGTCTCGATGTTCGACAACGAGTTGAACTGGCCCAAGGTGAGCGGCGACATCGAGCGCGCCGTCGACGGCAAGATCGCACTTCGGGCGCGGCTCGCAGAGCGCGCCCGCACCTATCGCTCGCGCCCCGCAACCGCAGCGCGGCCCGTCGAACCCAAGGTCGTCATCGACAACCATTCCTCCGACGTGGCGACCGTCGTCGAGGTCGTGGCGCCCGACGGCGTCGGCGTGTTGTATCGCATCACGTCGGCGTTGCTCGAGAGTGACCTCGACATCGTGTCGGCCAAGATCGAGACACTCGGGTCGCAGGTCATCGACGCTTTCTACGTGCGCGATCGAAAGGGAGCCAAGGTCGTCGACGATCAGTATCTCGTCGAGATCGAGCGCGCGATCCTCTATGCGCTGACCGTCGATCTGTGACGGTGCGCTACCCTCGCGTCCATGCCCGCAGAAGGCAAACGCCCACTGACCGAAAGCGACCTGCTGCGCTGGAGTGAGTCGCTGGCGGCCATCGCCCGCACTGGTCTCGGGTTCACGCAGAGCTTGTACGAGCGCGAGCGATTCGAAGAAGTGCTCGCAGTCGCGGGCGAGATCCGGGCTGCGACCGAATGGCTCCCGGCGCCCGACGATGTCGTGGCCGAGTGGATGAAGCTCGTCGGCGACGGCGTCGCCGGTTATGTGACGCCCAAGACGGCCGTCGGTGCCGTCGTCCACAACGACGCGGGCGAGATCTTGCTCGTGCAACGGGCCGACAGTGGTGCGTGGCTCTACCCGACCGGTTGGGCCGATGTCGGCTATTCGCCGGCCGAGGTCGCGGTCAAAGAGGTGCACGAAGAGACCGG
>JBDTLT010000083.1:0-21033 GCA_039934635.1 Acidimicrobiales bacterium
ACGGCCTCGGCAATGTCACTGCGGTCGCCGAGTTCAACATCTGGGCCGACCCCGAAGCCGCCGCGATCGTGTTCGAGGCCGGCTCCATGCCCACCTTGATACCGCTCAACTTGACGCACCAGGTCATGGCCGACCGCGACGCGATCGATCAATTGCTCACCTCCCCGACGCCGACATCTGCGCTCGTGGCCGACCTGCTCGGCCACACCATCGGTATCAACGTCGACGGCAACGCGGCGATGCACGACCCGTGTGCCGTGCTGGCGGTGACCCACCCGTCGCTGTTCGGCCTGCGACCGCGACGCGTCGATGTCGAGTTGACAGGTTCGCACACGCGCGGCATGACCGTCATCGACGAGCGTCGATTCGGCTCGTCCCCGCCCAATGCCCTGGTCGGTTACGACGCCGACCCCGTCCCGGCACTCGAATTGATCGTCGACGCGTGCAGAGAGCCATTCAGGCCGGGCACCAACGCGACGAAGAACGTCCCATGAGCGCGCTCGTCATTCTCGATCGCGGCGCGCTGCGAGTGCACCGGCGCACGACCGGGTCGATGATCACGCTCGCCCCCGCCGACGCGGCCAACCGCCAGCCGGTGTGGTCGGCCGACGGTCGTCTGATCGCGTGGTCGCGCTTCGACCGCCGGTCGAGCGACGGTCTGGCCAAGGTGATCGTCGTCGATCTCGACAGTCCCAACGAGCGCGCGGAGCTCGACGTGATCTTTCCCGCGTTCTATCTGCACTGGCGGCCCGACTCTGCCGCGATCGCCACCCTCGGCGAGGGGCCGCTCGGCCTCGAGCTCACCGTCATCGACGTCGCGACCGGCACGTCCGAGATACTTGCGCGCGGAGGCCCGCTGTATTTCGATTGGCAGGACAATGGCGCGTTGCTGGCCAATGTGGGCAGCGACGACAGCCGCCGTTTCGAATATCACGGCGGCGCACCCAGGGCAGTGTCGTTCGACGCGCCCGCACCCGCGTCGTTCACGGCGCCCGCGCGCATTCCGGGCACCGACGGCTGGGTAGCTGCAGTGCGCACGGGCAGCGCCAGCCAGTTGGTCGTGCTGAGCAGTGACGGTTCGATCACGCACGCCATCGGTAGCTTCAACGGACTCGTGCGCTTCGTCGTGTCACCCGACGGCCGGCGCGTGGCGTGGGTCGTAGGTCGCACCGTCGACGACCTTCCCCTCGACCCGACGAGCACTCCCGCCGACCGACTCTTCGTCTACGACCTCGCGACGCGTGCGACTTCTACCGTTGTCGACCGTATGCCGATCGTGTTCGAGTTCAGCCCCGACAACGAAAAACTGCTGTACCTGTCGGTCGATGACCTCGGCGGCGCGCGTTGGATGCGATGGCACGTGTGGTCAGAGACCG
Source organism: Acidimicrobiales bacterium (assembly GCA_039934635.1). Lineage (GTDB taxonomy): Bacteria > Actinomycetota > Acidimicrobiia > Acidimicrobiales > WLNW01 > DATLFA01. The sequence goes on from JBDTLT010000083.1 coordinate 1,377, forward strand.
TGGCCGACCAGCCGCTCGACTGGTGCCGGCCGTCCGCTGTCGAAGCACGCGAATACATCCCATTTGCCGAACAACACGCTCGAGGCCAGCGGCGCTGGTCGCCCGACAGTGCTGCGTTCTGTTACGCCGGCACGGCGACGAGCGGCCAAGAAGGCGTGTGGGTACAGACGCTGGATTCGGACGAGGCGACGTTCGTGTCGACGGGTCAAGCCGCGTGGTGGTCGCCCGCAACGCGGTGAGTCTGGCAATCAGGGGTGAGTCTGGTCAGTGGTGAGTCGGGCGGTTGGTCGAAAGCCAGTCGGCGACGCCCGGTTGCAGTGTTGGCGCCGCGGTCGATGGCTCCGCTGACGGCACGAGCATCGACGAAGACGGTAGCGAGAACGGTGTTCCGGCGGGATACCCGGGGCGGTACCAACCGGTCACGTCGACGATCAGATGCGTGGCCGCCTCGGCACTGCGGAACCTGATGCGGTGATCGGATCCGATGCGCATGGCAACCGCGTTCGGGACGACCTGACCGGCGCTGAAGTTGAGGTTCGACGTGTCCGGCACCGCTTCGTTGCCGGGATAGACGCTCACGTAGCCCGGCGCATTCAGTGCGACCGCGGTGACGTTCATCATCAAGACCGATGCATCGTCCGGCACGCCGATCGTACGGACATCCAACGACACCGATTGGTTTGCGCCGATGGGCGCCGGAGGACTGCTGGTGCGCGTGTCCAACGCCCGGAACGGTTGCACGGCTTCGTACTGCCCGTCGATGACCGCGACCGTTCCGTTCTCGAACAGACCGACGATGTCGACGATGACCTCTGTCTCGCCCGCGAAGTTGTAGATGTTCACGGCTCCGTCAGCCCCGACCGGTGCAACGACGAGATTCGGCACGGTCTGGCCGGGCACGAAGTTGAGGCTCGAGGCATTGGGTAGCGCGGAGCCACTCGGCCAGATGGTCAAGTAGCTGCCGGCGGTCGGAGCCGTCACCGTCACGTTCATCATGACGGCGGAGATCGGCGAACCCGGAATCACGATGGGCAAGTTGATGTACTCGTCCGCTCCGAGGGGTGTATCGAAGTCGAAACGCGTATCGAGCGCGCGGATCGGGCTCAATCCGACGAACGTGCCGCCATAGGTGGTGCCGGCGTCGGAGTACCAACCGACCACATCGAACAACACATGCGTCGAGCCTGCGAAGTTGTAGATCGTCACGTTGCCATTGGCACCGACGGTTGCCGTCACGAGGTTTGGCACCGCCTGCCCCGCGACGAAGTTGAGACTGGAGCTGTTGGGTCGCGCCGTGCCCGAGGGATAGATCGTGAGATAGCTGGCCGCGGTCGGTCCGGCGACAGTGACATTCATCAGCACTGCCTTCACGCCAGACGAAGGCACACCACCGACGCCGGCCACTTGCACGTCACGCGTGCCGCCCGGACCCACCGGAGCACCGGCGCGGGTATCGAGCACACGTACGGGGCCGAGCGAATGAAACTCTCCGCGGCTCGACCGCACCAGCATCGCTTCTTGGAGAGTTGAGGTTTTCGTATCCGGGTTCGTCACCGTGATCGGCTTGATGCCCTCGGTGGCGCCGTTGCTGTTGACCACCGCGTTCAACTGCGTCGCCGAGCCGAACGTGGTCGATTGCACCGCGAGCGGTGATGACGCGACAGCGCCGGACTGGAAGTTGGTACCCGTGATTTGGATCGGCGTGTTCGCATTTGGACGGATCAGCGCCGGGCCGACGTCGGACACCGTCGGCGCGGGGTAGACGGGCGCAGCCGCGGTGACCGTGATCGCATTGGCGAACGTCGCCACACAGCCACTCACACCTTGCGTGACCGTGAGCGTCCGAGTGGAGAGTGTCGCCGTGAGCGAAGCCGTGAGGTTCATCGTCGCTTGATTTCCCGTGGGCACGACCACGCTGGTGCTGAGCCCGGCAGCACCGAACGAGAAAGTGGTGCCGCTGACCAATTCGCGCCCAGTCACCGTAATCGGCACATTGGAGGTGTTCTGGGCGATCGTTGTCGGCGCGACCGAATACACGACGGGCAGGCCAACGCGGTAGACGGTGCGATCGGCGAGAACCTCGTCGCCGAGATCCGATACCAATGCTGCGGCGGGTCCCGCATAGCGGAACGTGCCGCCCGAGCGGTTGACGACCACGGACGCGGAATTGCCGTCGTTGTAGATGAGATCGACGAAGTTCACATCGGTCGATGCCGAGTTCGCGATCACGTCGCCGATCGCAGGCAGGCCGATGGCGCGGTCGCTGATCAGCGTCCACGTGGCGGCGACAACGTCGTAGAGGTAGGCGTCGACGTCGGTGTTGGTATCGGCAATGCTGTGCGAGGTCGCGGTGTTGATCACCAAGGAGGTCCCCGGGCGGGTGATGAATCCGTTGTCGGTAGCGCCGATCGCCACCAGCGTGGTTGTGCCCGCGGTAATAGCGCGGACGTAGTTGGTCGACGGACCGGAGTCGGTGGCGAAGAAGACGCGGTCGCCGCTCGCGTCGATGCCGCCGAAGCCGGAGGCCGAAGTGATTTCCGACTCGTCGTCGTTGACGCTCACGAGAGCGATGGCGTCCGACACGACGTCGTAGCGATAGACATCTGCCACCGAGTCGGTGTCTGCCGCATCGAGCGACGCGTCGGTCATGAAGACCACGTAGCGGCCGTCAGCACTCATGACCGCGTAGTCGGTGCCCGCCGTGAGCTCGGTACCTCCGACACCCACGTCGACCCGGACCGTGGTGCTGCTCTGACGATCACGCAAGTAGATATCGATCACGCCATTGGTGTCGCCGGCGACAAAGGCTCCAGTTGACGAGAACAACACGTATCGACCGTCGTCGCTCACCTGGATCGCGGTCGCGTCGAAGTCGAGTTGTGTTCCGTCGGTCATCTGGCTGGCGATGTCGAGGGCGCCGGCGGTCGGAAGACTGTTGCGGTCGCGCACGACGGCGTGGGTGAATGCGCCGTTGGTGTCGATGGGATCGCTCACCGTTGCTGCGGTGTAGACCACATAGCGTCCGTCGGGGCTCCAGTTGCTCCCACCCGGCCCCGTCGTGTCAATCGTTCCGGCGGTTTGGACATCTTCCACACACGAAGGAGCCGCGGGTGGCGTGGCCGACGACGAGGCGACAAAAGGCAGCGCGGAGGCGACGAGCAATACCGCGCTGAGCGCGATGGCGCGCCGGGTCAACGAACTAGCGCGAAGTCTAGGCATGAACGTCAGAGTCGGCGCGAACGGCCGATTACCTAATAGGCCATTCGACTCCCTTTTTCGAACTGTCTCTACTATCAAGTTCGGCGTGTAGGTTTTCGATAATGACCGACCGGGTGACCGCCGCAATCCAGACAGGGCGACGGGCCATCGAGCTCGACGAGTTCCCCCGACCGTCGATCGGGCGCGACGATGCACTGCTGCGCGTCGAGGCCTGCGGCATCTGCGGCACCGACGTCGAGCAATACCGCGGCCAACTCGAAGACACCATCGATCTGCGCTACCCGTTGATCCCCGGACACGAGCCCGTTGGCGTGATCGACGCGATCGGTGCCGACGCCTCGGCGCGCTGGCATGTGCGCGAGGGCGACCGCGTTGCGGTCGAACCGTTCCTGCCGTGCGGAAGCTGTTCGTACTGCCTCACCGGCGCGTACGAGCACTGCAACGGATGGGCGCGAATGATGTCCTACGGCTTCATCGGCACCGATGTCGCGCCCGCGTTATGGGGCGGCTACGCGACGCACATGTACCTGCACCCCAAGGCGGTGGTGCACAAGGTGCCCGCCGGCATCGCGCCCGAGACCGCGGTGTTGTTCAACCCACTGGGCGCGGGTGTTCGGTGGGGCGTGACGTTGCCGCGCACGACGATCGGCTCGAAGGTCGTGGTGCTCGGTCCCGGCCAGCGCGGACTCGCGTGCGCGATCGCAGCCAAGCTCGCCGGCGCGTCGCTCGTGATCATCACCGGCTTGACCCGTGATCGGCACAAGCTCGACTTGGCGATCGACCTCGGCGCGGATGTCGCAATCGATGTCGAACGCGAAGACCTCGTTGCGCGCGTGCGCGAGCTCACCGGTGGCGGCGCGGACGTCGTCATCGACGTGAGCGCAGTGGCGACACAGCCGGTGGTCGATGCGGTCGAGTGTGTGCGGGCGGGCGGCACGATCGTGCTCGGTGGCGTCAAGGGCCACACGGTGCCCGAGTTCCCGAGCGACAAGATCGTGTTGCGGGGCATCACCGTGATCGGTGCACGCGGTGTCACGGCCCCCGGCTATCGAGAGGCGCTAGCCATCCTCGACAGCGGCGCGTTGCCCGTCGATCGGATGCGCACGCATCAGTTCGCGCTGGCCGATGCCGAGCTCGCGATCCAGACACTCGCCGGCGAGATCGCCGGCGAAGACGCGATCAACGTCGTCATCCGTCCGTGACCCTCACGACCACCGACCGGCGTGGCGCCACTCGCCTTCGGCGAGCCCGTCGAGCGTGTACTCACCGATGTGCGTGCGCAGCAACGAGGTCACCTCGTAGCTCAGGTTGGCGAACATGCGTCGCACCTGGCGATGACGGCCCTCCGTTAGCAACACCACGAACGTCGACTCGTCGAGTGCTTCGAGTGCCGCCGGGCGGCACGGTGTGTCGTCACCGCGGAGCATGAGCGTTCCCGACGCGAACTGCTCGACGAGGCGAGGCAGGTCGGCGCCGGGTGAACGGTCGAGCGTGACCACGTAGCGCTTTTCGACGTGACGCCTCGGCGCGGTCAGCGCGTGCACGAGGGCACCGTCGTCGGTCACGAGCACGAGCCCGCTCGAGTCCTTGTCGAGCCGGCCCACAGTGGTCGGCCGAGGACTGCGCAGCATCCACTGCTCGGGCAGCAGTTCGAACACGGACGGCCCTTCGCGATCGGAGTGCGAACAGACATAGCCCACCGGTTTGTACAGCGCGACGACGAGCCCGAGTGGCGCGTCGAGCGGTTCGCCATCGAGGGTCACCGTCTCGGGATCGACCGAGCGGGTGGCGTCGGTCACGACCTCCCCGCCCACGGTGACGCGCCCGCTCTTCACGATGCGCTGCGCGTCCTTGCGCGTGCCGTAGCCGAGGTTGCCGAGCAGCCGATCGATCCGCACTTTTGCCAAGTACCGGTCCCGTTCTGTTGGTGTCCGCCACCTATATACACGGGCGGCGCGCGAGAGGGAGTGGCGGAGGGGGGTCGCCTACACTGGCCGGGCGAGAAAAGGGGGCGTCGATGGCACTCGACTCAGAACAGGCGCAACAAGCAATCGGTGGTGCGGCGGCGTGGATGCCTCGGGCCATGAAGGGCGTCGGCCGTGATCTGACCGATCATCAGAAGCTCGCCTGCTCGCTGCGCCATCTCGACGACCTGGGCTTCTGCGAGAACCTGACCGGCCACATCACCTGGCAACGCGCCGGTGACGAGTCGTTGTTGGTCAACCCTTGGGGCATCTGGTGGGCCGAGACCCAGGCGTCGGACATCTTGACGATCACCGACACGGGCGAGGTGCTCGATGGTCAGTGGGACGTCACGCCGGCGTTCCATATCCATACCGAGTTGCACCGACGCCGTCCGGACGCCCGGGTGATCGTGCACAACCACCCGATGTACGCAACGATCCTTTGTGGCATCGGCGTGCTGCCCGAGATCATCCATCAGAACTCGTCGATGTTCTTCGACGAGATGATCTTCATCAACGAGTACGACGGTGAAGTCGCGTCGGCCGATCTCGGCGCCGAGCTCGCCGAGCGCATCGGCGAAGCCTCCGTCGCCCTCTTGGCGAGCCACGGCGTGCTCGTGACCGCGCCGACCATCGAAGAAGCGACCTACAAGTCCGCTGCGCTCGAGCGCAGCTGCGAGATCATGTACAAGACGATGCTGACCGGGCAGAAACACTTCCCGCTGTCGCCGTCGGTGATGAAGCCCATGAAGGCGTCGCTCATCGAGCGGGCAGTCTTCGCATACTGGGACGGCGCGGTGCGTCAACTCATCGCCGCCGAACCCGAAGTCCTCGACTGAACATCCGTTAGGAGCCCCACATGGCGATCTCACTCGAAGAACTCACCGCGAACGCCAACTTCACTCGCAACGTCAAGGGCAAGGTGACGCTGCTGCCCGATCCGCCGCGCGCCGAGCGGCGTTACTTGATGATCTCGTGTGACGACCACATCGTCGAGCCGCCGCACGCGTTCGAAGGACGCGTACCCGCCAAGCTCGCGGACCGCGCGCCACGCGTCGTCGACATCGACGGTGTCGAGTCGTGGCTCTTCGACGGCGAGATGATGCCCAACGTCGGGTTCAACGCAGTCGCCGGTCGCCCGATCGACGAGTACAGCTTCGATCCCACGCGCTTCGAACACATGCGTCGCGGTGCGTGGGACATCGAGTACCGCTTGCGCGACATGGACATCGACGGCGTCTACGCCTCGCTGTGTTTCCCATCGTTCTTGCCCGGTTTCGCCGGACAGCGCATCTATCAAGTGGCCAAGGACACCGAGCTCGCCATTGCCGTGACCCGTGCCTGGAACGACTGGATGCTCGAAGACTGGTGCGCGTTCAAGCCCGGTCGCATGATCCCGTCACAGTTGCCCATCTGGAGCGACCCGCAACTCGCGGCGGCCGAAGTGCGCAAGAACGCGGCCCGCGGGTTCAAGGCCATCTCCTTCAGCGAAGGCCCGCACCTGCTGGGCTACCCGTCATTGCACACCGGCTATTGGGATCCGCTGATGGCGGCGTGCGAAGAGACCGGCACCGTCGTGTGCCTGCACGTCGGATCATCGGGTACCTCGCCGACGACCGCGCCCGACGCGCCGAGCGACGCAACCGGTGCGTTGTTCTTCGCGTACGCGATGTACGCCGCGGTCGACTGGCTGTTCTCGAAGATCCCGGTGCGGTTCCCGAACCTGCGTCTGTGCATGAGTGAAGGCGGCATCGGTTGGGTCGCCGGCCTGCTCGACCGCTTCGAGCACATGGACAAGTACAGCGCCATGTACGGCACCTGGGAAGGCATCGAGATGTCCCCCGCCGAGGTGTTCAAACGCAACTTCTGGTTCTGCGCCATCGACGACCCGTCGTCGTTCCTGCAGACCAAGGTCATCGGCGCCGAGAACATCATGGTCGAGTCCGACTATCCCCACGCCGATTGCACGTGGCCGCACACTCAAGAAAAGCTGCACGCCCAGATCGGCAAGCTGCCCAAGGCCGCAAGAGAACAAATCACCTGGCGCAACGCCAGCAAGCTCTTCGACCTCCACGTGCCCAAAGAAATCCAAAAAGACCCCAACGCGTTCTGAGGACGTTGATGCAGACCACTGTCGACCCCGCCGTCGAAGCCGAGTACCGAGAAAAGGGATGGTGGGGTACCGAATGCCTCACTGACGTCATCCGCCGACTCGCCAACACCAACCCGCAAGGCACAGCATTCGTCGACGAGCACGGCGACCGCATGTCGTGGCGTGTCTATGACGAGGTTTCCGATCGGATCGCGTCGGCGCTCATGTCGACCGACCTCGCCGCCGGCGAGTGCGTGATCGTATTCATGGCCGACGGGCCCTTGGTCCACGCGGCATTCGTCGGCGCCGAAAAGGCGGGGCTCGTCGTCATGGGGATCGGCCATCGCGCCGGCGAAGCCGAGCTCAACCACCTCGTCGGCAAGTCGCACGCCCGGGGCATCGTCACGCTGGCCACCCATCGCGACGAAGCATCCACCACGTTGGTGGCCCGCCTGCGCGAAAAACATCCGGCGCTGCAGCACCACATCGTCATCGACGGCCCCTCGACCGCTGCCGCGATTGCGGTCGTGGGCGGCACCAAGGCGCACACCCGCGACCCCGGCTTGGCGCGACGCATCGACTCTCGCAGGGTCGGCCCGAGTGAGCTGTTCTTCCTCAACTCGACATCGGGCACCACCGGTCTGCCCAAGTGCGTCATGCAGAACCAGAATCGGTGGTTCTTCTTCAACCAGATCGCCGTCGATTACGGCGACCTCACGCCCGACGAGTCATGGATGTCGGTCGTGCCCGCGCCCTTCGGCTTCGGCTTGTGGACCGCGCACTTCACCCCGACGCTCATCGGTGCACCCTGCGCGGTCATGAGCCACTTCAACGCCGAAGGCATGATCAAGCTCATCGAACGCGAAAAGGTCACGGTGCTGTGCTGCGTTTCGACGCAGTTCATCATGATGTTGAACTCGCCGGCCCTCGACGACCACGATCTTTCGTCGCTGCGCATCATGTTCACCGGCGGCGAGGCCATCCCGTACGCGCGGGCGCTCGAGTTCGAAGAGCGTACCGGTTCGATGGTGATGAACTTCTACGGTTCCAACGAGACCGGCATGCTCTCGGGCACCCGCATCAACGACGATCGACAAAATCGACTCACCACCGGCGGGCGCATCATCCCTGAGATGCACGTGCGCCTCTACACGCCCGAAGGCGAGCGGGTCGAGGGCGATCGCGGCAAAGGCGTGCCCGCGTGCTTCGGGCCCGCGATGGGCCCCGGCTATTACGAGGACGACGAGGCCAACGGCAAGCTGTTCACACCCGACGGCTGGATGCTCATGGGCGACGTCGTCACCATCGACGACGAGGGATGGCTCACCGTTGTCGGGCGCACGTCCGACTTCATCATCCGTGGCGGCAAGAACATCTCGGCGCCGGCCGTCGAAGACGAAGTCGCCACGCACCCGTCCGTCAAGATGGTCTCCGTCGTCCCCGCGCCCGACCCCGTCTTCGGCGAGCGCGTCGCGGCGTATGTCGAATTGCACGACGGCACCGCGCTCAGCCTCGACGATCTCAAGGCGCATCTCACGGCGCGCGGCGTGTCGAAGGAGTGGTATCCCGAATACCTCTTCGTGCTCGATCAACTACCGCGCGCATCGGGCGGCAAGGTCGCCAAGGGCGAGCTCAAGAAAGACGCCGCGTCACGCGTGGCGTCGGCCAGCGCGACAAGCGCTTGATCACTTCGGCAGGCTGATCACTGCCGTCCACCAGCCGGTGAGATTGATCTCGCACAGCCGCACGGACGCGTCGAGGATCCAGCGCACGATGACAGCCGGATCCTCGTCGCGCGGCACATCGCACACGATGCCGCGCTTGCCGTGGTCTTGACGCATGCGCCAACCGGTGGGCAGCACGACGCCCGCGTCTCGCAACTGCGGCAGCGCCCGCGGACCGGCGCTGTGCTCGAGGCCCACCTGACCCGACCCGCCTTTGCGGTGGTCGCCGGGCACGAATGTGCCGAACGGGATCTTGCCGCCCCTACCGGAGAACACCCGCACGATCGCCGGCGGGGCGCTGCGGCGGATCTCGTCCATCGCCACCTCGCCGACGATGGGCTCGATGTTGAGCCATCCCGCGCCGCGCTCGATCACGACCGCAACCTGTTGCACGACCGCGTCGATGTCGTCGGGCGTGAACTCGATCAATTGTCGATCGACGGCCATATCAGAACCGCGTGTAAGTGATGTCGGTCTTGTCACGCGCGCCGATGCAAAAGTCGTCGCCGAACGCCCACGATCGATCGGCGTCGATGTAATAGGTCCAATCGAAGGCACAGACCCGTTTCTTGATCTTCCACCGGCCGGCGCGCCGTTCGAAACGGTCGACATAACGCAGACCCATTGCCATGTCGACAACCTTGCCGTCCGGGTCGGGGTGGGAGATGTGGTGCGCATCGCAATAGGTTTCGCAATGCGCGACGTCACCGTCGACCTCGATGCGGCATTGCCCCAAGAAGTGGTGCGTCGACGCGAAGTGCGAAAGGGCGCTCAAGACCCAGTCGGCGAACTCGTCACCATTGCCTCGGAACGAGTTGTGGTCGTCGAAGCCGTCAGGCCAGTAACACGCCGCCATGAGGTCGCGATCGAGGCGGTCGGTGCCGCGCGCCAGATCGTTGATGATGATACGGATCTGATCTTTCGCGATGAGCAGATCGAGGTACTCGTCGCGGTTCATGTGCGGCCTCCTATGGGTGCACCTACGAGTATGGCGATCATCCGCATGGGCGTGTCGCCCCGGTTGTGCCACTTGTGCCAGTTACCGCGTTGTACCACGCAGTCGCCGGGCCCGAGTCGCACCGAGCCGTGACCCGGCAATTCGAGCTCTACGTCACCTTCGAGGATGTAGTCGAGATCGATGGTGTCGGTGCGATGGTTGCCGGGATCGTCCGGATCATGATGACCCGTCGACGACATGCCCGACGCGACGGCCTGCATCTCTGCCCGCAGCTTGGGGCCGTCGATGGTGCGGCGGGCCGAGTCCGGCGGGATGACCAGGTACTTCCACGACACACCCATGCCCAGTGGGTCGAGTTGCAGATAGGGCGCCGGCGTATCGCCGCCCTGCAGCGGATGGCCGACCGCGCCCCCGGTCTCCCACAGTTGGCTGTACATCATCCCGGCGCCATGTTCGTACACCACGGTCGCCGGTGCTTCGCCGTCGCTCACGATGATCGAGCGCCCGAGTGGGTCGACACCGGTCACCACCCGCCGTGGACCCTGACCGGTCGAGCGCCCCGCGGCTCGCGGCGCGAGGTCGATGGGGGGTGGCGTCGCTGTCGGATCGGTGGCGAGCATTGCGGTGAGATACGTGCACGGCCCGTCGCCGATGACGCGCCAGCGATGCATGGTGCCTCGTTGCACGACGCAGTCACCGGCGGCAAGCTCACACACGCCCTCGTCGACCTCGAGCTCGATGCGACCGTCGACGACGAGCATGAGATCGATCGAGTCGGTCTTGTGCATGCCTTGTTTGTCCTTCGAAAACCGATCGTCGTGCGCGTTCGACAGGAACTGCTGCTCACGGGGCAGTGACGGGTCGGGCAGCGGCAGACGGATGAGTCGCCACCACAGCCCGCCGGCCTTTGGCTCGAGCTCGAACGGGCCTGCCGGTGGATCACCGCCGTCGCTCGGGTCGGCGGGTGACGCGAACACGTTCCACAGATCGGCCACCGCCGTGCCGGTCGGTGCTTCGATCAGCCGCGGTGGCGGCCCGTCACTCACGAATATCGCCTGACCGTTGGCGTCGACGCCGGTCACGACCCGCCGCACCGAGAAAACCATGTCCGTCGCTCCCGCCCGCCGCCCGGCCCGCTCATTGGTGGCGACCGCGCGGCCCGACGCTACCGTCTCTGCCCATATGGAGCTGATCCTCATCCGCCACGCTCGTCCCGAGCTTCAGCAGGTCACCGATGGCATCGCCGACCCGGGGCTGACGCCGCTCGGCCACGAGCAATCTCGACGCATGGCCCGATGGTTGGCCAACGAAGCCATCGACCACATCGCGGTGAGCCCCAAGCGCCGCGCGCGCGAAACCGCGGCACCGCTGGCCGATCAACTCGGGCTCGATCTCGAGGTCGTCGAAGGCTTCGCCGAACTCGACAAGCAGTCGCAGGCCTACATACCTGTCGAAGACCTGCAAGACGAACGGCACAAGCACATCCTCGAAAAGATGCGCAACCGAGATTGGGCCGGTCTCGGCTACCAAGATCCGGATGAGTTCCGCAAAGAAGTGGTCGCCGCGCAACTCGACCTGCTCGAACGGCACCACGGCAAACGCATCGCCATCGTGTCGCACGGCGGCACCATCAATGCCATCGTCGCCAGCATCCTGCAGATGCCCGAGATGTTCTTCTTTCAGCCCGGTTACACGAGCATTTCGCGCGTGGTCAAAAGTGAGTGGAATGACCGGTGGGTCGTGCGATCGCTCAACGAAGAAGCGCATCTGCATACCGAGCCCAACACGCTCGAACCACTCTGACCTTCGAGGTCGCCTCCACTGCTTCTTTGCTGCCCCTCGTGCGGCCCCGATCGTCGGGAGGGACACTGCGTCCGATTGTCACCACGGCCCAAGCTCTGGTGCGGGTGATCGGCCGAGAAGCCAGGCGAGAAGATCGGCATGGTTAGCTCGGTCAGGCAACGCGCGCAGCCGCTTGGCCAGCTCTGCTTCGATGAAAAACTCAGGCCAGTCGCGCGGTTGGTAGCCGATGTCGAGATCGACGTGGTGCACCTCGACATTGCGCAGATGATGCGCGGCGATCTCGACCATCGTCCGCGGACCGACCGTTACCCATCCGGATGAAGCCGACGGACCTCACCAACGGGCGGACCCCCGAAGAGCCAAACGTGCGCCTCGCTCTTGTTGATCACGTGTGCGACCACGTGGCCACGCGAGTAGCCCGGGAGCAGGCTCGGCAAATGGAAGTCGTCATCTGACAGTGGTGCCAGGCCCGAGATGAACGTTCGATGGCCGGCGCGACAGGCGTCGATGACATCGGCCGGCATCATCGCCGGGAACCTACCCGATCGCCGGTAGTCGTCTACGGGATCGTGATCGATCAGCAGCCCAACGCATAGTTCACGGCCGAGCAAACCTGCTGCATCGTGATGTTGTCCAGCTGGCCGACTCGGTGGCTGAGCGATGCTTGCGTCACGGTATGCAGCCCGTCGCAATTGACCGCCGACTCCCGCTCGAGCCCGATCGCCTGGTGATCGATGGCGACCTCTGCCCCGATGCCCCGGATGCTCGTGGTTATCTCGGCCACCGTGACGAGGGCACGAACGTCGATCACTTCGGGGCGGGTGAGCACCAACACCGGCCGGCGTCTGCGCCCGACTTCCGCCAGCCACACCTCACCACGCGTCATTCGTCACCCCAGGCTTCGGCGTCGGCCCAGAACGCGTCGGGCTTCTCCGGCTTGCGCTCGTACGCGGCGCGGTCTGCCCTGGCCAACGCGTCGCGGACCGCAGCGGCGACTCCGTCTCGAGCGGCTGCGGAGATGTTCACGCCGAGCCGCCGAGCCTGATCGGCCAGCGCCTCGTCGAGTGTGAACGTGGTCCGCGTCGACGCCGTCATATCACATGATGCTAGCACCAACAGCTATCACAAGGCGCATGCTCGCTAATGGGGGTCGGCATCCGCCTGTCGCGAGCGGGTCCTCACACAACGAGCCGGTAGTCGCCGTTGACTTTCTTGATGTGGCCGGCGGTCGGTGGGCCGAAGTGCGTGCCGATCACCAGCACCGGTTGATCGGCGACCTCGGCGCGGATGGCGCGGCGCGTCAGCGCCGCTGACGGTGAATCGACATCGGCGGACATCACCCAATCGATGGCACCATCAGCGATCTGAATCGGATGATGCATCATGTCGCCGGTGATCATCGCCCGTTGACCCTTCGACTGAATGTGGACACTCACGTGGCCCGGAGTGTGGCCGGGGGTCGGAGCGAACCAGACCTCGTCGGTGATCTTGTGGTCGGTGTCGACGAGGTCGGCTTGACCGGCTTCGAAGACCGGCTTGACGGCGTCGCCGAACGTCACCGCGGCGCCCAGGTTGCCCGCGTCCCAGTGTTCGTATTCGATGCGGCCGAACAGGTAGCGCGCATTGGGGAACGTCGCCACCCACTTGCCGTCGACGAGCGTCGTGTTGAACCCGACGTGGTCGAAGTGGAGGTGCGTGCAGGCGACGAAGTCGACGGCATCGATGGAGAAGCCTGCGGCGGCGAAGTCATGCAAGAATTGGTCACCGAGATGCGACATCGCATCGAAGCCGGCCACCGGGCGGTTGCCGAGACACGTGTCGACGACGATGGTCTTGCCCATCGACTCGACCACCAGCGCGTGGATCGACAAGGGCAGCGTGCCGTTCTCGTCGACGAAGTGCGGCTTCAACCAATCGGCGTTTGCCGAGATGACCTCTTCGGCGTTCGAACCGGGGAACATCCCCTCCGCGTCAACCGCCGCCATGTGCTGGCGAACCAGCGTGATGCTGACGTCACCGACCTGCCATTGCATATCCACTCCCTAAAGGTTGCTGATGATTTCGTCTTGCACGCGGCGCACCAGATCGCGAATCTGGCTGACCTCGGTCGCGCCCGACTCTTGCGCGGACATCGTCATCCGATGCGCGCCCACCTCGGTGAAGCGACGCACGACGTCGAGATCGAGGGTCGAACCCGGCTTCCAACTGCCGGGCCACACCGTGATCTCGATCGCGTCCGGATCACGGCCGTACTCACGGGCGGTGCGATGGATGGTCTCGATGCGCGTCGCGAGATCTTCGGGCGAGATCACGTACGGGTAGAAGCCGTCACCAAGGCGGCCGGCGCGCCGCGCCGCGATCTCGGTCGATCCGCCAATGATGATCGGAGGGCCACCGGCTTGCACCGGTAGCGGCAGGCTCTCGCAATTGACGAACTCGAAGAACTCGCCGTGATGCGTGCGGTAGCCCGGTTGCCACAACTCGCGCAACGCGACGATCGCGTCGTCGAGCCGGCGACCGCGTCCTTCGTACGGCACCCCGCAGGCGCGGTACTCCTCGATCTGCCATCCGCTGCCGACACCGAGGCTGACCCGCCCGTGCGACAGGTTGTCGATCGTCGCGACGCGCTTGGCCACGACCGCGGGTTGATGCAGCGTGAGTACCAACACTGCCGTGCCCAACCGCACGCGTTCGGTGCAAGCCGCGAAGAACGCCAACGTCTCCAACGGATCAGGCATCACGGTGCCCGACCCGCCCGGCATGAGACCCGATGCCGAATACGAATAGCGCGGTTCGTAGTCTTTGGCCACGACCACGTGCTCGACGGTCCAGATCGACTCCACACCCTCGGCTTCGACCATCTCCGCGAATTCGTGACACCACCGCGGGTCGGTGATCACACCCGCTTTGAACGCGGGCATGATCCCGAGCTTGATGTCCCCCATCGCAAACCCTCCGACCAAGATTCGGCCGCACCCTAGCTGCGATAGCGTCATCCGGTCAGGACGACTGGGGAGGCCACGACATGGTTGCAGGCGGAATCGTCGATCATCTGGTCATCGACGTCGACGGCCACACGTTCGAGCCCGACGAACTGTGGGAGCGCTACCTTCCCACTCGCTTCCACGATCGCCGACCGCGCCTCATCCGCGACGAACGCGGAACCACGCGCTATTCGCTCGAAGGCCGCGTCATCCCTCCCGGTACCGGCCGTGGCGCGTGGGTCCCCGAAGGCATGCGAGAGTCTGCGGTGCACCGTGAGGGCGCGGTCGATCCCAAGCTGCGCCTAGAGGACATGGACATCGAAGGCATCGACGTCGCCGTGCTGTACGGCGTGGTCAGCCTCGGCTTTTACGCGATGGAGGACCGCGAGTTGTGCATCGCGTGCTGCCGCGCCTACAACGATTGGCTCGCCGACTACTGCTCGGCCGATTCGAGCCGGTTGAAGGGCACGCCCGCGCTACCCCTCAAGTGGATGGATGACGCGTGCGCTGAGGCCGAACGCGTCGTGCGCGACTTCGGCTTCGCGTCGATCACGGTGCCATGCGCGCTCGGCGAGCGCAACGCCGACGACCCCGAGAACTTCCCGCTCTACGAGCTCGCCGAATCGTTGAACGTCCCGGTTGGCTTTCATGCGGGCGGAGGGCGATTCGCTTACAAGAACTTCGTCGACTCGTACGCACAACTGCACGCGTTGGAGTTCCCGTTCAACTTGATGTTCGCTTGCACGACCATCCTGGGCGGCGGCGTGCTCGAGCGATTCAAGAAGCTGCGCGTCTCACTGCTCGAGGCCGGCATCGGCTGGCTGCCGTACTACCTCGAGCGCCTCGACGAGCACTGGGAGCATCGCCCGCAAGAGTTCCCCAACATCGACAAGGCTCCGAGCGCGTACTTCGCCGAAGGGCGCATGTTCGTGTCGACCGAAGGCGAAGACGGCCTCGCCCATGCCATCGATCGCTGTGGCCTCGACTGGATCGTGTGGGCCAGCGACTATCCCCACTGGGACTGCCACTACCCGCACGGTGTCACCGGCGTGGCCGAGCGAACCGACATCACCACCGAACAACGCACGCGCATCTTCTCCACGAACGCACAACGCCTCTTCGGCTGGTAACCGCCACTCAATCCAGCGTGAAGCCGTAGAGCTTGGCCGCGTTCTCGGCGCAGATGATGCGACGTGTCGCCGGCGATACGTGCGCGAATTGCTTTTCGATGACCGAGTGCGAGTCGGGCCACACGCCGTCGCCATGCGGGAAGTCGTTGCCCCACATCAGGTTGTCGACACCGATGCGATCGGCGAGCAGCAGGCCCGCTTCGTCGTTCTGGAACGTGGCGTACATCTGCCGGCGCCAATAGCCCGACGGCGGCATCGTGAGCTCGAGGTGAGTGAACCGTTCGTGCCATTCGTCGTCCATGCGATCGAGCACGTAGGGCAACCAGCCGATGCCCGACTCCCCCAGCACGACGCGCATCCGCGGGTATGCGTGGAGCACGCCACCGAAGATCAACTCGGCCAGTCGCTCGATCATGCGCAGCTGGAACACCGTCAGCCACGTACCGACGAACGCCTGCGTCTCGCGCGGCGTCGTCGCCCATCGCGTGTCGATCACCGGGCCGATGGTGTGCAGATGGATGATGGCGCCACATTCGTCGGCTGCTTGCCACACCGCATTGAATTCGCTGCGCCACAGCGGCATGAGGTCGTACGTCATCGCCAACTCGACCGCATGCTGGCCGCGCTTGGCGAGGCGACGGATCTCGTCGGCCGCCGCCGCGGGATCGCCCGACGGCAAGCACGCAACACCGACGAGCCGATCGGGCGCGAACGCACAGAAGTCGGCCATCCAGTCGTTGTACGCCCGCATCACTTCGACCTGCACGGTGGTGTCGTCGATGCGGTTGGCCGCGCCGAGCACGCCGTAGATCACTTCGCCGAGTAGACCATCACGATCGAGCGCCGCGACCCGCAGTCGCGGATCGGACGGGTGCATCACACCCGCGGCCACATCGTCCCAGAAACCGGTTTCGTTCATACGATCGAAGCGCGCCGACTGGCCGCGTGTATACGGCACGCCGGTGTGGCCGGTACCACCGACCCGCGCCAACTCGGCCCCTTCGCCCCACACCCAATGCTCGCCGTCGGCCAGCGTCTCGACCCGCGGTACGCGACCGCGCACCGACGCCGGCGCATGTTCGGTGAACAGGTCGTGCGGCAACAACGGAAGATCGATGTGGCCATCGGCAGAGATCACAGGATGTCCGAGATCTGGGTTCGTCACAGTCACTCCTAACGCGCCAGTTGGATGTCGTCGAAGATGCGGTTCGTGTAGTCCTTGTCGAGGTACTCCCAGATCTTCGCGATCTTGTCGCCGTCGAACTCGTAGACCAGTGCGTAGTAGTTCTCGTAGTCGCGACCGGTCTTCGTCTTGCCCCGCATGATGTTGCGCACCACGACCCGCTCGTCATCAGCGGTGACCGACTGCACCTCTTTGCGCAGCGTGTCGACCTGGTACAGCTGATCGGCGTAGCTCATCACCCGTTCGATGCCTGCCCGGCCCTGGTACTCGCTGGCGAACACCCGCCAGATGGGCTCGTCGACGGTGCACTTGAACGCCCGGTCGAATTCGCGCGCGTCGATCGCTTCGCGAAACTCCTCGACGATCTCTCGTTTCGATCTCATGATCCCCCTTGCGGCGCCCCAGCCCTTCTCATCATTGCCGATCGTGCAAAGATCGTCCCGATGACCGACATCTTTCTCCCGACTCTGGGCGACCTGGCCGATTGGCCCGAGCTCTCCTACTCGCTGGGGCTCACCGACGGGCTTCCCGTGCATCCGCCGTTGCGAGCGACCGTCGATGCGCTCGTCGAGGGGACGGGTCGTGCACCTACCGACGTCGTGGGTTTGATCCCACCGCGCGACGCGACCGCAACGATCGAAGTGATCGCGGCCAACGCCGCTATGGCCGGCGCCCGACCCGAGTACATGCCCGTCATCGTCGCCGCGCTCGAATGCATGCTCTCTGCGCGCTTCAACTTGCGCGGTGTGCAGGTGACGACGCACGGCTCTTGGCCACTGGTGATCGTTTCGGGCGACGCGGTGACGCAGCTGTCGATGGCCCACGCCGAATCGGTGTTCAGCGGCGGTGGCTCGCGAGCCAACGCCACCATCGGCCGCGCGATCCGCCTCGTGTTGTGGAACGTCGGCGGCTCGATCCCCGGCGAGCCCGTCAAGGAAGTCTTCGGTCAACCGGGTCGGTATTCGTTCTGCATCGGTGAATCACCCCACTCGCCGTGGGAGCCGTTACACCGTGCCCGCGGTGTCGATGCACCGAGCGGTGTCACGGTGGTCGCGGTCGAAGCGCCGCACAGCGTGGCGATGTGGGGCGCCAACGACGCGCCGCACGACCGGCTCGAATGGTGCGCCGACGTCATGCGAACCAAAGGCAGCAACAACACGCACACCATGGGCGACATCGTGGTGTGCGTCAACCCGAGCGAGGCGCGCGGGCTCGCGGCAAATGGTCTGTCGCGCAAGGACGTGCAGCAGGGACTGTTCGACTTCGCCCGCCGGCGCATCGACGACTTGCGGCCGACCGGCCCGATGCGCCCGAACAACGAACCGCAGCACCACTACACATGGTGGCCCGAGTGGATCGATCAGACGCGCGATGACACGTTGGTGCCGTGCGTCGAACGGCCCGACGACATCGTCGTGGTCGTGTGCGGCGCCGACAGCATCCCCTGGTGGGCGGTGTGTCCCGGATGGGGCCATCTCGGTGGGTTCGCCGAGACGAGGGCAGTCGAGATCAAGGAGCCAAAGTGACCTATCAACTCGTCGATCCGCGAGGTGTCGTACACGCGACTGCAGTCGCGCGGGCAACGCGCCCCGGCAAGATCCCACGCAATCCACGTATCGGGTTTCTCATCAACGAGATCAACCGCCAAGCCGGCCCCGACTTCTACGCCTACTCATTGGTGATCGAAGACGAGATGCGCAAACGCATCCCCGACCTCGAAGTGTTCCGAGACTGCAAGCCGGTGCTGTCTCGTCCTGCCGACGATGCGATGCTGTTGAAGTTTCGCGACTGCCGAGGCGTTGTGAGCGGCCTCGCCAAATGAGGCAGTTGCACGTCGGGCAGTGTGCTCGACTCCGCCAACGTGGAACGCATGGGCATTCCGTCGGTCACCGTCGTCACCGAGCCGTTCATCAACGCCGCCAAGGCGGTGGCCCGAAGTCAGGGTGTCGACCTGCCGCTCGTCATCATTCCCCACGACTACCTCACCGAGGATGAAGATTCGATACGCGCCCGCATCGCACCGGTCGTCGACGAGATGATCGCGGCGCTCTTCGGCACCGACGCGTGAACGCCGGCGACTACATCGAACTGCTCGGGTTGCAACCGCATCCCGAAGGCGGCTACTTCCGCGAGACATGGCGAGCGCCGGCGCCCACCGGTGATCGCGCCAGCGGCACTGCCATCTACTACCTGCTGCAGCCGGGCCGAGGCTCACATTGGCATCGCGTCGATGCCACCGAGATCTGGCACTACTACGCGGGAGCGCCGCTCGAACTCGGCTTGTCGAACGACGGGGTGCACCAGCAGATCGCTATTCTCGGTCCTGATCTCGCGAGTGGCGCCCGGCCACAGATCGTCATCGACCCACACGTCTGGCAGTCCGCACGAACGCTCGGCGACTTCACCCTCGTCGGGTGCACCGTCTCCCCCGGCTTCGAGTTCAGCGGCTTCGTGCTCGCCGAGCCGGACTGGAATCCGGGCCGTTGAACGCGCTCGCCACCGCGACCTGATCACCTCTGCCTCGTTCTCGCTGTCGAACGTCGTACATATCGCGACGTTCGACAGCGAGAACGGGAGGATCGAAGTGTTCCTACGAGGGC
>JBDTLT010000084.1:0-20564 GCA_039934635.1 Acidimicrobiales bacterium
CGGCGCAACGACCGGGGCGACCGCCGTAGCGTCGGTTGGCGCGACCATCGTCGGGTCACTCGGTGCGACGACGACCGGCACGACCGAAGTGGGATCGTCACTCGACCGGATCGGTGCGCTCTTGTCGCGCCCGGGACGCCTCATCCGCTGCACCCGCTGCAACAACGAGACGCCCGACTCCGAACGCAACCCGATGAGGTACGTCGCCATCGCCGACGCGACCGCGATGGCAACGACGACGAAGCCGAGCCGCTCGGGGAAGTGCACGAGCGTCGGAATCAGCGCGCCGATCACCCATGCAAACTGAAAGCGCATCTCGAAGCGCGCGAACGAGCGACCCCAGTTCGCATCGGGCGCATCGCGCTGTATCAGTGAATCGAACGCCAACTTGCCGGCTGCCGCACCGGTACCGATGGCCAACGTCAACACCAGCGTGCCGCTCAGACCATTGGACCACGCGGCGAACAGCGCCGCCAGCATCACCGCAACCAGCGCCCCTTGGAGAATGCGTTCTTCCAACCAACGGGTGCGCAACGCGGGAGCGAGGCGCGAACCGACCAACCCGCCGAGGCCCGCCATGATGAGGACCGCGCCGAAGTGCCACTTGGGCGCCCCGGGGTTGCCGACGATGTTCGCCTTGCGCGCGAGCGCCGCTGCCGCGCCGCCCGCGGAGCCCTCTGGTTGTAGATCGAGACCCTTCTTGCCGCCGCGTAGCTCGAATGCGAGCAGGAAGGACAAGAAGCCCACGACGCCGCGCATGACGCCCATGGCCGAGCCGGCGAGCGCGATGCCAATACTCGACAGTTCGGCTCGCTCCTGCTCGGTAGCAGGTTCGGTCGCGATGGCAACTCGCGGCAGGCGAAAGCTGAGGACGCCCGACGTGGCAAACGCGAGCATCGCCAATGAACAGACGAAGCCGGGGCCGATGATGAAGTTGGAGAGCCCGCCGACCGCGACGCCAACGATGTTGCCGATCGCCGAGATGAGCGCCAGCTTGGAGTTGGCCTCGACCAGTTGACGGTCGGATTCGACCAACTTGGGGACGATCGCCCGACTGGCGATCGAGGAACCAGACTTCAGCACGAGCATGGCGAGCGCTTCGGGAAACAGCAGCAGCGTCTTGATGTGACTGATCATCAACAGGGCTACGACGGCGCGACCGATGTTGACCGCGACCATCATGCCGCGTCGACCGCCCTTGGCCCGATCGATCGCGGGGCCGAGCAACGGGGTGATCACCGCGAACGGAGCAACGGTCACGATCAATGCCGCGGCGACACGCGCCCGCGCCGCGTCGGGGCTGATGTTGAAGAAGACCGAACCCGCGAGCGCCGCGGTGATCAGGCCGTCGCCGATCGAGGACGCGCCTTGGATGCGAGCCAACCACATGAACGGCGTCGCGGTGATCGACGGGCTGTTGACGTCAGGACGGCTCGGACGGTTGAGCGGTCGCCATCCAGGGGAACTCGCGGTCACCCGGTCATGCTAGACACGAGACAGATTGCCGTCAGCGCGATTGGTCGAACTTGTAGCCCAATCCGCGAATCGTCACGATGCGTGTGGGGTTACGTGGATCGTCTTCGATCTTTGCTCTGATGCGTTTGATATGCACGTCGAGCGTCTTCGTATCGCCCACGTAGTCGCTGCCCCAGACACGGTCGATGAGCGTGTCACGCGTGAGCACTCGACCGGCGTTCTCCATGAGCAAGGTGAGCAACTCGAACTCCTTGAGCGGCATCATCACGATCTCGCCCCTGACCCTCACCTCGTGGCGTTGCGGATCGAGGGACAGATCGCCGACCACGATCGGTTTCGACTCGCGTTCGGTCGCGTCGTCGGGACGGCCATCGAAGCGGCGCAGGACCGCCCGCATGCGCGCGACGAGTTCGCGCAAACGATACGGCTTGGTCACGTAGTCGTCGGCACCTACTTCGAGCCCGACGACGGTGTCGACCTCGCTGGTCTTGGCGGTGACCATGATGATCGGGACGTGCGATTTGAGCCGTATCTCGCGACACACGTCGAGGCCCGACACGAACGGCAACATCAGGTCGAGCAACACCAGATCGGGGGCGAGCTCGTCGAAACGTGCGAGCGCCGACGCACCGTCGGCAACCGTGGTGACGCGAAAGCCTTCACGTTCGAGGCCGATGGTGAGCGCCTCCGAGAACGATGGTTCGTCCTCGACGACCAACACGTGGGCTTCGCTTGCCATTGCAATCTCTCTTCGCTCGTATGAACTCGTCAACGCGTTGCTTCGACAGCGGCTTCGGCTGAGAGGTGGGTGGGCAGAATCAGTGTGAAGGTGGAGCCTTGGCCCTCGCGCGAGATCACCGTCACGTCGCCACCGTGGTTGCGCACCACGTGGCGCACGATCGACAGGCCGAGCCCGGTGCCTCCCGTCTCGCGCGAGCGCGCTTGATCCACGCGGTAGAACCGCTCGAAGATGCGGTCGAGATCCTTGGCCGGTATCCCGATGCCGTGGTCTTGCACCACGAGTGATACCTCGTCGTTCGTGTTCGCGACCCGCACCTGCACGGTGGATCCGGGCTCGCTGTATTTGATGGCGTTGTCGAGCAAGTTGAACAATGCCGAAGTGAGTTGACGCCGATCACCGATCAAGGCCAACGACGGCTCGATCGGCGCCACGTTGATCGATATGTGGTGCTTGTCGGCCGCAGGATGCACCCGATCGACCGAGCTCGCAACGACGTCCGCGATGCAGATGCGTTCTCGCTCGACCAGACCTTCGCCTTCGATGCGGCTGAGCACGAGCAGATCGTCGACGATGCGATTCACCCGAAACCCCTCGTCGCGCATACGCGCCGCCAGCCGTTGGATGACTGCCGGGTCTTCTTCGTCGATCAGAGCATCAGCCAACACGACGAGGGCACCGATGGGCGTTTTCAGCTCATGGCTGATGTTGGCCACGAAATCACGACGGATGGCGTCGATGCGCTGCTGTTCGGTGATGTCGTCGATCACGGCGATCGCACCGATCAGGACATCGTTGTCCATCAACGGCGAGGCGTGCACCAGCATCGTGCGCTTTGGGGGCCCGAACAATTCGATCTCTCTGTCGGAGGCTTCACCGCGCAGTGCCAGCGCGATGAGATCACGGATGGCCGACTCGACCAATGCGTCGCCGTGGCGCGCATCGACGAACGTCTGGGCGTAGGAATTGCGCAGAACCACATGGCCATCGCGATCGGCGACGACCGCGCCTTGTGTCATTGCGCTCAACGCGCTCTCGAGGCGATGGCGGGCGGATTCGACATCGTCCTCATGACGCATGACCCGGTCGACCGAACGCTCGAGCAGTGCCACCGCATCGGACGACCGTGTGGATGAGCGCTCACCCATTCGCTTGTTGAGCTCGTTGAGTTCGTCGATGAGCCGGCGTTGACGAGCGATCAGCAAACCGATCGCAATTGCCGCGAGCACGACGGCGGGTATGAGAGCGATCACAGCTCGAATCCTGTGTCCGGTCCTTCAGCGTACGGGTTGACCGAGCTGACCGACGCCAGGAACGTGATCGTGGCGAACCCCTGGTTGACCAGCGCCGTATCGGTACCTTCGGGTACGGGCAACTCGGTCGGTTGCAACGTGACGTGCAGGCGCCCGGTCGATCGCCCGGTGATCACCGTGCGCACCGCGTTGAACGGTGCCAGCTCGGCGAAGCGAATGCCACGAACGTCGTCGAGGGCGAGGTTCGGCACATTGAGATTGACGACTGTGCACGGCTCCGCGTCGGCCAGCGCGCCGAGGGCCGCTTGCGCGTAGGACGCGGCCGTGAGCCAGTGGATGCGGTCGGCCAGCCCGATGCTCACCGCCAGGCCCGAGCAACCCCATCGGGCCGCGGTCAACGCCGCGCCAACTGTGCCCGAATGCAATGTGGCCCGGCCACAGTTGAATCCCGGATTGACCCCCGAGACCACGAGATCGGGAGGGGCGCCGAACCCGCCGAGCGTCGCCGCGATGACACAGGCGGCCGGCGGCCCGTCGAGTGCGTAGGCGGGGATGTCGGGAAGCTCGGCGAGAACGACCTCTTCGAACGAGACGTGATCGGCATACGCCATCGAACCCATCGAAGACGACGATCCGCTCATCTCGCGATCGGGGGCCACGACGACGACGTCGTGGCCCATTTCACGAACCGCGGCCGCGAGTACGGCAAGGCCAGGGGCGAAGATGCCGTCGTCGTTCGTGACGAGGACGCGCCGCGTAACGATCTCAGTCTCCGAAGTCCGATGGTTCGAGCGACTCGGCTGCCTTCTTCTTGACCTCGGCGCGGGCGGCGCCCGTGTGCTCGGGCAGCCAGCCAGTGACCATGTACTGAATGCGCTCTCCGATATTGACGGCATGGTCGCCGAGGCGTTCGTAGTAGCGAGCCACCAAAGCCAACTGCACCGCGCTCTGCAACGGCATGACGCTGCGGTCGTGTTGCTCGATGAGCGCGATCACGAAGTCTCGCTGGAGCGCATCGAGACGGTCGTCCATGTCGTCGAGAGCCGCGGCGAGCGCGACGTTGCGTTCGGCATAGGCGTCGATGGCGAGGTGGGTGAGCCGGTAGGCCTCCTCACTCATCTGCACGATCAGACCCCGAAGCTTTGGCTCGATCGGCGTGCCGTACATGCGGCGAATCGTCTTGCAGATGTTGCACGCGAGGTCACCGGCGCGTTCGAGATCCCAATTCAACCGCATCGCGGTCATGATCACGCGAAGGTCGCTCGCCATGGGTTGTTGCAAAGCGAGCAGCCGCAGGCAGTGTTCATCGATCTCGAGCGATTTGGCGTCGAGGAAGTCGTCGTAGTCGATCACCGCCTGCGCCGCCGCCAGGTCGGCGTCGAGCAGCGCTTGGGTGGCCCGAGGTATCGACTCGACGACCATCGCGGCCAACTCGATGACATCTTGTTTGATGTCGTCGAGTTGTTGATGAAAGGTCTTCCGGATCTCGTCCACGTGGTCCCCCGTCAGCCGAATCTGCCGGTGACGTAGTTTTCGGTACGTTCGTCACTCGGGTTCGAGAACATCTTTTCGGTGCGGTCGTACTCTACGAGGACGCCAGTACGCCGATCGCTCTCGGGGTTGACCTCGACCGAGAAGAACGCCGTACGATCGCTCACGCGTGCTGCTTGCTGCATGTTGTGGGTCACGATGATGATCGTGTAGCGATTCTTGAGTTCTTGCATCAGATCCTCGATGCGCGCCGTGGCTATTGGGTCGAGCGCCGAGCACGGCTCGTCCATGAGGATCACGTCGGGCTCGACCGCGATCGCACGCGCGATGCACAGCCGTTGCTGCTGACCGCCGGAGAGGCCGAGCGCCGAACCCTTCAGGCGATCCTTCACCTCGTCCCAGAGTGCTGCGCTCTTGAGCGACCGCTCGACGATGGCGTCGAGCTCTGACTTCTTCTTCACGCCGTTGAGCTTGGGCCCGTAGATGATGTTGTCGTAGATGGACTTGGGGAACGGATTGGGCTTTTGGAAGACCATGCCGATGCGCCGGCGTACTTCTGCCGGTGACACCTCGGGGCTGTACAGATCGACGCCTTGGTAGACGAGCGAGCCCTCGACCCGGGCGCCGCGGATGAGGTCGTTCATCCGGTTGAAGCAACGTAACACCGTGGTCTTGCCACAGCCCGAAGGACCGATGAAGGCCGTGATCTTGTGCTTGTTGATCGTCATGTCGACATTGCGCACCGCGCGGAACGTGCCGTAGTAGACACTCACGTCGGCCAACTGGAAGATGGCCTCGTCGGGCACGGCCATTTCACTGCTTGGCTCCACGGTGATATCCGGCATGATCACCGGTACATCGTATGGGGCGACAGCGGTATCGGTCATGGGTGGCTCCTTTGGCCCCGAAATCGACGTGGTCGATAGGTCATGGTCGTGCATCCGATCACCGCTTCAGCGCGAATCGCGCCGATACGAGACGGGCGATCACCGTCAGCAAGAAGGCGAGCAGGATCAACGTCAGCGCCGCCCCCCAGGCCCGCTGGTTAGCTCCCGGGAACGGCTCCTGCGCGTTGGCAAAGATCTCTCGCGGCAGCGCCGCCATCGGACCCTTGAAGGGATTTGTGTTCAGCGACTTGGCCACGCCGATGGTGAAGATGAGGGGGGCCGTCTCGCCGGCGGCCCTGGCAACCGCGAGAAGGCAACCCGAGATCACCCCGGGCAGAGCAGCCGGCAGCACGACGGTGAGGATGGTGCGACTCTTGGTGGCACCGAGGCCCATGCTGGCCTCTCGCAGGTTTTCCGGCACCAGCCGCAGCATCTCTTCGACCGAGCGGATGATGATCGGCAACATGAGTGCGGCGAGAGCGAGCGAACCGCCGAAGCCTTGAAATCCGCTTGTCCCCAAGCGCACCGTGAACGACACGTAGATGAAAATACCCATCACGATCGACGGCACGCCGGTCATCACCGTCGCCATGAAGCGGACGACCCGCGCGAAGATGGTCGTCCCGCCGTACTCGTTGAGGTAGATGGCACCGAGAATGCCCGCGGGCACGGCGATCAGCGTCGCCACGAGCGTGATGATGAGCGTCCCGACGATAGCCGGGCCCATGCCCGGCCCGATTTCGCGAGCCCGCACGGGAATGTCCTTCGTGAGGAAGGCCCAACTCA
The DNA here is from genome assembly GCA_039934635.1 of Acidimicrobiales bacterium. GTDB lineage: Bacteria > Actinomycetota > Acidimicrobiia > Acidimicrobiales > WLNW01 > DATLFA01. The sequence continues at coordinate 6,633 of JBDTLT010000084.1, forward strand.
TCGAGTCGGCGCCCTTTTGCAGCACTACGAACAAGACCAACACCAATGGGATCAGCACCAGCAGGAGCGACGTGGCCATCAGCGCGCTCATGAGGGAGCTCTTGGTCGTGCGCCATGTGCGGCTCGTGGCCAGACCGACCGACTCCGCGGATACGGGCGTCGGCGTGCCCGATGTCGAACCAGCAGCGGGAAACGTGGACGCCGTCATCGTCGTACCCCCGACGACTTGGCGATCGATCGTTGCACGATCGCGGTCGCCGCGAGGTTTACGATGATCGTCACCACGAACAGTGTGACGGCCAGCGCGATGAGCGCGGCCCGCCACGTCCCTTCGGCCTCGCCCCATTCGTTGGCGATCACCGCCGGCATGGTGTCGCCCGAACCGAAGAGATTCCAACCGATCGATTTGCCCGACCCCACGACGAGCGCGACCGCGATCGTCTCGCCCATGGCACGACCGAGGCCCAGCATCACTGCCCCGACGAGGCCACCCTTCGAATGGGGAAGGACGGCGCCCCGGATCATCTCCCATCGAGTCGCACCGAGGCCGTAGGCCGCCTCGCGGTCGCTGGGTGGTGTGGTGTCGATCACCTCGCGCGAGAGCGACGTGATGATGGGTGTGATCATGATGGCGAGGATCACCCCTGCGGTGAGGAAGCTCTTGCCGCCGTTCTGCGTGCCGAAGAGCCGTCCCAACAGTGGTACCGGCCCGAAGATGTCGTGCAGGTTCTCGAAGAACCCGGGCAGCTTCGGCGCCAGGAACAGCACGCCCCACAATCCGAAGACAACCGAGGGGATCACCGCGAGCAGATCGACGACCGAGACGATCCAGCGCCGCAGTCGCGCCGGTGCGACTTGCGTCGTGAACAGTGCGATGCCGATGCTGACCGGCACGGCCAGCACGAGTGCGATCACTGCGGTGTACAGCGTGCCGAAAATGAGCGCCCGGGCGCCGAAGACTCCTTCGTTCGGCACCCAGCGCCGCGACGTGAAGAAGTGGAAACCCATCTCGTCGAACGCCGGCCACGCCTTGCGGGTCGTGGTCACGGCGATCGCGCTCAGGACAACGAGCACGAACGCGCCGGCCGCGTAGGTTGCCCAGCGGAAGGCTCGGTCACCGACGCGGTTCTTTCCGCTCAGGTCGCTCTGCGATTCGATACTGGTGGCCGTCATCGGTTCTCCCGCACCTGTGAGCCCAACAATAGAAGCGGCGGCGGCGGGGATTGATCCCGCCGCCGCCTCATTGCGTTCGTGTTCGTGGTCAGACCGGCAGCTTGATCTTGTCGAGTTGCGCCAGCGCTTTTTGGGTCAACGAGGACGAGAGCGGTGCGTAATCGATGGTCGGAGCGACCTTCTGGCCATCGGTGAGCATGAAGCGAAGGAAGGCCTTGATGGTCTCGCCCTTGACCTTGTCGGTTTGGTCGACGTAGACAAGAATCCACGTCGGCGCCGCGATCGGGTAGGCCTTGTCGCCGTCGGCCCACAGCGGGTCGTAGCTGAGGTCGGCGTTGACTGTCGCGCCCTCGACCGCAGCTGACGTTGCCTCGAGCGTCGGCTGCACGTATTTGCCCGCCTTGTTCTTGATCGAGGCGTACTTGAGAGCCGACGCCTTCGCATCCGACAAGTCGATGTAGCCGATTGCACCTGCGGTGGACTTGACGATTTGCGCGACGCCCGTGTTGCCGTTGCCGGCTTGCGTGTCGGCGGGCCACTCGACGGTAGAGCCCCGCTTCAGCTTCCATATGCCCGATCCACCGGCACCGACCGACTTGTCCAAGAAGATGGTGAAATTCTCGGTCGTGCCCGAACCGTCGCTGCGGTGGGCGACGACGATGTTGCCCTTCAGCTTGTCCTTGACCGCGGCGTTCTCGGCAATGATCGCCGGGTCGTCCCACGTCTTGATCTCGCGCTGGAAGATCTTGGCGATCGTCTCCGGTGAGAGTTGCAGGTTGTCCACGCCCGACAGGTTGTACGACACGGTGATCGGCGCGCTGACCGTCGGCACGTAGACGAATGCGCCCTTGTACTTCGATACGTCGGCGGCGGCGACCAAGCCGTCCGAGCCGGCGAAATCGACGACACCGCCTTGCAGGTCCGTGCGGCCCTTGCCCGAGCCACCGCCCGCGTAGTTCACGGTTGCCTTCGGCTGCGCCTTCTTGAAGTCCACGATCATCTCGTCGTAGAAGGCCTTGGGGAACGTTGCCCCCGACCCGTTCAGGGTGCCGGTGACTTCGGCGGGCTTGGTGGTTGTCACACCCGCCGCGGTTGTCGCCGTGCCGTTGGCCTGTGTGGTCGGTGCGGCATCCGTGCCGGAATCATCGCCGCAAGCGGCGCCAACCAACGCCAGGCCCAGCAGCATTGCGACCACACTCGTGAATCGCTTCTTTGTCGAATACAAGGGAACTTTCCTCCTACGGTTCGTTCGAGGACGACGGTACGAGGGCTCGGTAGCCACCAGGCGTGACGATGGTGAACGAGGGGTGAACAGTGGGCCAACTGTCGGTCAGTACGGTCCACACGTGTACACGGGTTGTTAGCCGGCTGGTCACCTCACGGCGCTACGTTGGCGACGTGCAGACGATCGTGAAGAGTGCGCGTGTCGAGATCGAGGGCTCAGGGGGCCTGGTCGTCGAGTGGAGCATCGACGGCGCCGGCGCGGCGGTCGATATCGCTGCCGGATCAACGCCCGACGCGGCCGATCACGTCCACCTGCTCTCAGTAGGGCCGGGCACGTCATCGGTTCGGCTCGATGGCCTTGGTTCGCAGCGGTGCTACGTCTCCGTACGCGCACCGGGCAGTGACTACGCCGTGGTCACTGCCGTACGTCGGGTCGGATTCGAGGGCGTTCAGAACTTCCGAGATCTCGGCGGCTATCGAACCGCCGACGGCGGCCACACGGTCTGGGGCCAGATCTTCCGTTCGGACGCATTGCACAAGCTCACACCGTCCGATCTCGTTGCCTTCGATCGGATCGGCGTGCGCCTCGTGTACGACCTGCGCGGCGACGACGAACGCGCGACGCATCCGAACCCCATTGACTCCATCCAGCTCGCCGTTGTCGGCCAACCCCGCGATGGCAACGGCACGATCGACTCCACCCAGTTCGGCGCGGCGAGCGACGGCGAGCGCCTGTTGCGCGACCTCTACCTCGGCATGCTCGTGCACAGCGCCGCCCTCTTCGGACAGCTGCTGACCGGCCTTGTCAATCCAGAAAACCGGCCGGCTGTGTTCCATTGCCACGCCGGCAAGGACCGCACCGGGGTCGCGGCAGCGTTGCTACTGCTGGCCCTCGGAGTTGACCGCGAGGACATCCTCGACGACTACGAACTGACGCGCCGCTATCGCACGCTCGACCACCAACAAGACTCGCTGGCGAGACTGCTCGCCGTCGGGATGAGTCCAGAGGCCGCGGCCGGTGTACTCACCGCGCCGCGCTGGACGATGCGAGACGCGCTCGATGCCGTCGACACCGAGCACGGCGGAATCGATGCCTACCTCACCGGCCCCGCAGGCATGTCCCCGTCGTCGCTGCGCGAACTACGAGCCGTATTGGTCACGCGACCGGCGCCCTAGTTGTCGGGCACAACGCCGGCGAGATTCGAAAGTTCGTCTTTCAGTTCGTCGACGCGACCGGTCCCCCACGCGTTGTAGTGCACCCATGCGCCGAGGCCGGCGAGCCACGCGTCGATGGCGATCGCCACGGACCTTGCCGACAATGCCGTATCGACGCCGAGCAACGTCTCGAGTTCCACCGAAATCGACGCCGTAGGATCGACGAGCAGATCGGGCGCTACGACATAGGCACCGCTCAGCGCGTCGACACCGATCAGGGCGGTGAACTGCTCTTCGAGTTGTGACGCGGTGAGCAGTTCTTCACCGACGAGCGCAAGGTCGTCGCCTTCTCGCGACAGGCCGCGCTTGCCGAACAGATCGACGATCACTTCATCGCGGAGTTGCTTACGATTTACTTGCCACTGCTTGCGAACGAAGTTGGGATAGCCGTTGTCGAGACGCTTGGGCAGACGTCGCACTTGCATCTCGAGGTTGCCCAGCAACTCGACGTGAGCCCGGGCCGCCCGATGTGTCCACATGACGCCGTCCTCGAGCAGCCACGCCGCCTTGGATGACTCGACGAACGCCGCTCGGGCCAGCGTGACGACCGGACCGAAGTTGCCGGCCGCGAAGCTGTGCCCACATGCGGCGAGGTGCGCTGCCGCGGACGAGAGATGGCCATGCACGACGAGCAGATAGCGCTCGTGCGGCCGGTCGTCCCAGGCACCACTCGGAACGGTGAGCGCGTCGTAGCCGCGCGACGAATTGCGCCCCTTGCGCCAACCGTTGATTTCGCCGATGTCGCGATATGCGTTCGCGCAACTCTGCGCGTAGTGGCCAAGGTCCATACGTTCATCTTCGCGCAGCCCGAGGCATCCGCACGCGCGACGCAGCGACCAGGAAACGGTGCCAATCGACTCGTCATCTCTTGACTCAATATTAATTGAGTCATATTGTCGCCGTTGTGAACAATTCTTCCGTCGAGCTGCGGGCAGCTCGTCATGCCGCAATCGGCGATCCACTGCGGTTGATGATCGTGGACGAGCTCGCGATGTCCGACCGTTCGCCGGTCGAGTTGCGCGGCCTGGTAGGAATCGAGTCGAACCTGTTGGCGCACCACCTCGACGTCCTCGAAGGCGTCGGCCTGATAAGCCGCTCCCGATCGAGCGGCGACGGCCGGCGGCGCTATGTGCATCTGCGACGCGATGCGCTCGCCGGCCTCACGCACGGTCGGCGAGTCGAGCCCGAGCGGGCATTGTTCGTGTGCACCCGCAATTCGGCGCGCAGTCAACTCGCCGCGTCGTTGTGGCGCAGGCTGGCCGACGCGCCGGCAGAGTCGGCCGGCACCCATCCCGCCGATCGGGTGCATCCCGGGGCCGTCGCGGCGGCGCGGCGCGCCGGCCTCGACCTCGCCGACGCGGCGCCGCGCGAGCTCAGCACCGTCAAGCGCAGGCCGGGTCTTGTCGTGACGGTGTGCGACCAGGCGCACGAGGAGCTCGATGTCGAGGACGGCTGGCTGCACTGGTCGGTCCCCGACCCCGTGCCCACAGGGACGAAGGCTGCATTCGACGCCACCGTCGACGAACTCCGCAATCGAATCAACGCGCTACTCGACAACCCGAAGGCAGCCCGGTGAACGACCGTTTCCATCCAACCGATGCCGCGCTGTCGGTCGAGGTCGAAACCGGCACCGGCCAACTCCGACTCGACCTCAGCCGACGACTCGTCGCCGAAGCACTCGGTACCGCGTTGCTCATCATCGCGGTGGTCGGCTCGGGCATCATGGCCAGCCGCCTCTCGCCCAGTGACGTGGGGCTGCAGCTCCTCGAGAACGCGGCGGCGACCGCCGGCGCACTGATCGGGCTGATCTTGATGTTCGGCGCGGTATCGGGCGCGCATTTCAATCCGGTCGTGACCCTTGTCGATCGGTTGTTCGGCACGATGTCGACGCGCGATTCCGTTCTCTACGCAGCGGCGCAGACCATCGGCGGGTGTATCGGCACAGTGATCGCGAACTTGATGTTCGAGCTCGATGCCATCAATGTGTCGACCAAGGTCCGTTCATCGGGGGCGCTATGGCTCTCCGAGGTCGTCGCCACCATCGGTTTGCTACTCGTGATCCACGGGTGCGTGCGCACCGGTCGCTCGTCCGCGGTGCCCTTCGCCGTTGGCGTATGGATCGGTGGCGCGTACTGGTTCACCTCGTCGACGAGCTTCGCGAATCCTGCCGTCACGATCGCCCGAACGTTGTCCGACAGCTTTGCCGGCATCAAGCCATCCTCGGCACCGATGTTCATCGTGATGCAGCTCATCGGCGCGCTGATTGCCTACGGGTTGATCCGATTCATCTACCCCCACAACCTCTCGGAGACCAGCCCATGACCAATACGCGCCTCGAATCCCTTCCGCTCGACCAGCGACATGTTGTCCGCCGCGTGACTGCCGCGCTGCAGACTCACTTCGCCGGCACGTTCGGGGCCGAGACCGTCGAACGGTTCGTCGTCGACTCGCTCGAACAGCTTCTCCCCACTGCCAAGGTCACAGCCTTCCTGCCGGTGCTCGCGGAGAAGTTCGCGAAAGAACGACTGCGCGCGCTCGCAAAGGTCGAGGGTTCACTCCCGTCGTCGGTGCCCGGCGTGTTGTTCCTGTGCGTGCACAACGCGGGTCGTTCGCAGATGGCCGCCGGATGGTTGCGCCAACTCGCCGGCGATCGCGTCATCGTGTACTCGGGTGGGTCCGAACCCGCGTCAGAGATCAACCCGGCCGCCATCGCCGCGATGGCCGAGGTCGGCGTCGACATCACCGAAGAGTTCCCGAAACCGTGGACCGACGAAATCGTGCGGGCCGCCGATGTCGTGATCACGATGGGTTGCGGCGACGCCTGCCCCCTCTACCCCGGCAAACGGTACGAGGATTGGGAGCTCGCCGACCCGGCCGGCCAGGATGTCGCCGCGGTGCGACCCATTCGCGACGAGATTCGCGGTCGAGTCGAAGCGCTCATCGCGTCGCTGGCGATCAGTTCGAGCTGACATCGTCGGCTGCCAACGCCCGTAGGCTGATCATCGTTCAACTCGACGAAAGTCCTCCAACCGCTCGCCTCTCGACGCTCAATCGGCTACTACCGGTCTGGATCGGCGCGGCCATGCTGCTCGGCATCGGCCTCGGCAGGGCATTCCCCGATCTCGACGAACAACTCGAGAAGGTCAAGATCGGAACGGTGTCGCTGCCGATCGCGGTCGGGTTGTTGGCGATGATGTACCCGGTGCTCGCGAAAGTTCGCTACCGATCGATCGGTACCGTGCTGACCGACCGGCGCCCCGTGATCCTCGCGCTCTTGGTCGTCTGGCTCATCGGCCCGGCCTTGATGTTCACGCTCGCATGGCTGTTGCTGCCCGATCTCCCCGACTACCGCACGGGCGTCATCATCATCGGCCTCGCACCGTGCATTGCGATGGTGCTCATCTGGATCGACCTCGCCAGCGGCAACCGGGAACTCGCTGCCGTACTGGTGGCGGTCAACTCGATCATTCAGGTCGTCGCATTCTCGTTGCTCGGGTACTTCTACCTCGAACTGCTTCCGGGTTGGCTCGGTCTCGATAGCCGCGGGATCGACGTCAGCGTCTCACAGATCGCGAAATCCGTTTTGGTCTTCCTTGGCATACCGCTCGGCGCCGGGTATCTGACCCGCACCATCGGCGAAGCCCGCAAGGGCACCGTGTGGTACGAGCAACAGTTCCTGCCGAAAATCGCACCCGTTGCGCTCTACGGGCTGCTGTTCACGATCGTGATCTTGTTCGCGTTGCAAGGCGACCGCATCTCGAACCAGCCGTGGGACGTCGCCCGCATCGCGCTCCCCCTACTCGCCTACTTCGTCCTGATGTGGTTCACCACGTTCTTCATCGGCATGCGGCTGCGGCTTTCGTACGAAAGCAACGTCACCGTGGCCTTCACCGCCGCCGGCAACAACTTCGAACTCGCCATTGCCGTGGCGATCAGCGTGTTCGGAGTGTCGTCCGGTCAAGCGCTCGCCGGAGTGGTCGGGCCGCTCATCGAGGTGCCCGTCCTCGTCAGCCTGGTCTATGTCGCGCGTTGGGCGCGGCGCCGCTTCTATCCATTGCGCGAGCGTCACGGAATCCACGGTGAACTGCAGGCCGCTCGCCACCATTCGATCACGTAGCGCTTCTACTCCGTGCCCGCTCGTCTCCGGGAGGTTGAACCATTCGGCGAGCACCGCACGCGCAATTCGTCATCGATCACCGTCGTGTACCAGAGCACGTCACCGCCGACGTCAGGCCGTCGGGGAAGCCGGCGCCGACCGCCAGCGCCGCACTGCGACCACCGACCAGACCAACTCCACGATGCCGAACGGCCATGCGCCGGACGCGAACCCATAGCCACTGGACAGCACGCAACCGAGGGCGAACGCGAGGACATAGCCGCGACCGCGACGCTCGAGCGCGTACATCGTCATCATGAACGTGACCGCCACGACGCCGTAGGCAGTGATCATCGCGCCACCATGACAGATCTTGCGTGACTACCGGGGCTCGCGACTTGACCTTCGAAACGGGTAGAACGAGCGAAGATCGCTCGCGCGGGCGCTCGGCCTGGGCGCGGCAGCGTTCGCCGTCATGATGCAGTGGGGCCGCAGCACATCTCTTGTTGACCCGCGGGAGCACAACAGTCGCTGTCGGGAGGCAGCATCACATCGGCGTCGGCGAGCACCGTGTACACCTCCCACGGCGCACCATCGGGATCCTCGGTCCACACCTTGTCCTGCACGGCAAAGCAACACGTCGTCTCTTCTTCGACGCGCTCGACAAGGCCTTCGTCGCGCAGGCGCGTGATCGCGTCGGTGACTTCGCCGACGGACATGACCTCGACACCGAGGTGGTTGAGGCTGCCCGGCGTACCCGCCCCGGCGATCAGGACCAGCTTGAGCGGCGGCTCGGCGATGGCGAAGTTGGCGTAGCCGGGCTTGATCTTGGCCGGCGCAGTCCGAAATAGCTTGCTGTAGAAGTCGATCGCCGCATCGAGATCGCCCACGTTGAGGGCGAGTTGTACACGTGACATCGGTATTCTCCTGTATTGATGATTGTCGATATAACGAGTATCAACCATGCATCGACATCTGTCAATATAGACGTTGATCGATATATTGGCTATGGTGGCACCGTGCCGACGACCAAGAGCAAACCGATCAACATTGCGCGATGCTGCCCTTCCGTGCTCGATGCCCCCCTCAAAGAGCGGGATGCGCAGCAACTCGCGTCGGCCTTCGCGGCGTTGAGCGATCCCGTGCGGTTGCGCCTGCTGTCGTTGATCGCCGCCGAGGGCGAGATGTGCGCGTGCGACCTCGTCGAGCCGGTCGGCAAGTCGCAACCGACGGTCAGCCACCACCTCAAGGTCCTCCACGAGGCAGGCCTGGTCGAAAGGGACCGGCGCGGCACATGGATGTGGTACCGCGTCGTGCCCGAGCGGCTCGGCCAGCTACGCGAAGTACTCGGCTAAGTCGCGGTCCCGGTCATACGTGAGCCGCACGCGCGCCGCTGCCGGTGCGAGCCATTCGATCTGATCAACCTCGTCGTTGACGACGAACTCGCCGTCGACGATGCGCATGCGCCAGTAGCGCACGAGCTTGGGTCGTCCTCGGTTGTCGAGATACCGCGTCGACGGCAATTCGGCTTCGAGTGAACACCGGTAACCAGTCTCTTCTTCGACTTCGCGGATCGCGGCATGCTCGTCGCTCTCACCAGGGTCGACCTTGCCCTTGGGGAACGTCCAATCGTCGTAGCGCGGTCGGTGCACGAGGAGCACCTCAGTGCCGGCTGAGCCCTCGCGAACGACGAGTCCGCCGGCAGCGCGTACTTCGGATCTGGAACGCCGGGCAAACACCGCGTCAGCCGGCAACGCTGCCGCTCGCCGCGCGCTGGAACCACTGCTGAGAGTCGAGGCCCTGCGGTCGCTGGGTGCGCGCCCACACACCATCGCTATCGAGCTCCCACGACAGGTGGTCATCGGCCAGCGAGACATCGATGATCTCTTGTAGCTGTGCTTGCAGCTCGGTGTCGTCGACACGGACCAATACTTCGACACGACGATCGAGATTGCGCGGCATCAGATCGGCGGAACCGATGAGGTAGACCGGCTTGCCCGGCCCCTCGCCGTTGGCAAAGGCGTGGATGCGAGAATGTTCGAGGTAGCGCCCCACGATCGACCGCACCCGGATGTTTTCGGACATGCCGCGCACACCGGGACGCAAACAGCAGATGCCGCGCACGATGAGGTCGATGCGTACGCCGGCCGACGACGCCAGGTAGAGGCGATCGATCAGTGCCGGATCGACGAGCGAGTTCATCTTCATCACGATGCGGCCATTGCCGCAACGGATTTCGTTGTCGATGAAGTCGCCCAGGCTCTTGCGCAGCGTGTCGGGAGCAACCAACAGCGTGTCGTAGCCGATGCCGCGACCGTAGCCGGTGAGGAAATTGAACAGATTGGTGACGTCGGCGCCGACGCGTGCGTCGGTGGTGAGCAGACCGAGGTCTTCGTAGCGAGTCGCCGTGCGTTGGTTGTAGTTGCCCGTGCCGATGTGCACATAGCGCCGAATACCGTCGGGCTCGTCGCGGATGACCATGCACACTTTGGTGTGAATCTTGAAACCGATGAGACCGTAGGCAACGTGGACGCCCGCTTGTTCGAGCTGCCGCGCCCACTCGATATTGGCTCTTTCGTCGAACCGAGCTTTGAGCTCGACGAGTACTGCCACTTGCTTGCCTTGTTCAGCTGCGGCGATCAGCGAGTCGATGATGGGGCTGTCACCCGACGTGCGGTAGATAGTGATCTTGATCGCCAACACGTGCGGATCGTCGGCCGCTTGCTGGATGAACTCGACCACTGACGTCGCGAACGAGTGGTACGGATGATGCAAGAGGACATCGTTTTCACGCAGCGCGGTGAAAATGTCGACGTCGGGGTTCGCCAGCAGCGGATGGGTCACCGGCGTGAAGGGCGGATCGTGGAGATCGGTCCGCGGAAGGTCGACGATGCTGAACAGACCGGTGAGATCGACGATGGATTCGCATTCGTAGACCTGGTCGGTTTCGAGGTCGAGCTCGCGAACCAACAACGCCCGAACCTCGTGGCTCATCGACGGGGTCACCTCGAGACGAATCGCCCGACCGAAGCGGCGTCGGCGCAGTTCGGTTTCGACCGCGGCCAACAAGTCGTCGGCTTCGCCTTCTTTCACGGTGAGATCCGCGTTGCGGGTGACACGGAACAAGTGATGCTCCGCGATGCGCATGCCGGGGAAAAGGTGCTCGAGATGGGCGGCAATCACCTGCTCGACGGGAACGAAGCGATCCTCGTCGGGCGTGCGCAAGAACCTCGGCAATGGCGCCGGCACCTTGACCCGTGCGAATAAGCGGCGACCGTCGTGGGGATCGGACAAGACGACGGCGAGGTTGAGCGAGAGGTCGGAGATGTAGGGAAACGGATGGCCCGGGTCGACCGCGAGCGGCGTCAGCGTCGGGAAGATGCGCGACTGGAAGAGTTCGCTGAAATAGAGCTGATCGGCGCGGTCGAGATCGGGCCAGTCGACGATGGCCACACCAGTGCGATCGAGTCTCGGCCGCAGTTCGTCGCGCCAGAGGGCCTGCGCTTGCTCGGTCTGTTGCCGCGCCATCGCGGCGATGGCATCGATCTGCTCTTGCGGGCTGCGTCCGTCTGCCGTCTGGGTCGTGACGCCCGCTTCGACTTGGTCCGACAAGCCCGCCACCCGGACTTGGAAGAATTCATCGAGGTTGCCGCTGAAGATGGCGACGAAGCGGAGCCGATCGAGCAACGGGATGCGTTCGTCATCGGCCAGCGCGAGCACCCGCCCGTTGAAGGCCAGCCAGGACAGCTCACGATTGAGAAAACGCGACGAGTTGTGGTCCTCGCCCCCGACTCGCCACACCGGCGGACCATCTGTTTCGGTAACTGTCTGGAGCATCATCGGACCGTGCCCCCGCTCACGTTCACCTCGTCGCCGTCGAATCCGCTGAGTCAGCCGCCGTCTTCGTCGTAGCCCAGATCCCACTCGATGAGGATTCGTTCGCGCTCCGCATCGCGATTTACCCGCTCACGGTTGCGGCGAAACTGGGGGTCGTGGGGCGGCAACAGCAGCAGGCGAGCGTAGACCCGGTCGCGAAAGCCGTCGATGAGCGAACGCTCGCCCTGGATATGGCGAACCTCCCAGTGCGGAGCAACGGGGCCGAGATAGACGATCTTCGCCGCGCCGGCGGGCGGCGTATCGACTGCGATGTCGGTCATTCGGGGCTCCCAGGTTTCGTCTCGAGTTGATGCGGGGATTCTACGGTTCTTGCTGCCTGGTAGTTCGCGCCTCGTCGACGGCTACCGGCACCCATGGCCACCCAGAGCGGGTGAAACGACGCTCAGAGTGTTTTTACGGGGCCTTTCGCCCCCGGCTGCGTTTACTTCCCCCGCGGGTCTCACGGAGGTCCAATGGACACGAACTGGATGGCAGAGGGCAACTGCGCTCAAGAGAAGCCGACCGTCTTCTTCCCGAGCGACGGCGTCGGTGTAGAGGTCGCGCGCCGTATCTGCGCCACCTGCCCGGTCAAGGAACCGTGCCTCGAGTACGCCCTCGAACAGCGCATCGACCACGGCGTGTGGGGCGGCTGCTCCGAGCGCGAACGGCGGCGCATTCTCAAGCGTCGGCGCGACCTGGCCGAAATGGCCGTTCGTTGAGCTGACCTCGGTTCAGTTCGTCAAGCCGCCGATGGTCGCACCGACGGCGGTCAGCGGCCGTCGGTCAGGCCGACGGTTGCTCGGCGGCCGAGGTGCGGGCCAGGGCCCGCTGACGGCGGATGCGGCGACGCTCACGCTCGCTCATCCCACCCCAGATACCGAACTTTTCGCCGTTGCGCAGCGCGTATTCGAGGCACTCATCGCGCACGATGCAGCCTCGGCACACCTCTTTGGCTTCGCGGGTGGACGCGCCCCGCTCGGGGAAGAATAGGTCGGGATCGACGCCGAGACAGTTGGCCGAAGCCTGCCAGGACTGATCGTCGGAGCCTTCGGCTATATGACGGAGCATCATCGCGGTTTTCACCTCCTGCCGACCCCCCAGGCCGAGCGTGCAACGAGGCATTTGGCACTCGTCGAGTCACGGTCGGGAAAGTGGGACGGTGGTAGCATCCGTGTAATTACAGCACTGTCATTCCCTCCTGTCCAGGCGGATGTGGGTTTCTCGTGCTATTGACGGCCATCCGTGCCGACATCACCCGCCTCGATGTCGATGCCATCGTCAACGCCGCCAACGGTTCCTTGCTCGGGGGCGGGGGCGTCGACGGCGCCATTCATCGGGCCGCCGGCCCCGAATTGCTGGCCGCCTGCCGGCTCCTCGGCGGCGCCAAGACCGGCGAGGCCAAGACCACACCGGCGTTCGACCTGCCGGCCCGATGGGTCATCCACACGGTCGGGCCGGTGTGGCGAGGCGGCACGCACGCTGAGGCCGACCTGCTGGCCTCGTGTTATCGCGGCTGCCTGCGCGAGGCCGACACCGTCGGCGCCCGCTCCGTGGCGTTTCCGGCGATCTCGACGGGCGTCTACGGGTACCCCAAAGATGCGGCGGCCGCCATTGCGGTCGAGACACTGCGCGCCACGGCGACTTCGGTGGAAAGCGCCATCCTCGTCGCGTTCGACACCGAGACCGAGTCGCTCTATCAGAGCCTGCTCTAACTGCAGATCGGCCCCTGGCAACGATCAGCGGCCGCGGATCATCTTTCGCTTTTGCTCGACGAAGTCGACGAGGACGTAGTCGCCCAACGTCTGGTTCGTCGTGAAGAAGGCGCGGCCTCCGTTGAGCTGAGAAATCTTCTCGACGAAGTTGGTCAGATAGGACGTGGCGTCGAGCATGAACGTGTTGATGCGGATGCCGTCGCGCGTGCAGCGCATCACCTCTTTCAAGGTGAGCTCTATCGTCTCGGGCACCGGCGGATAGGAGAAGAACGGTTCGCCGTTGGCCATCACGTGCGCGGTGGGTTCGCCGTCGGTGATCATGATGATCTGCTTGGTGCCGGTCTGCTTGGCCAACATGCTGCGGGCCAACATGAAACCGTGGTGCATGTTGGTGCCGTAGAGGAAGTCCCACGAAACCTCGGGAAGGCGTTCGGGTTTGATCTCGTGGGCAATCTCGCTGAAGGTCACCACGCCGAGGTAGTCGCGCGGATATGTCGACGAGATGAGCGAATGCAATGCCATCGCCACCTTCTTGGCCGGCAAGAAGTTTTCGCGCATCGGCATCGACAATGAGAGATCGAGCATGAGCACCGTCGACGACCGCACGATCTGCTCGGTGCGTTCGACTTCGAAGTC
>JBDTLT010000085.1:0-20368 GCA_039934635.1 Acidimicrobiales bacterium
AAGTGGTCAACGAGTAGTTCCATCGCCGTCAACACGTCGGTACCCAACGCATCCAACAACTCCAACAACATCCCGTAATCGTACAGATGTTCGACCCACAACACAAACGAAATACCAACAAAACCAACGAAATCCGGACAGGTGCGAGCAGTAACGCGCGGTAACGCGCAGTAACAATCAGCTTAAGCGCACCCGCATCTGCCGGCGGCCCCGTAGCGGCGTGTAGTTCGTCCAATCGCTGCGGTCGTCGCCGGCCCGCCATCCCCCAACACGTTGCGGCCCAGACATCGACGTGCGCGAACCTGCTCGCTGCGTTCGGCGCGGCGGACGGCCCGCCATTGCCGACCCAGATCAACAGACGCTGACACTCTCGGCTCGGTTGTGGACGCGGTGTCCGCGGCTAACAAGTCAAGCGAACTCGGGCCATAGCCTCCGCGCCGTGCCGGCGAGCACATCGACGCGTGCACTCTCGGTCAAACCGGCAGATGTCTCGCGGGCCAATTCGACGAGCGCCCCGTAGCTCGGCTCGTTCGTGTGCGGATAGTCGGAGCCCCACATCACGCGATCGGACCCGAAGCGCGCCACGAGTGTCGACCACAGCGCCTCGGGATGCTCGGTGCTGCGCAGCGTCATCGAAGACACTTTGAGATGCAGATTGCCCGAATCGGCGAGCGCGAATAGCCCGGGAGCGCGATCGAACGACGCATCGCCACCCAGATCGGCGAAGCCACAGTGGTCCAGCACGAACTTCACCGCAGGGAACGCGGTGACCAAGTCGAGCACCGCAGGCAACTGCGGACCGATGATCAACAACACCACGGGAATGCCGAGGTCGCCCGCCGTCGCCGCGATCGCTTGCACCTCGGGATGGTCCAACGGAGCGGTCGCACCACCGACGGCAAACACACGCACGCCACGCGCTCCCCCATCGATCACGTCGCGTCGTAGCGCGGCAATCGCGCCCGGGTCGTCGGGACGCGCCGCGCCGATCGCCACGGAGCGGCCCGGATGCGCGCGAGCACTGTCGAGCACATAGCGCGTGTCATAGCCGTGGCAGCTGAGCGCTTGCACGAACGCGAGCCCACGGACCCCCGCGGCCTCCGCTTCGGCAAGCAGACCTTCGGCATCGACCGCATGGTCCCGATGCCAACCCTGCTCTTCGTCGACCGCCGGAATCACGGGATAGCGGACATGGTCGGCCGATACGACATGCGTGTGGGAGTCGATCACTTCGACCATCGTGCAACACCTCCAGCTCGGGCGGTCACCAACCTACGGCACCGTCGATCAACTCACGAAGTAGGTCCGCATGGCCGTTGTGGCGCGCGTACTCCTCGATCATGTGCACGTAGATCCACCGCAGCGAGCACGGTTCGCCATGGCGCAGTCCCGTGTCGTCGAGAGCGTGCGCGGCTGCGTTCGTGCGGCTCTCCTCGCACTGCGCCTGCCACACGGCGACATCAGACTTCCAATCTGCGTCGTCGAGGGGCACAAGGTCGCTGTCGTCGATCGCAGGGTCGAACCAGATCCATGCGCAGCCGTCGTGTAAGAGCACCCGCCGGAACCAGTTGCGTTCGACCTCGGCCATATGGCGCACGAGTCCGTGCAACGAGAGCAACGACGTCGGTATCGGGCGCGCTTTGCGTCCGGCATCGTCGAGTCCTTCGCATTTCAGCAGCAGCGTCGTACGGTGGAACTCGAGCCACGCGTCCAACATCGCCCGCTCACCGTCGAGCACATAGGCCGGTTCGCTACGCCGGGGATCGACCAGGTCTTCGACCATTTGTCTACTCCTTATTCAACTTGACAGTTGATCAATGTATTGGTTGAATACGTGCATGCCGACTGCCCTCGAGGATGATCTCGACACGATGTTCGCCGCACTTGCCGATCGCACACGGCGCGCCATCCTCGCCCATCTCGCCGAGGGGGATCGCACCGTGAACGAGTTGGCCGAGCCGTTTGCGATCAGCCTTCAGGCCGTGTCGAAACACATTCAGGTGCTCGAGCGCGCCGGGCTCGTGTCACGCGGACGTGAGCGCCAGAGCCGGCCCTGCCATCTCGAGGTGGACCGGCTCGCACCGGCCGCGGACTGGATCTCGCAACACCGCGAGATCTGGAACGAACGATTCGACAAATTGCAAGTGCACCTCGACCGTCTCCAGTCAGAAACGA
The DNA here is from genome assembly GCA_039934635.1 of Acidimicrobiales bacterium. Lineage (GTDB taxonomy): Bacteria > Actinomycetota > Acidimicrobiia > Acidimicrobiales > WLNW01 > DATLFA01. Next base: position 2,176 of record JBDTLT010000085.1, read on the forward strand.
AGAAGGACAAACGATGACCGACAACACACAAACCATTGGCGAACTGATCATCACCCGCATCTTCGATGCACCGCGCGACCTCGTGTTCCGCTGCATGATCGAGCCCGAACACCTCACGCACTTCTGGGGACCCGTCGGTGTGAGCACCCCGATCGAGAACATCACCGTCGACGCTCGCCCCGGCGGCGCGTTCGAGACGATCATGGTCAATGACAGCGACGGCGCTGAGTATCCGAGTCGTGGCGTCTTCGTCGAAATCGTCCCACCCGAACGACTCGTGTGGAGCGAGCCCGACTCTGGCATGACCACCACGTCGACGTTCGTGCAACTCGACGACGGTCGCACCGAGGTGCGTATTCATCAGACAAATGTCCCCGAGATGTTCCGCTCGCCCGAAGCACAGGCGGGTTTCAAGAGCAGCCTCGATCGCTTCGCGGCCTATCTGGCGACGATCACGCGCTGATGCTCGACATGGCCGCCGCTAGGGAGTCGTCGACGCCACGCCCGTCGCGGTGCCACCGACAGAATTGAACGGCGGGTAGCCCCAGTTGGTCGGGCCATAGGGGTGCGGCAAGGTCGCGCTGTCGACGAGGTTGGCCCACACCGAGAGTTGTGGCGCATCGACAGTGCGACCCGAGAATGCCATCGGTGTCGGATGCGAGGCGATGTACGCGCACACCGAGCCCGGCACATCGACGGGAAGCCCGTTCGCCGGATCGATGCCTTGATCACGCATCGTGATCGACATGCGTTCGGTCGCGACAAAGCCGGGCTCCATGTTGACGACGGCGATGTTGTACTGCTTGAGCTCCTTCGCCAGCCCGGCAGCGACACGGTTGAAGGCCGCCTTTGTTATCGAATACGCGAACGGCCAACCGCCCGCGCCTGGCTGCTTGGACGACTCGTTCTGGCCGGCACCCGACGTGACATCGACGACGAGGCCCGCGCCGAGTTGCTTCCATGTCGGTAGCAGCAGCTGGATGAGGTAGAGGCCCGCGAGCACATTGCCCTCGAAGCTCTTGTCGTATTCCTCGATCGGTGTGTCCTCGAACGAACGCATGCCGTAGTTGGGTTGGTAGACCGCGTTGTTCACGAGCACGTCGACGCGGCCGTACTCTGCGAGCGCCGCGTCGACTGCCGCGCGCAACGACGCACGGTCGAGCAGATCGAGCCGCGTGATCAACGCTCGTTGCCCGAGCTCACGTATCTCGGATGCGGTGTGCTCGAGCGTGCCGGGCACGCGTGACGTACCGCGATCGGCCTCACTGACCGTGCGGGCGCCGATCACGAGATCGAAACCGGCGCGGGCCAAGTGCAACGCGCAGCCACGACCTATGCCCCGACTCGCCCCGGTGACCAGCGCTACCCGACCCGTGCCCGCCATGTATTCCCCCAGCCACGATGAACCGCCGCCATGCTTGCAGATTCGCCATGCTCACAGATTGTTGCAACGCACGCACACCGACTCGGGTATCACGCCGGCACGCATGAGCAATCCGAAGATCACGCATCCGACGCAGTACGCGAACACCGACTCGAGCGTGGCCGCGACCATGATCATGCCGACGAAGACGTAGGCCGCCGTCGTCGCACCGAAAGCAAAGTGCAGCACCGCTGCCGACAGCGAGAACGTCGCACCGATACCTTGCGCGAATCGCTTGGGCGGGCCTGGCACGTACTTGGCCCGAAACGGCAGCCGCGGCGTGAGCACGCGGGTCACGAACTGGCCGAGTGGGCTGAAGCGCGGCCCGGCCAAGACGCGCGCCACGAAACCGAATGCGAGCACACCGATCAGCCACGGCTGCGCGAGGCCGAGGATCACTGCGCCCTGCACGAGGACTCCGGCGGCCACCAGGCGCGCCGAGACTTCGTTGACCGGATCCGGGAATGTGAACAACGCGGCCGCCATGCAGTTACCGGCCGGCCTCGAAGACGAGGCAGGTTGTACTGGCGTGCGCGTAGAGCGTGCCGTCGGGGCCGACGAGACGGCCGACCGCCGTCGCGACGCGCCGACCCGACGTGACGATCTCGGCCTCGGCCCGCACCACCGCCACGGCGATCGTGACCGCGCGATCGAAGTTCACTTTGAGCTCGAGGGTCGTATACCCCTGACCGCGCTCGAGGTTCGAATGCACGGCACATCCCATCGCCGAGTCGAGCACGGTCGAAATGATCCCCCCATGGACCGAGCCGATGGGGTTGTAGAGATGTTCACCGACTTCGAGCTCGAACACGACGCGGCCCGGCTCGACGTCGGTCAGGCGCATACCCAACAGGGCGGCCACCGGGGGCGGCGGGATCTCGCCATCGGCGATGGCGCGAAGGAAGTCGACGCCGGCCCGCCCGGCGACCGATGTGGCCGCGATCGACGGATCGGCCCATTCTACGACCCGCCGGCGCACTGGCGGGTTCGCGTCGCCCGGGGCTTGGATAAGTTCCGTCATGAAACTTACGCTATCGCAGTGAACCGGATCGATCGCCCCGCCGTACTCCAGAACGTGAAAACGTCGCGAGGTATGCAACCAACACGAAACGTCCGAATCATCGCGAGCGGCAGGGCACTGGCGCTCGTTGCGGCGCTGGCCTTGCTCGCCGTCGCCTGCGGGGGTGACGACAAGGCCGACACCACGAGTACCGAGCCCCCGCTCGTCGCGCTCGACGGCATCGTCAACAACCACGGCACCAAAGACCTGGGCACGGCAGCCAAGGTCGAGGTCGAGCTCGACGATCTCTACTTTTCCCCCACGTTCGTCAAGGCCAAGCCCGGCACCGAAATCGAGATCTCGCTCAAGAACGACGGCGAGGTCAAACACACGTTCACCATCGACGACACCAAAACCAACGTGGAGCTCGACGCGGGCCAGAAGGCCAGTGTGAAGGTCACACTGCCCGCATCTGGCGCGCTCGCCTACTACTGCAGCTTCCATCGCGGCAGCGGCATGCAGGGCGCCTTCTCTGTCTCGACCACCACCGCGGCGGCCGGCAGCGGAACTCCCACCACGGTTGCGTCGTCGAGCGGCGGGTACGGTTACTGAACCTCGCGGGCAGAATGGCCGCATGGTTCGCCGTGCCGACATCGCCCACTTCCACAGGTTCGGGTTCGCCGTACTTCGCCGCGCCTTCGACCCGGAGCCGCTGTCGCAGGAATTGGACCGGTCGTTCCGTGAGGGTTCGCGGACGCCGTTCGACGTGAGCGTGGGAGGCGGCCAGATCAGTGGCCGCTATCTGCCGATGATGTGCGAGCGCACGCCGGTGAGCCTGGCGCTGCTCGACCAGTTCGCGGACGACGCGGTGCAATTGTTGGGCACGCCGGTGCTGCCCGTGCGCGCCAAAGGCGTCTTGTATCACGCCAACACGAATTGGCACACCGACTCCGAGTACCACGTCGAAAGCGTCGGTTTCGTCTGTTACCTCGAATCGCTGCGAGCACACAACGGCGCGTTGCGCGTGCTTCCCGCTTCACACCGAGGCGACTTCGGCACGTCGGTACACGCGCGCAGCGACACTTTGGCGACGTTGCCGGGGCTGGCGATCGAGACCGAACCGGGTGACGTGATCGCCTTCGACGAGCACCTCTGTCATTCGAGCCGCGGCGGCACCAACCGACGGCAGTGGCGTGTCGATTTCGTCGCCGACCCGACCGATGCGACCGAGGAGGCCGCCGTGCGCGACTACTTCGAGCGGCTGTATGTGCCGGGATGGGACGGCGGCTATGACGTCGACCTCTACCCCACCTACGGGCCGCACTGGCGAGCATCGGGACGGCCGTGGCTCGACCGGCTCGATCACCTCGGCGCCCACCGCGCGGCCGCCGCCGAAGAAGCAGCCCTAAAGTCCTGAGCATGTCCGCTGCACCCGCCCACCCCGACCAGGCCGCGATCGAGCGCCTCGTGCACGCATACACCGCACGCGTCGCCAAAGGCGATCTCGAGAGCATCGCCGACCTGTTCGTGCACGGCGAGGTGAGCGGTGACGCGCACCCCGAACCCGCCATCGGCCGCGCGGCGGTGCTCGAGCTCTACCGCACGACACTCGCCTCCAGTGGCGACGGCCCGCGCCGGTTGCGCGTCGTGACCACCGACCTCCAAGTCGACATCGATGACGTTGCGGGCACCGCCACCTGCGTGTCGCGGTTCACCGTGCGTCCCTCGGACCCGACGATCACCGACACCGTGTTGTTCGTCGGACGCTACCTCGACGAGTTCGCGCGATTCGACGGAACGTGGGCCTTCACTCGACGCCACGTCGCGCTCGACGAAACCAACCACGAGGCCGTCGACCGCGAAGGCGTCAATCTCGGTTGATCGCCGGCGCTCGAGCGCCGGCGATTTCATCGCTGCACGGGTTGCGGGCGCAGGTCGACCGGGTCGAGACCGAGCATGTCGATGGCGTTGCCCCGCAAGATGCGCTCGAGCTCGGCCGGCGATACCTGCGCCGCGATGCGCTCGACGACCTTGTGGGTGTTCGGCCACGTCGAGTCTTGATGCGGGTAGTCGACCTCGAAGACCATCTGGTTGATGCCGATCGCATCACGGTTGACGACGCCCGTGTTGTCGTCGAAGAAGCAGCCGTAAACACGTCCCGGCACATAGCTGCTCGGCGGTTGCGTGATGATCTCGGGCAATTCGGCGTACGCGGTGTGGGTGTAACAGTTGTCGACCCGTTCGAGGATGAACGGCATCCACCCCACCTGGCTCTCGGAATACGCGATCTTGATGTGCGGGAACCGGACCAACAGACCCGAGACGAGCCATTCGACCATCGACAGCTGTGCCATCGCGAACGTCATTGCGGTATTCGCCGCGCGCGGCGCGAAAGGACTGGTCTCGACCATGCGGGAGCCAGAACCGATGTGCATGCACAGAACGGTGCCCGTTTCGTCGCACGCCTCGAAGACCGGGTCCCAGTAGCGGTCGGGATGATGGATCGACGGCAGTCGCAGATGATGCGGCATCTCCGGGAAGGTGATCGCACGGCAACCGCGGGCCGCGTTGCGGCGGATCTCGTGGGCCGCCGCCGCGGGATCCCACAGCGGGATCAAACACAGTGGCATGAGACGCCCGCCGGAATCACCGCACCACTCTTCGATCATCCAGTCGTTGTACGCCTGCACGCACAATGCGGCGAGGCGCTTGTCCTTCGCCTCGAGGAACATCTGGCCGCAGAAGCGGGTGATGAACGGGAAACACAGCGAGCGCTCGGTGCGGTTGAGGTCCATGTCGCGGAGTCGCTCGGCCGGGTCGTAGCAACCGGGCCGCATTTCTTCGTAGGCAATCGGTTCGCTCGTATGCCACTCGACCGGATAGCCGACGCACGCCACGACGCGCGGAACCACCTTGGTCACTTCTTCATAGAGCCAGAAGTCGGTGACCGGTCCCTCGCCGCCGCGCTCATAGCGCACGGCGAGCGTCTCGGGATCCGCAACCGTGCGACACGTATCGCGCACGACCCGCGGCCCCACGTCGCGATCGCGCGCAGGCAGACGGTCTGACCACAACGTCGGAGGTTCGACCACGTGGTCGTCGACCGAGATGATCCAGGGGTAGTCGCTCATCGTGCGCCCTTCTCGATGGTCTGCCGTTGGTTGCTCGCGCTACGTGCGAGTGGACCACGGATCAGCGTGCCCGGCAACGCGCCGGTGTGCTCGCCACGGTCGTGCACTACCTCGCCGGCCACGATGGTGGCGAGGAACCCGACCGCCGTCTGCTTGATGCGCCGCGCCCCGGCGGGCAGGTCGTTGACAACGGTGGGCATGGCTGGCGCGACGCGTGCCGCGTCGAAGACGTTGAGGTCGGCCACGAAGCCTTCGCGCAGGATGCCGCGGTCATGAAAACCCCACGCGCGTGCAGGAGCGAGCGTCAGCATGCGGACCGCCTCTTCGAGAGTGAAGTCCTGGCAATCGCGCACCCAGTGCGCGAGGAAGTGCGTTTGGATCGAGCAGTCGGACATCTGACTGACGTGTGCACCGGCGTCGGAGAACGCCATCACCGTGCGGGGGTGCTTCATCACCTGCTTGACACCGGCGTGGTCAAAAGGAGAGTTCGTCTGCACGAAGAACTGTTCGAAATCTGATTCGAGCGCGAGGTCGATCATCAACTCGACGGGATCGACGCCGCGGGCACGCGCCATCTCGGCAACGGTCAGGTGCGGTGGCACGGGCCGCGCCAATACCTGCATCCGTTCGAAGTCGGGCTTGCGAGCCTCGCCACCGATGGCGCGCCCGTAGGGTCCGTTGTGGGCGGCCCACACCAATCGGGCGCGCACCTCGGGATCGCGCAACGCGTGGCGCAAGTCGTCGGCCGGTAGCGCGCGCACCTGTTGCCACTCGGGCAACGAGTCGAACGCCAGCTGCGTCTTGAACGACGACATCGTGCCGATGCCGCGGCAATGCGTCAGCCCAAACATGCGACCACCCGCCGCGGCGGTGGCATCGATGAGATCGAGTGATCGGGTGCTGGAGCCGGTGGCGCCGATGGCAAACGGTATGCCCGACTCGACCGCCAGGTCGATCAATCGCGCGTCGCGGGCGGCTCGCTCGTCTTCGTTCGGTGGATCTTCGACGAGCTGAAAGACACCTGCACCGAGCTCGCCCATCACACCGACGAGGTAGCGCAGCTCGTCCCACGACGCGAGTCGCGACGCAACGGGCCGGTTGTCGGAGGTCTCGTGATGATGCGTGCGCGAAGTGGTGAACCCATACGCGCCGGCGCGCAACGCGTTGCGCAACTCGTCGGCCATGGCTCGCTGGTCGTCGGCAGTGGCCTCGTCGGTGAACGCGCGCTCGCCCATCGCGAACGTGCGCAACGCCGAGTGACCGATGTTGGCGGCGTAGTTGATGCCCTTGGGCAGACGATCGACGACATCGAGATACTCGGCAAAAGTCGTCCAGGTCCAGTCGATACCGGCGGCCATCGCCGCACCAGAGATATCTTCGGCGCGCTCGAGATTGCGCACCACCAGTTGACTCTGTTCGGCACTGGCAGGCGCGAGCGTGAAACCACAGTGACCCATCACGACCGTCGTCACGCCGTGCCAACACGAACACGAACCGAGCGGATCCCAGAAGATTTGTGCGTCCATGTGCGTGTGGCCGTCGATGAAGCCAGGCGTCACGACATGACCCTCGGCATCGATGTCGCGGTCGCCGTGCTCCCGAATACGGCCCACCGACGCGATCAAACCGTCCCGCAGGCCCACGTCAGCCCGGTACGGAGGCATGCCGGTGCCGTCGACGACCCAACCGTTGCGTATGACGACATCGAACGCCATGGCTCGTGACCCCCGGTTGCCGGCAACCAAGCAAGGAGAACCGTACTCCTCGCGGAGGCTCGCAGAATGCTAGACAACGCCACCATGAGCTCCGTATCGCCCCTACCCCCAGTCGAGAGAGTGCGACCGGGGCTGTGGAGCGTGCCGGTTCCGCTGCCCAACAGCTCGTTGCGTTACGTGTACGTCTACGTCTTCGAGACCGATCGGGGCGCCTACATCATCGATGCCGGGTGGAATACCGACGAGGCGTTCGACTCGCTCTCGGCCGGCCTCGGTGAGGCGGGCTTCGCGATGAGCGACGTGCGCGGCGTATTGGTGACGCACATCCATCCCGACCACTACGGGCTCGCGGGCCGCGTACGTGAGGCGTCGGGCGCGTGGATCTCGTTGCACCCCGCCGACGCCGCGCTGATCACCGATCGCTACGACGAACCCACCGATCTTCTCGAACGAGTGGGCTCGATGCTGCGCCGTCTCGGCGCGCCAGAGGCCGAGATGGTGTCGCTACAACAAGCCGCGATGCCGTTGCGTGCGCTCGTCGACGCGGTGCAACCCGACGTCCTGCTCGAAGACGGACAACGGCCCGACGTTCCCGGCTGGGATCTTTCGGCGATATGGACCCCCGGGCATTCCCCCGGTCACTTGTGTTTCTGGGAGCCGCGCTACCAACTCATGCTCTCGGGTGATCACGTGCTGCCGCGCATCACGCCCAACATCCCATTTCACCCGCAAGCAGGGGACGACCCATTGGGCGACTTCCTCGAGTCACTCGACAAGCTCGAGAACTACGACGCCGACGAGGTACTCCCCGCACACGAACATCGCTTCGTCGGATTGCAGGGGCGTCTCGAAGAACTGCGGGTGCACCACCAGCATCGCTTCGAAGAGATCGTTGTCGCCATCGGCCAGGGCGTCACCACCGCGTGGGGTATCGCGGAACGCATGCATTGGTCGCGCTCTTGGGATCGTATCGAGGGGTTCATGCGGCGTGCTGCGGTTGCCGAGGCGATGGCACACCTGCGTACACTCGAACGCCGAGGCATACTCCACGAGACCGTCGGCGAACCGTCTTCCTGGACTTTCGCCGGCAACGGCCACGAACCGGTGGCGCAGCCACTGATCTCCACCACTCACACGCACACCGAGACCGGCACTCACACCCACTCACACGGGCCCTACGGGCATCACCACGGGTGAAGCGCACACCACGACAGGAGGACTCCACCCATGGAAGATGAAGAGATCCTCAAGCGGATCCGCACGATGGTCGAGGAAGAGCACGGGCTGCGGCACTCCGGCGAGATGGTCGACGACAGCCGCATGCGACAACTCGAAGAGATGCTCGACCAATGCTGGGATCTGCTACGCCAGCGCCGCGCGCACCGCGAGTTCGGCGAGGACGCCGACGATTCGCAAGCCCGTGGCATCGCCACGGTCGAGCACTACGAGCAGTAACGCTTACGCTGGTGTGAAGAACCGGCGCACCAGCGGCTCGTAATAGTCGAGGGGCGCGCTGCGATAGTCGGTGTCGAAGGCCACTTGGTCGTACTTGGCGCAGAACTCCGCGGTGTACTCGTAGTACTCCGAGTCGCGATACGCGTCGCGCGTGTTGCGATCCATGCCGATGTGATGCCAGAAGTAGTAGCCCTGGAAGATGCCGTGGTGCGCAACCATCCAGTGGTTGGCCTCTGAAACGAACGGCTTGACGATCGCGGCGCCGACTTGTGGATGGTTGTAGGGCGCGAGCGTGTCGCCGATGTCGTGCAGCAACGCGCACATCAAGTACTCCTCGTCGCGGCCATCGCGCTCGGCGCGAGTCGTCGTCTGCAACGAATGCTCGAGGCGGCTGACGGGGAAACCACCGTGATCGTTCTCGAGATAGCGCAACTGCTCGAGGATGCGGTCGGCGACCATGCGCTGCGTCGCATCGAGCTGGACGGAGATGATCGCCCAGTCTTCGCGGGTCGACTCGTCGAAGGATTTGAACGAAGCCCTCGCTGCGGTCATCGCAATCCCCTCTCATTCGTGGTTCTGGTAGAAGCTACAAGTATGGACGCAGAACTGGATTTCAGCGGAAAGACGATCCTCGTGACGGGATCGGGACGCAACATCGGGCGGGCAATCATCCTCGAGTTCGCCGCACGCGGCGCCAACGTGATCATCAACGCCCGGTCCAACCGGGCCGAGGCCGACGCGGTCGAGCAAGAGGCCCGGGCACTCGGTGCCGAGGCACTGGTGGTCATGGGCGAACCGGCTGACCTCGCGGTCGTCGACGAGATGCAACAGCGCGCCGAGGCGGCCTTCGGTCGCGTCGACATCTACGTGAGCAACGCGGCGCGACGCCCGTTCAAGGATTTTTGGGAGACCACCAACGAGGACTGGCACGAGTATCTCAACCAACAGTTGACGGCGTCGTGGTACCTGGCTAAAGCCTTCGCTCCTGCGATGCGCGACGCCGGCTACGGACGCATCATCCACATGAACGGGCCCGACGGCTACCGCGGCGGCTGGACCCGCGCCCCCCACTCGTCGGCAAAGGGCGCGCTGCGTACGCTCACGAAATCGTTGGCCGCCGGCCTCGGTCAACACGGGATCACCGTCAACGACATCAACCCCGGATTCACCGACACGATCCGCGACCCGGCGACCCATCCGTTCCTCATCGGCGACGACAACCGCCGCCAGACGATCTCGCGCATCCCGATCGGGCGCGGCACGACACCGCGCGAAATTGCGTTCACCTGCGCGTTCCTCTGCTCGGCACCGGCGCTGTGCATCAACGGTTCGATCATTCACTGCGACGGTGGCCTGTCCATGCTCGGTTGATCACTTGTAACGCCGCACTGCTCGGCCGACACTATTGAGGATGCTGACATCGAGGCCCCGCTGGTACGAACTGGCGCCAGAAGTCCTTCTCGCGGTCGGGTTGACCGTCTTCTTCATCGACGAACCCGATGCCGCAACCAGCGCATTCAAGAGCACCCGAGCAATCTCGCTGATGGCGCTCAGCGCCGTCGTATGGCTGGGCGCCCGTCTGCTCTCGGCACGGCTGGTGCCCTGGCGGTCCGCGCGGCTCGGCGTCTTTGCGGTTGGCGCGGCGGCGGTCCTGGCGGTGGTCGTGGTGCCCGCGTACGACAATGACACGGTCGTCGAAGCGTTTCCCGGGGCAAGTCCCGTGACCACTGCGGCTGCTCCCTCGAGCCCAACGACGCCGTCAGCCACGTCGCCGGTCGCCGCACCGTCGACGACCAGTGCCCCGTCGTCTACGGAGATCAGCCCGGTCCGCATCCGGGTCGGGCAATTCCGTGGCATCGATCACCGGGCATCGGGCACCGTGGCGGTGTACCGGCAGGCCGACGGTCGCTACGTGATCGGCCTCGAGGACTTCGACATCCAGCCAGGCCCCGACTACGACCTCTACGTCGTACCCGGCGCCGATCGAGACAAGCGCGACGCGGGCACTCGCCTCGATGACCTGCGCGGCAATCGCGGCACACAGTTCTACGATGTGCCCGCCACTGTCGATTTGAGCAGCGGCGCGTGGTCGGTGCTCGTGTGGTGTCAGACCTTCGGCGTGCCGGTCGCCAACGCGACGCCCGTGTGAAGGCGATCAGGCCTGCACGATGTCCTCGAAACGCGTCGCTTCGGCGTTGTCGTAATAGTGAACTGCGAGCGCTTCGACATGGATGTCCATGAAGCGCCAGAGCGGCAAGGTCCACAGGATCTTGTCGAGCTCTTCGGTGCTCCCCACCTCGAAGATCGTCACGGCCTCGTAGCGCCCAGGCACCCGCCACACATGCTTGACCACGCCCGAAGCGTGCAGCTGGCGCCCCTGCACGCGCTCTTGCTCGAGCAGCCGGGCCCAGTCGGGGTGATCGGTGGACCCGGACCGGATCGTCGAACGAACCAAGAAAATCATGATGCTCCTGTCATTAGCGCGTCGATGGATTCGGTCCACTGTTGCCAGGCCCGAAGGCGCACCTCGCTCGCCGGCGTGAACGCCGCCGATGGATCGTCCATCGGTCGCGATCGGGGGCGACCGTCGGCGTGAGGCAACGCAACTGCGCTCAACCACCCAAGAGTCTCGTTCTCGACGAAGCGCTGCGCGAGGTAGGTCGCGAACGAGTGCGAGGGATCGGCGGCGATACGTGCCGCGATGGCGACGACCGAGCGGAAGTAGATCAGCATGCGGAAGTAGCGATACGCGTCGACGGCACGGCCCGGCATCAGGTCGAGCCGCTCGACCACGTGGCGCCGCCAGACGTGCTCGTCTTGTTCGAGTCCGCGCAGCTCGATCCACGCGAAGTCCTCCAAGCGTGATCCGGCGTGCGCGAGCTCGAAGTCGATGATCCAGACTTCGCCCGCCTGATCGACGAGATAGTTTGCACGACCGGCGTCACCATGCACGAAATCCAACGAGGGGCCGACGTCAGGGATGCGCACCGAGGTCAACTCGGCCAGCACGTCATCGACGCGTCGGGCGACGTCGCGGACGATGCCGAGGCGTTCGACCTCGGACAAGCGGTCGGCTGTCAGCAGTTGCTGCGCGAGCGTCGCCCACGCGGTCACCTCTGACTGCACCGCGTGCGCCGGACTGCGCAGTGCGGAGATCTCGTCGGCGGGCAGTACCAGCCGCGGGTCGAGCAGATACATCTGGTCCAGCGCATCGAAAAACCCGGCGATATCGCGCTCGCGCATGGCCGCGTCGACCGGATCACGCTGGTCGATGCACGACTGAATGAGTGCGCGGCCACTCGCCGACCTGCCGAGGACCTGCGGCACCCGCACGGGCAGGGCTGTCAGCTTTTGGAGGATGCCGGCTTCACGCGCGAGCGTGAATCGGCCGGCGAATGAATCGTCAATGGATTCGTAGGTGGCGCGGCACCACACGACTGCGGCTTGATCGCTCGCGGCATCATCAACGCGCAACAGATAGTTCTGTCGTGAACCGCTCACTGCTTGACGCAATACTTCGAAGCCGGGGCCATAGCGACCGGTGTCACGCAATGCGTCGATGACTTGTGCCCGCAACTCCGCGTCCAACGACGACTACCTTCGTTCGTGAGCCGACGGCAGGCTAACGTGTCGAGCGTGCAACAGCCGAAGAACAAAGTCAGTCACGTCGTCTACTGCTTCCGCCCAGAAAACTTCGACAGCGCCGCGGAGTTCCTTTCGAATGTCCTCGGCGCGAAGTTCGAAGATTCGAGCCGCCCCGAACTCGGCCTTCGCATCTTGATCTCGTTGGAGAGCGGGCTAGAGCTCATCTCGCCGTCACCTGACATCGGTGCGGTCGGCGAACGCTTCACCAAGTTTCTCGACGAACACGGCGAAGGCGTCTACAACATCGTCTACGGCGTCGAGGATCTCGACGAGACGGCCGAACGCGCCAAGGCTTACGGCGTCAACGTGACGCATCGCAGCAGCTTCGCCGACCTTCCCCCGTGGAAGGGTCGCTTCGATGTGCTCGACGAAGCACACTTCGAGCCATACAAGGGCATGAAGATCACGCTGGGGCGGATCGAGCCCACGCAGCCCTGATCACGGGCAACGTCTCACCGACCAGACCGATCTGTCGGATCACGTCTGCCGTCGCCAAGCCCGGCACGTGCACGCGCAAGTTGAGCACCTGCGCGCCGGTGGTCTGCATGGTCGCGACCAGCTGGTCGGCCACCGCGTCGACGCTGCCGTGCATGATCACGTCCTTGGGGTCGAGCCACGCACCTCTGCGATAGTCGGGCACGGTCGCGCGTACGAGTTGGTCGCGGGCGCGCTCGAGTTCGACCGGCGGATCGCTGCCGATCCACGCGCGGCGCACGAGCACTATGGGGCCTGTGCCGCCGGCGTCGCGATGCGCCGCAACCTGCCGCGTCACCTCTTCGGTCGTGATGGCCGACTCGAGCAGCACGCCGCACCCCAGGCGGGCGGCGCGGCGGCACGCGGTGAGCGACGACGCCGCGGACGCCACGGGAATGGGATGGTCGCGCAGGCGGCGAAGGGCCGGGTCTCCACACAGCTCGTCGGGGACATCGCCCGACAAGAGCCCACAGATCGTGCGCAGCGCCGTCTCGAATCGAGCGACGAGCTCTTGTTGGTCGGTACCGGCGAGCTCGAAGTCCGCAGCAATCGAACCGGCGGCGAACGCGGCGCCCACTCGCTGTGGGTAGCGCGCCGCGAGCCACGCCAACTCTTCGGCGACGAGTGCGACCGGGCGCAGCAATACCAGCATCGGAGCGGGGGCGGCCCAGATGCGTTCGGTCGCACCGAGTATCCAGCTCACCGCTTGGAGCGGGTTGGGAAAATATCCGGGGAACCCCAAGTGGTGTTCGCTGACGCAGACACCGTCGAAACCGGCCGCTTCCGCGGCACGCGCCTGGCTCAGCAGGTCGTCGACGCGGGCGTCGGCATCGCCGTCGCAGATGTACGGCTTGTAAATGATCGAGCCCGGCGCGAACGGGGCCGAGGGTTGGTGCGAGGAAGCCGACATCGATGCTCAGACCGACTCGAGATCGAAGAGGATCGGGAGGCGCGCCGTCGTCAACCCCAGACCCCCGTCGGCGGCAATGTGATGGCCGGTGTAGTAGCCGAACGCGGGCGAACTCAGCGCGAGGACCATCATCGCAAGGTCGCGTGCCGTGCCGGTACGACCGACGGGCATCGCTCGTGCGGCGGCTTCGCGCCGGTGGGCAGGCAGGTCTGCCGCACGCGGACTCTCGATGAACGTCGGCGCGACGGCGTTCACGCGAATGCCGTGACGGCCGAGCTCGTAGGCAAGCGTGCGCGTCAGCTGTGCGATGGCCGCCTTGACCGGCCCGTAGACCGGATAGCCGGGCGAGGCGTTGGTGCCCTGGAACGACGTGATGTTGACGATCGAACCCCCTCGCCCGTGATCGATCATGCAGCGAGCGAACGCTTGGCAACAAAAGAACGTGGCCTTGAGGTTCAATTCCACGCAGGCATCGAAGTACTCGCGGTCGACGTCGAAGACGCTTTGCACCCCGGCCGCTCCCCTGCCGCTGATGTACGAAAAATCGCCACCCGCGTTGTTGACGACTGCGTCCGGGCCGCCCAGCTGATCCGCGGCCGCCACCATCGCGGCAATGCCCTGCGGCGTGCGAATGTCGGCCTCGACGGCGTACGCGACACCGCCGCGAGCACGTACCGCGGCGGCGACACGTTCGGCTCCGTCACCGTTGATGTCGGCAACTACCACCGACGACCCTGCATCGACGAACGCATCGACGATGCCTTCACCGATGCCTTGCGCGCCGCCGGTCACCACCGCCACCTTGCCGGCCAACTGCAGGAGGTCAGGAGCGGGAACTTGCTCTACCACGATCGATTCCTTTCGGTTGTCACGACGACGCCCAACGCGCGACGTGCAAAGATCTCACGCTCGGCAAGACACAGCAAGGAGCCAAGATCATGGGGATGCAACCATCGGACGCGTTGCTGACCGATCGCGTGGCGATCGTCACGGGAGCGGGGCAAGGCATCGGTGCGGCCGTCGCGTCGACGCTGGCCAACTTCGGTGCCCATCTCGCAATCTGCGATCACAACGCCACCACTCTCGAGGCCACGGCCGAACGGGTTCGCGCCACGGGACGCCAGGTTCTCGCCGTCTGCCTCGATGTTCGCGACCGACCCGCAGTCGATGCGATGTTCGAATCCATCGCGTCGCAATTCGGGCGGGTGGACATTTTGGTCAACAACGCCGGCGGCACCTTCTTCGCACCGTTCGACAAGGTCAATGCCAAAGGTGAGATGGCGATCATCGCGGAGAACTTCACCAGCGTCACGCACTTCATCCGCAACTCGCTGCCACTCATGGACGAACGCGGCGGATCGATCGTGAATATCACGTCGATCGAAGCGCATCGCGCCGCCCCCGGGGTGGCCGTCTACGCCGCCATGAAAGCCGCGCAGGCCAGCCTCACCAAGAGCTTGTCGCTCGAGCTCGCGCCTCGTCGCATACGCATCAACTGCATGGCGCCCGACATGATCCACACCGAAGGCAGCTTGGAGCTCGGCGAAGCAATGCAGGCGGTATCCGAAGACGCATGGTTCCTGCAGCCGCTGCCCGATGACGGCACCGTCGATGACGCGGCGGCGGCCGTCGCCTACCTCGCCGGTGACATGTCGAAGTTCGTGACGGGTTCGACGTTGCATCTCGACGGCGGCAACTGGGCTTCCGGCGGATGGAAGCTCTTGCGCCGGGGGACGTTCGTCGTATGAGCAAGATCGTGTTGGACGGGGCGATCGACCTCCATTGTCACTTCGGCCCCGAGTCGGTGATCGGTGTGCCGCACAGCGTCGATGCGTTCGAGGCGGCGCAAGACGCTGCCGCGCTCGGTTTTGCGGCACTCGTGTTGAAGTCCCACGACTTCCCATCGAATTCGGTGGCCTACGCGGTCGCGCAGTCGGTCGACGACGTCAAGGTCTACGGTTCGATCTGCTGCGATTTCTGTGTAGGCGGGCTCAACCCTGCCGCGGTCGAAACGGCATTGCGGGACGGCGCGGCCATCGTGTGGCTGCCCACGATCTCGAGTCAGCAAGACGTCGTCAACGGCGTTGCCGCGCTGCTCGGCATCCCCGGCCCCGGCATCGAACTGTTGGACGAGCAACAGCGGCTGGTGCCAGAGGTCGAAGAGATCCTCGACCTCGTCGCGCAGTACGACGCGATCGCCGCGACCGGGCACACTTCTACCGCCGAGCATTTCGCGCTGGCGCGCAACTTCGGCAAGCGAGGACGCCTCGTGGTCACGCACGCGATGAATGCAGGAGCCGGCCCGCGCCTGTCCGTGCAGGAGTGCATCGAACTCGCCGATCTCGGCGCGCATATCGAACTCGCCGCGGCCACGTGCATGGCGGGTCACGGGCCGTCGGTGAGTGAGGTCGTGAAGGCGATCGAGGCCATTGGTCCCGCGCGCATCGTCCTGGCGACGGACTACGGGTGGAACAGTGAGTTGCCGCGCCCGGCCGCGGGGCTGCTCGAGTATGTCGACGCGCTCTGGGAGCTCGGCGCATCCGAGACGCAATTGCGCCAGATGACATGCGAAAACCCTGCCCGCTTACTGCGCATCCCCTGATCGTCACCGATGGGTCTTCGCAACGTTCGATACCAATACCTTGTCGCAGTTGCGTTCGTATTCGGCACGTTCATGGACATCCTCGATACGACCATCATCAACGTGGCGATCCCCCAACTGCGTGCCCACTTCGGCGTGGGGCGCACGACGATCGAATGGGTTGTCACCGGCTATCTCTGCAGCCTGGCAGTGTGGATCCCCGCGGCTGGGTGGATCGGCGACCGATTCGGCACGAAGAAGACGTTCCTCTTCGCCCTCGCGATGTTCACCGGTGCTTCGGCGTTGTGTGGCGCATCTTGGAGCGCAGGCTCGCTGATCGCGTTTCGCGTGCTCCAGGGCGTCGGCGGCGGAATGCTCACGCCGGTGGGAACCGCAATGTTGTTCCGTGCGTTCCCCCCACGTGAGCGCGCTCAGGCGTCTTCGATACTCGCGATTCCAACAGTCCTCGCGCCTGCGCTCGGTCCCGTTCTCGGCGGCCTCATCGTCACACACACCTCGTGGCGATGGATCTTTTATGTGAACGTACCGATCGGCATCGCCGGATTCGTGTTCGCCGCGCTCTATCTCGAAGAGCACACCGAGCCGCGCGCCGGTGGCTTCGACGTGTGGGGGTTCGTGTTGTCGGGAGCCGGGCTTGCGCTCGTGCTCTACGCGCTGGCAACCGCGCCCGACAAGGGTTGGCTGTCCGGCGTCGTGGTGCTCACCGGCGTCGGCGGCATGTTCGCCTTCGTCGCATTGGTGATCGTAGAGTTGCGGATTCCGTACCCGATGCTCTACTTGCGGCTCTTCGGCAACCGCCTGTTCCGCACCACCAACATCGCGTCGCTCATGTCGAGTGGCAGCTTGCTCGGACTCATCTTCTTGTTACCGCTGTTCCTTCAGGAGCTACGCGGCCTGAGCGCACTCCAATCTGGCCTCACCACGTTCCCTCAGGCGCTCGGCGTCATGATCATGGCGCGTGTCGTCGGCAAGATCTATCCACGAATCGGGCCGCGCCGGCTGCTCGTGTTCGGTCTGTCGATGACGACCCTGGTCACGAGTTGCTTCGTATTCATCGATCTCGGCACCAGTCTCTGGTACATACGGTTGCTCATGTTCGGGCGCGGTCTCGCAATGGCGTTCGCGTTCATTCCTCTGCAAGCGGCGACGTTCGCGAGCGTGCCGCCGGACGACACCGGCCGGGCGTCATCGATCTTCAGCACACAGCGCCAGATCGGCGCGGCGTTGGGCGTCGCGACACTGGCGACGGTGCTCACGAGCCGCACCGACTCGCTCGTCAGCAAGGCGATGCCCAACGGCGATCTCGCCGTGCTCAACGCGCGCGTCACCGCGTTTCATCAAGCGCTGTTCGCCGCGGCGGTGCTCGCCGCGCTCGGCATCATCGCTTCGTTGTTCGTGCACGACAGTGACGCGGCGGCATCGATGCGGCCCGACGCGACCAAAGCAGACTCGCACTGATCATTCATCGGCAGCGGCACGATCCTTGAACCAAATGCCTCATACCGCCGTAGCGTTATTTCGTGTAGGGGTTTGGCAACGCATGAGCGTGGGGTATACGGACGACTTACGTCACCCGCGAACGTGCAGCAGGGTCAAAGTTGTGTCCCGGCGCCATAAAGATTCGCGGTCTTGGTTACGATCGTGTTTCGCATCGCATGATGCGGGGGTACACAGTGCCCCGAGCCAGGAGGTTGTGTGACGCATCGTGCTCACCGGTTTGGCGAAGCCCTGCTTGCCGGTGGTGAGTTTCGATAGGACGTCGAGAAAGTTTCGACTGCCTGAGTGTTGCGCGTCTGGGGAACAAAGTAAGTGTCGAATTCGCTTCGATGCTGAGCTAT
>JBDTLT010000086.1:0-20212 GCA_039934635.1 Acidimicrobiales bacterium
CTCGGCGCAGGTCCATGCCACACGCACCGGTGCCGCGCTTGGCGAGACGGTTGAGCGCCGATCCCAACGAGAAGCCGGCGCCGAGTAGTAGCCCGAGTTGCTCGGCCAAGATCGGGAGCTGCTCGAAGATCTCGCGCTGCCAGCGTGTCGACGCTGCCGAGACTCGTTGCTCGATGACCAGAAATGCAAGCATCGGTGCGCCGAAGATGAGCAAAATGCCGACGCTGGTGGGGAGCTGCAGCGCGGCGGTGACGCCTGTTACCGCGATGAATGTGATGGCCATCCAGCCGACCTGGCGCACGCGATGTTCGGTGACGTCGATGGCGGCGTGAATGCGCTCGAGGCGCAGCCCGAGTTCTTCGTTGACGCCAAACATTCTGGCCAATCGTTCGCCGATCGCTCGTGACAGCGGGGCGACGACTTCGCGAAATGACGCGACCGACAAGATGCCCGTTCGCGAATTGTTGGCGACCGCGAGCGGCGCGTAGGGCCGGATGCGTTCGATGAGTGATCGCCGTGAGAACCAGTTCAACTCGGACAATACGAGGACGAGGCCGGCGAAGAACGCGATGGCGAGAATGACGACGACGCGGCTCATTGGCTGAACGTTCGATTTGTCGTCGGCAGGCGCATGATGCGGCCGGCCCACCACCAACACAGCACGACCATCGCGATGGCGACGCACACGAGCACCTGGCCCGTGGGGGTCTGGTACGCCGAGCGGCCGTTGCCCACCGACATGCCCGCGAGCGCCATGCCGAGGGGGACGATGAGCACGAAGCGCCGGGCAAATCGCGCGCCGGCTTGGCGTGCCCTGGCATCCTTGCGGCTCTGCATGTCTTGACGGCGATCGTCGGCGAGCGATTCGAGACGGTGGTCGACATCGCTGCCGCCGACCTCGTGCGCGATGAGGAGGGTTTCGCAGACCATGTCGGCAGTCGGGTCGGCGAGCTTGGCTTCGAGGAGCGACACGGTACGGCGGAAGTCCGTTGACAAGAGCCACTCGCGGTGCGCCGCGCTGAAGGCGGGACGCAACTCGGCTGGTGCGTTTTGGCCGACTTCGAATAGTGCCTGTGGTACTGATCGCCCCACGCTCGTGGTGAGAATGCGAATCTCTTCGATCATGCGTGGCCATGCGTCGATCGCGGCGGCGGCTCTTGCTTCGCGGCGGTGACGGTATGAAGCGACCGGGAACGACATCGAGAACAGGCCGAGTGCGATAGCGGGCAAGACGCTGCCGAAGAGGAAGGCGCCGGCTAGTGCTCCGATCGCCGCGAGTGTGGCAAGCACCGCGACGAACTCGCGGCGACGGAGATCGGGCAGGCCGGCCTGCACGAGCCATTCGTCGACGGCCAGTCGACGACGCACTCGCGGCGTGGCGCGGCGTGGGCCGAGGCGACAGCCACTCCAACCGAAGGACACGGCGGTGTAGAGCAGATGCGCACCCAGCGCGGCGGCGAGGGCGACGACCAACGCGATCACGGGCGTGACTCGTGCGCTGCGGGCGTGGCGCCGAGCACCGAGCGAAGGTCGAACCCGGCGTCAGCCAGTGAACGCGTCAGGCGCGAGGGAACATGCCCTGTCCACACCAAGGGTTGGTCGCTGCTCGCCCGGGCAAACACTTCGGTCGCCGTGAATTGCACGCTGTCGATGCCACCGGCGAGATCTTCGACCGCGACGATCGACGAGACTCTCGGGCCGGTGGCGGTGCGGGTGCAATGAACGACGACGTCGATCGACTCGGCGACGAGGCTGTTGAGCGCGCTCATCGGAAGTTCGTTGGCCGTATCGGACAGTTGACAGATGAAGCGCAGGCGAGTGAGCGCTTGGCGGGCCGAGCCCGCGTGGATGGTGGTGAACCCCTGCACGCCGGACGAGAGCGTCAACAAGAGCGGCAGCGCTTCACGGTCGCGGACCTCGCCGACGATCGCGACATCGGGTGCCATACGCAGGAATCCTGCGACGAGCTTACGAAGGTCGATGGCCGGACGATCGACGCGCGCGGCTCGAGTTTGCATGCTCGCGACGTTGGCCAACGGGATGTCGGCTTCGAACACTTCTTCCGCGACGACGACGCGAAGCGCCGGGTCGAGTTCGGCTGCGCAACACGACAACATCGTCGTCTTGCCCGACCCCGGCGCGCCGGAGAACACGATGGTGCGACGCGCCCGCACGCAGGCGCGCAAGAACGCGGCGGTCCGCCCGCTGAGCGTGCCGGCATCGACGAGCTCGTCCAGTTCGTGATATTGCATGCCAACGAATTTCCTGATGTTGATCATCAGGTGTCCGCCGCGCGCGATGTCGCCGTGCACGATATGTACACGAGCACCGGTGTCGAGCTGCGCGTCTTGCAAGCCTTCGGATGGATCGAGCTTGCGATGCGATCCCGACGCATCGTCGAGAATCTTGGTCACGGTGCGGGTCACGTGCTCGTCGTCGTGGAACACTTCGTGGTGATAGCCGCTGAGTCCGCGATGCCGCTTTACGAAGATCTGGTCTGGCGCGTTGACCATGATCTCCCAGACGTCGTCGTCCGCGAGAAGTGGGCCGAGGGGCCCGTAGCCGGTGAGGTTTCGGTAGGCGCGTTCGGCGACGAGTTCGGGGTTGGTGAGGTCGAATGGTCGTAGGCCGCGGCGATGGTCGGCGTTCCATTGTTCGATCTCCTCGTCGATGAAGGTGCGCATGAGGTGCGCGCCCTCGTTGGAGGAGACGTCGAGTGCGCTGTGTTTGGCGCGAGCGAGTACGGCTTGTTCGACGACCTCGAGTGGGGAGTGGAGTAGATCGCTGGTCATGCGGTTAGCCCTTCGGCGGGGCCGGTGTCGCTCGACCATGCGCCGAAGCTGCCGGGCCGTACCAGGGTGGGCTCGGCTTCGGGGGTGTGGTTGCGTGATGTGTGGTCGAGTGTGTGCGCGACGGCGCGTGCGATCGATGCACAGACCGCGTCGGGGAGCGGGGTGCTGTCGCGCAGGCATTGGTCGATGCGTTTGCGTTCGCTGAGGAAGATCGGGTTGGCGAGGGTCGGTTCGTCGGCGAGCTCTGCGATGGTACGGGAGATGTCGGCGCGCAGGCGCGGGTTGCGAGGTGCTCGGTTGACAACGGTGATCATGCGGCGGGGCTCGACGCCGAGGGCGCGGAGCTCGTGTGTCGTTCGAGCGAGCGCACGAATGCCCTTGATGGAGCACGATCCGACGATGACGACCACGTCGGCGCGAGTGGCGCTGTGGCGTGCGAGCAGGTTGCGTTCTTCGACATCGAGTGAACCGGTGCCTTCTTCGCCTTCGAGATCGCCTTCGATGTCCGCGACAACGAAGCGGAACGCCCGTTGCAGGTTGAACAGCGCGGCGGCAAATGCCTTTGGCCGGATGACGGTCCAGTCGCGGTGGCGCCGCAGGCCGACCAGCAGTGAGTAGCCGCGCCGCTCGTCGTCGAACAGGAAGTCGTGCACGTCGTGCACCGGTGGTGTGCCGGCGCGGTGGGCCTCGACGAGTTCTTGAAGGCCGGGCGCTACGTCGCCGGCGTCGTGGAGCAATGCTTGATCGGCATCGAGCGCGAGGTCGACGAGCGCGACAAGCCCACGATTGCGCGGATCGCGGGCAACGCCTTGGGCGATTGCCATCGCGACGGTCGACGTACCGACGCCTCCCGCTCCGGTGACGGCCACGAGATGACCTCGCCACACGTCGCCGCCGGGCACATCGCCGAGCAGGGCGTGTTCGGCCGCACGTATCGGCGTGCTGTGCGTCTCTAGTGCGTCGAGCAGGTCGTCACGATCGAAGTCGGCGGCCAGCAGCGCTTCGACACCGAGCTCTTGCCAGTTGCGCCGCACGCGCCCGTCGTCGACGACGATGACACCCGCGCCGATCGTGCGAGCCCGTTCGACGAGGTCGCGATCGATTGCCGGCAAACCGGAGTCGATGAGGATCGCAGAAATCGCGCGGCCGCTGTCGAGAACCGACAGCAGTTCTTCCGCCGAGACGCATTTTATGAAGTCGATCGGCGCGGCTGCGTTGGTGGACCATCGCCCGACCTCGCGAAACCACGTCGACCGAACGTGGGCGAGACCGAGAACGACGAACCGTTCGCGGGTCATGGGGACTTCGCCTCCGTGGTCGTCGACACGACGCTGGGCCGGAAGCTGCTCGGCAGTGCCGCGTCGGCCTGAGTGGTGCGCACGATGGTGATGTCGGCCGCCTGGCTGGCATGCGCGGTTTCGATGACCATCGAAGGGTCGCTGAGCAGCACGGTGAGGCGGGCACTGCGTTTGGTGCCGATGGTGTCGCCATCGGTGTCGAAGCTGAGCACCACGGCTTGTTGCGCGGTCGTCGTGGTGCGGGCGTCGCTGCCCGCGCCGTAGGTGGCCAGCACCGCTACCGTCTCACCGCGACGTAAGTTCTGGGGAACGCGATCACGCTCGACAGGGAAGGTCAGCTCGTGGCCAACCAGCACCTGACCATCGACCTTGGTGGCGAGCGCGAGGTCGGCTTCCTGCACCAACTGACCGGCATTCATCGGCGCCAACGCGACCGCACCGATGACCCGGTCGACCGCGGCGAACGTCTGCTCGGCGACCTGGGTGTCGAGCTCCATAGCCCGGGTCTCGACGTCGCTCGCTTTGATGCGTGCCCCCGGCGCCACTGCAGAAGCCATGACCACGTAGCGGGTGGTCGGAGCGCCGTTCCCTTGACGACTCATGGCGAACGCACCGACCGCGGCGAGCGTGACCAGCAGAGCGCCGACGACCGCACGACTCGACGGGAGTGCACGGTGTGGGCGAATGGTGCGCCCGCCCGGACTACCGGGGCGACGGCCGGGGGCTCCGCCGGTTGCCGCCGTCGATTCTGCGGGGCCACGGCTCGGTGCCGTCGTGGTGGTCATTCGCCCGTACCGCCTTCCAGTGGTCTTAGGTGGATCTACGAGACTTTACGTCCAATTAGTGTATTTCCACCCCTTTCAGTCCTATTTGACTACTTTTCAATAAATTCCCTAAGAAGCCAAACTTGCGCTCTTAGGTGCGCTATAGGCTCGTTTTCATGTCAGTGGACGAAGTTCAGTGGATGAGCACGGCTGAGGCGGCTCGACGGCTCGGGATCACCCCGCGCACGCTGTACCGCTTCATCGACGAAGGTCAGTTGCCGGCGTACCGGTTCGGGCGGGTCATCCGCCTCAAGCGGCTCGAAGTCGACAGCTTCATCGAGTCGTGTCGCATCGAGCCCGGCACCCTCGAGCATCTCTATCCAGAGACGATGGTTCGAGCCGCCGCCGAAGACGAATAGCGCGCCGGTACTTTTCCACGCGCCCCAGTGGCGGCGTCAGCCGTCGAGAGCGACCATCGTGTGGTCGCCGACCGGTAGATAACTCGTCGATGACGGCGTCCCGTCAACCCGCAGGTGCACGAAACCCCGGCTGACGCCCACCAGCTGCCCGGTGATCGACGTGCGGTCGGTCAAGTGCCAGGTCAGCGTCGGTTTTTCTACGGCCAGCTCGGCCAGCAATTCTCGCAGCGTCGTGTGGTTTTCCGTGGACGCGCGACCGACGGGGCCACGGGCACCCGGCCCGAGATGGATCGCCGAGATCGCCGCGATGGCCAACACGACATGGCCGCCGGCGGTGGTGGCGACGGTGACGAAGTCACTGCCGACTGCGACGATCGTGCCCTGCAATCGCCGGCCGATGTGGGTGTCGATGACGGTCATCGCCGTGGTCTCGGCGAGGTCGCACATGAGGCCCGGCCACGTGCCCTCCTCCGTCGCGATCTGATGCTGCCAGCGGGTGCGCGACCGTGAACGGGCCGCGTGCTCGACCGCGCCTTCGCCGACGAAGCGCACGAGAGCGGCCATCGGATCGGGGTTGCGCCGGTGGGCCGACCGCGGCGCCGACAGGTCGCCTTTGCGGGCGCGTGCTCGGGTCGGATCGAAAGAGTCGTCTCCGCCAGGTCGCATTTACCAATACGCTATGGGCGAACATGCCGCAAACGTCAGTGAAGATAAGCGTCCCGGGTAACCACCTCATGACCGCGCTCCTCGGCCCCCGGGACGAATTGCTGCGCCAGATCGAGGGTGCCTTCCACAACTCCGACATCCACGTGCGGGGCAACGAGGTCACTATCGATGGCCCCGATGCCGAGCTCGTGGGCAAGGTTTTCGAAGAGCTGGTCGTACTCGTACAGCAAGGCCACGCCCTCGACGCGCGCACCGTCGGTCGCGCCATCGACATGGTGCGCGACGACGAGCGGCCGTCCGAAGTGCTCAGCACGCAGATCCTCAAGTCGACGCGCGGCGCGCCGGTGCGACCGAAGTCGAGCGGACAAAAGCGCTACGTCGATGCGATCGCGGCCAACGTCGTCACGTTCGCCATCGGGCCTGCGGGCACGGGCAAGAGTTGGCTCGCGGTTGCGATGGCCGTGCGCGCGTTGCAAGCCAAACAAGTCGAGCGCATCATCCTCACGCGACCCGCGGTCGAAGCCGGCGAACGTCTCGGCTTCTTGCCCGGCGACATGATGGCCAAGGTCGATCCGTATCTGCGCCCGTTGTACGACGCGCTCTACGACATGGTCGACGCCGAAGGTGTTGCCCGTTTGCTCGAGACCGGCAAGGTCGAGGTCGCCCCGTTGGCGTTCATGCGTGGTCGAACGCTCAACAACAGTTTCATCATCCTCGACGAAGCACAGAACACGACGCCCGAGCAGATGAAGATGTTCTTGACCCGCATCGGCTTTGGGTCGAAGGCCGTCATCACCGGCGACCGCACCCAGGCCGACGTCCCCGGTGGGCGCAGCGGGCTCGAGGGTATCGAGCCGTTACTCGACGGCATCGATGATCTGGCGTTCGTGCATCTCAACAGCCGTGACGTCGTACGCCATCGCATCGTGCAGGACATCGTCGACGCCTACTCGCGCTTCGACGAGGCCAAGGCCGCCGAGGCGACGGCGCGCAGTGGGCGCCGCAGCCGATCCCAGTCATGACCGCAGCGCAACCCGAGTCTCTCTCGGTCGCTGCCGTCGACGAGCAATCGGTGGCGATCGATGCGCCGCGTTGGGTCGCGCTCGCGACTGCCGTGTTGCGCGACGAGGGCGTCACCGGCCCGGCCGAGTTGGCGCTGTGGTTCGTCGACGAAGAAGAGATTGCGGTGCTCAACGAACAGCACATGGGTGAGCAGGGGCCGACCGACGTGTTGTCGTTCCCGCTCGATGACTCCGACGACGAACCGTTCGCCGAGGGCATGCCGTTGTTGCTCGGTGACATCTTCATCTGCCCCGCAGTAGCTGGGCGCAACGCCCCCGATCACCCCGGCACGCACGCGCCGGTGCACCACGGGACCATGGAGGACGAACTCGCGCTACTCGTCGTGCACGGTGTGTTGCACATCCTCGGCTACGACCACGCCGAGCCCGACGAAGAAGCGGCGATGCAAGCGCGTGAACGAGCGCTGTTGACCGCGCATCATCAAAGCGCCGAATCGTGACTCTCGCGCTGGGGCTCAGCACTGCTGACTTTTGGATGCTGGTGGCCATCGGCGTCATCCTCGTGATCCTCTCGTTCTTGGCGATCGCCGAAACCGCGATCAGCCGCATGAACGTCGTCAAGGCGCAAACGTTGGCCGAGCAAGGGCGCAGCTCGGGCCGCCTGTTGATGCGTCTCGTCGAGCGACCCGAGCGATTCCTCAACCCCGTATTGCTCACCGTCAACGTGTTGCAGACGATCCAAGCGGTGCTCACCGGTATCGTCGCCGACCATCTGTGGGGCGTGGCGGGCGTCGTCGTCGCGATCGTCGTAAACGTCATCGTGTTCTTCGTGCTGGCCGAATCGCTGCCGAAAACGTGGGCATTGTTGCACGGAGATCAGGGCGCGTTGATCACGGCGCGCCCGGTGTTCGCGTTGGTGCGGTTCCCCCCGTTGGCGCTCATCAGCCGTGCGCTCATCGGGCTGACCAACGTCATCGTGCCGGGCAAGGGGTTGCGCGAAGGGCCGTTCGTCTCCGAGCAAGAACTGCTCGGCATCGTGCAGCACGCGGCCGCCGACGATGTCATCGAGCACGGCGAGCGCGAGTTGATCGAGTCGGTCATCGAGTTCGGCGACACCATCGCTCGTGAGGTGATGGTGCCGCGCACCGACATGCTCACCGTGGCGCGCTCGAGCACGATCACCGGAGCGATGGACGTGGCGATCGGCCGCGGATTTTCGCGGCTGCCGGTCGTCGGCGATGACATCGACGACATCGTCGGTATGGCGTACGTCAAGGACATGACGGGGGCGGAACGAGCCGGGCGAGGCAACGAGCCAGTGACCACTGTGATGCGCGCGCCGCAATTCGTGCCCGAGACGAAGAAGGCCGATCAGTTGCTCGAGCTCATGCAGGCGGGCAAATTCCATCTCGCGATCGTCGTCGACGAATACGGTGGCACTGCCGGCCTCGTGACCCTCGAAGACCTGCTCGAAGAATTGGTCGGCGACATTCGTGATGAGTACGACCGCGAGGAGCCGCTGCACGAAACGCTCGCCGATGGTGCCGTGCGGGTGCACGGGCGGCTGTCGATCAGCGACCTCAACGAACTGCTCGACTCCAACCTGCCCGACGACGACTGGGACACGGTGGGTGGGTTGATCTTCAACACGCTCGGCCATGTGCCCGACGTCGGTGAGACTGTCGACGTCGACAGCTACCGGTTCAGGGTCGAGCGGCTCCAGGGCCGGCGCATCACACGCGTGCGAGTGACTCCGCTCGGCGATAGGGAAGAACAGACGGTGTCCCCATGATGAACGAAGAAGAGCTGATTCATTCGGGTTTCGTCACCGTCGTGGGTCGCCCCAACGTCGGCAAGTCGACACTCGTCAACCGCATCGTCGGCACCAAGGTGTCGATCGTGTCCGACAAGCCGCAGACGACGCGCATGCAAGTGCGCGGGGTGCTCAACCGGCCCGACGCGCAGATCGTGTTCGTCGACACGCCGGGTCTGCACAAGCCGCGCACCGCGCTCGGTGAGCGCACCAACGCGAGCGCAACCGAGAGCATCGATGGGGTCGATGTCGTGGTGTTCGTGCTCGACGCGTCGGGCCCGATCGCGCGCGGCGACAACTTCGTCTCCGAGATGCTGCCGCGCAGCACATTGTGCGTACTCAACAAGATCGACGGTCTCAGCGAGGACAAGGTGCTGAGCCAGCTCGCCCGTGCCGGTGAGTACGGGTTCGTGGAGTACTTCCCGATCTCGGCCCGCACCGGTCGCGGGGTCAAGACGTTGGTGGATCACATCGTGTCGTTGATGCCGCCGGGGCCTGCGCACTATCCGATCGATTCAGCGTCGGACATGGACGAGACCGTGTGGGTCGCCGAATTGGTGCGCGAGCAGTTGCTTCGATTGACCCACGACGAGTTGCCGCACTCGATCACCACTCGGGTCACCGAATGGGAATGGCCCCGCATCCGAGTCGAGATCCTCGTCGAGCGCGATTCGCAGAAGGGCATCGCGATCGGCAAGAACGGCGCCATGCTCAAAGCCGTCGGCAGTGCCGTGCGCGAGAAGTTGCCTCCCGGTGCCTTCTTGGAGCTGCACGTCAAGCTCGAAAAAGACTGGCAGCGCCGCGGCAACTCGCTCGACCGCCTCGGCTTCTGACTCAGGCGCCGTCGCGGATGCGGCGCAGGAACGACTCCGCGTCTTCGCGCTCGCGGGTGCGCGGCATCGGCGGCAACGCCGAGATGATCTGCCACCGGTAGCTGCGGCCGCGTGCGAGGCGCGGGTCGAGCACCGCGACGACGCCGCGATCGGTGGCACTGCGGATCAACCGCCCGGCGCCTTGCGCGAGCAACGTTGCCGCGCGTGGCACGTCGATCTGTGAGAACGCGTCTGCGCCGATGAGCGCGCGGCGCGCCGCGAGCAACGGATCGTCGGGACGAGGGAACGGCAGCCGGTCGATGACGACCAACGACAGCGACGGGCCGGGTACGTCGATGCCTTGCCAAAAACCCATCGTGGCGAACAGCGACGTCGCGTGTTGGTCGCTGAACTGTTCGAGGAGCGCGGACTTGGGCAAGTCACCTTGCGCCAACAACGGCCACGGCAGCCTCGGTCGCAGGTATTCGACCGCTTCGCGCATCGCCGCCCAGCTCGTGAACAAGGCGAGTGTGCGACCTCCAGCGGCCGAGATGAGTGCCTCGAGCTCACGGTGCGTTGCGGGTTTGTAGCCGGGATCGCGCGGGTCGGGCAGCGACGCGGCGCAATACAACAGTGCGTTGTGCTCGAAGTCGAACGGACTGCCGACATCGAGGATGGTGTGCTCGTCGGCGGCGAGACCCAAGCGCGTGCTGAGGTTGTTGGGCATCGTGGCACTGGTGAGGATGGCGATCTTCTTGGACCACAGCGAGCGCCGCATGATGTCGGAGATGTCGATCGGGGCGAGATGAATGGTGGAGTCTCGCTCGATCCACGCGACGGAGCGTTCGGAATCGAAGTTCATCACCAGGTCGATGTCGACGAGCAGGGTGATCGATGCTTGCAATGCGCGTTGCTTGCGCGCACCCACGTCACCGGGCGCGTTGTCGGGCACATTGCGCAGCGCGTTGGACGCCCGCTCGACGCGGTCGCGTGCCTGGTTGAGTGCCACTCTGAGCTTGTCGGCGATCGGCGCTTGCAGCCGTGTGTCGCTCATGGCGTCGATGGCATCGCCCAGCGCGTCGCCGGCGCGTTCGATGTCGGCGGTGAGCGTGTCGTTGGCCACGACGCCGCGGACGAGCCGGGCGAACGCGGCGAAGCGCCCGCCGGTGAGCTCGAGCCCCGCCACCGACGACGTGATGTCTTCGAGTTGGTGCGCTTCGTCGATGACGACCAGGTCGTGCTCGGGCAGCAGCGTGCCGTCGAGCGCCAAGTCGAGGGCCAGCAGATGTTGGTTGACGACGATCAGATCGGCGGTGCTGGCCGCGGCGCGGGCTTGCTCGGCGAAGCACACCGCGCCGCTGGGGCAGCGCGCCGCGCCCGGGCATTCGCGGGCCCCCACGCTGACGGCGGACCACGTGGCGACCGACGGTTCGAACTCGAGCTCGGCGCGGTCGCCGGTGCGGGTCTCGGCCGCCCACTGCTTGATGCGCACGAGCTGATCGGCGCGGGCATGCTCGGCGAGCCCGTCGAGACTCGTCTGGCCAGTGTCGGTGCCCGCGATCTCGGAGAGCCGCTGCCGACAGACGTAGTTGCTGCGCCCTTTGAGCACGGCGAAGGTGAACTCCATCCCGAGGTGCTCGGTCAAGAACGGAAGATCTTTTTGCGCGAGCTGGTCTTGCAGCGCCTTGGTGGCCGTCGCCACAACGGTGCGGCGCCCCGACAGCAGGGCGGGCACGAGGTAGGCAAGCGACTTGCCGGTGCCGGTGCCCGCCTGCACGAACAGGTGGTGGTGCTCGGCGGCCGCGGACTCGACAGCGGCCGCCATCTGTCGCTGCCCGTGGCGCACTTCGCCGCCGCCGGCGAGGTGCGGCGTGACGTGGTCGAGCGCGTCGGTTGCGGTTTGCATCGGTACGGAGGCCATGAGCGAGAGGCCAAGGTTAGACACCAAGAGCGACCACTTCGCGTTGGTGTCGTCGATGCCTGACATGGCCCGGGTAGCGTCAGGTCAATGCTTCCCGCCGGCATCGACCCGTCCCGTATCCCCAGGCACATTGCGTGCGTGATGGACGGCAACGGCCGATGGGCCACCAAAAGGGGCCTCAAACGCACCGAGGGCCACGCCGCGGGTGAAGAAGCGCTGTTCGATGCCGTCGAAGGCGCGCTGGCTCTCGGCGTGCAGTGGCTCACCGTGTATGCGTTCTCGACCGAGAACTGGCGCCGGCCGATCGACGAAGTGCGATTCCTGATGAATTTCAACGAGTCGATCCTGGTGCGCCGGCGCGACGAGTTGCACGAGCGCGGCGTGCGCATCCGCTTCATCGGGCGCCGTGATTGGCGGGTGCCCAAGCGGCTGTTGCGCCAGATGGACGAGTCGCTCGAGCTGACGCGGCGCAACAAGGTGATGAACCTCGTCATCGCGTTCAACTACGGCGGTCGGGCCGAGCTCGTCGACGCCGTGCGCAGCATCGTCGAGTCGGGCGTCGCCGCCGACAAGGTCAACGACAAGCTGCTCGCCCAGCACCTCTATTGCCCCGAGATGCCCGACCCCGAGCTGATGATCCGCACCTCGGGAGAGTTTCGCATCTCGAACTATCTGCTGTGGCAGCTCGCCTACAGTGAGCTGATCTTCACCAACGTCCTCTGGCCCGACTTCCGCCGCGATCACCTCTACGACGCAGTGCGCGAGTACCAGGCGCGAGAGCGTCGTTTCGGTGGCCTCGATCCGGCCGACGACTGACGGCTGCGATGTCTCTGTACCGCGACACCGGTGTCGTCCTACGCACGTGGAAGCTCGGGGAGGCCGACCGTATCGTCAGCATCTTCACCCGCGAAAACGGCAAGGTGCGCGGCGTCGCCAAAGGCGTACGCAAGTCGGGCTCGCGCTTCGGCTCACGACTCGAACCCACCTGCCACGTGTCGGTGCAGCTCTACCGGGGCAAGGGTGACCTCGACACCATCACCCAGGTCGAGTTGATCGAACGGCCCGAGGCCGTTCGCGGCGACTACGACCTGTGGGTGCGGGCGTCGGCGATGCTCGAGGCCGTCGATCACATGACCATCGATCGCGAACCCAACGACGTCATGTTCGACATGTTGGTGCGAGCGTTGCGCACGCTCGCGGCACGCCGCGGTCCGCTCGTCGCGCCCGCATTCTTTCTCAAGTTGCTCGCGCTCGAAGGACTCGAACCGCTGCTCGACCGCTGTGTGGGTTGCGGCGTCGACGAGCCACTCGTCGCGTTCGGGTTCATCGAAGGCGGCACGCAATGCCCGTCGTGTCGCACCGGTGTATCGCTCTCCGCCGACGCGTTGCATCTGCTGCGGCAGATCTTCAACGGGCAACTGGGCCTCGCGCTCGAAGTGACGGCCGGGTCGGTCACCGCTGAGCTCGACACGCTGTCGACTCGACTCTTCGAAGCGCACCTCGAACGCAAGCTGCGATCGATCGCGCTGCTCGAGCATCGCTGAAGCGGGCAACTTCGCGCCCCCAGCTTCGCGCGCGCCCTACTTCATCGCCTGCCACTCGTTCTTCGCATAGTCCCACTGCATCCACGCGTTGAGCTCGGGATCCCACTGGATGTAGGTGTTGCGCTTGGTGTCCCAATGCGGTGCGGCGACACCGGGTGCCGGCTCGCCGCCTTCGCCGACGAGTGCCGGCTCGGGCTTCGCTTCGATACCGGTGTCGGCTTTGGCTTTGGGCGAAACGTCGACGACGGGGTTCGTGTCGGTGGTGCTGGCGGTGTCGAACACGCTCGTGGCGTCAGGGTCGTGCGGTGTGCCGAAATCGGGCCAACTCGGCGCGGGAGCCACCGGCGCGGGGGGTGGTGCGGGTGGGGTTGCGGGTACGCCCCAGGGCGGCGGGGGAGCAGTCGCCACCGGCGCGGGCCACGGTGATTGCTGGCCTGGATAGCCGTAGCCCGGAGGCGTCGGCATGCCGCCGGGATAGCCGCCCGGCGTGTACACGGCCGGTGGTGCGTACGCGGGGCTCGACAGCGGTTGGCCCATGGCGTGCTTGTTGACGACGAGCGTGTTGGCGGCCATGTCGCCGACGCGACGGTGGTCGGTGCTCGACGCCGCGACGATGACGCCGACCGCGCCGAAGAGATCGGGCACGGCGAGCAGGATGGTGCGCAAGAAGGCGCGCAGTATTCCGCAGCGCTGACCCGTTGGTTGGTGGACGACGCGGATACCTGTCATCAATTTGCCGAGCGAGAACCCGGTCAGGCCGGTGAGCAACACGAAGTTGACGAGCCCGAAACCGCCCTCGGCCAACATGATCGCCCACACCTCCGTCGAGTCGATGACGTAGGCAGTCGTGCCTGACGCCGCGCAGGTCAGATCGGTCGTGTCGTTCAACGTGTCGCAGTACGCAGTGGCTTGCGATGCCGTGTCAAAAGTGGGCGACGATGCGAGCGCGAAGAACATGACGATGAAGATCACGAACGCGATGCCGAGTTCGATGGCGTAGGCCC
This sequence comes from Acidimicrobiales bacterium, assembly GCA_039934635.1. GTDB lineage: Bacteria > Actinomycetota > Acidimicrobiia > Acidimicrobiales > WLNW01 > DATLFA01. Next base: position 14,056 of record JBDTLT010000086.1, read on the forward strand.
CGATGCGCCGGCCCATCACATCGGTGGGCCGGCTGCTGAACGGGCCGAAGCCCGTGTTCGGGAGGTACGGGGTGCCGCTCGCGGGCGGGAAACCCGGCGGCGGATACGGCGAGGGAGGTGGATACGACGAGGGAGGCGGTGGGTATCCGGTCATAGATGCTGCGACGCGCTCTTCACTATGAGATCGGGCGCCATTGCTGGCTCGTGGCGTCCCACTGCATCCACTGATTCTGGGCGGAGTCGAAGATCACGTACGTGTTGCGTTGCTGATCCCACGTGGGTGTGTTGGCCGCGGGCGCGGCGTCGGCGACCGGCGCCGGTGCGGCCGGCGGTGGGGGAGTCGACGTAGTGGGCGGCGGCCACCCCGTGGGCGAGGCGGCCTGGGGCGGAGTGAACGGTGAACCCGCGGGGGGATATGCCGTCGCGTACGGGCCGCCCAACTGGGGTGAGGTGAGGCCGGGCACGACCGGCGGCGTGCCGACCGAATTGGTGTCGACGACGAGCGTGTTGGCCGCCATGTCGCCGAGGCGGCGATGGCCTTTCGTCGTGATGATCATGATGAGCGCGATGAGAAAGCAACACCCGATATCGAACAAGCTGACCAACCACCGCAGCGCGTTTGGTCCGAATGACGCGAGTTGACCCGTGTCCTTTTTGATCACGCGGAGACCGACGGCCTTTTTGCCGATGCTCGCACCGGTGGCTCCCTGCAACAGCACGTGGTTCGCGAGGCCGGCGAGGATGGCAACCCCGTAGATCAACCGCGCTTTGCCGCCCTCGGCATACCACAGGTTGTCGCCGGCCTCGACGCAGAGGTTCGTGCCGCCGGCATCGCGCACGTCGCTGCAGGAAATGCCGAACGCTCCGTTGCTGTTGACCGTGTCGTGATTGATGAGGAACATCAAGATAACGACACCGACGGTGATGAGAACATCGATGATGGCGGCACCGATGCGCTTGCCGACCACCGCGGTCGGGTCGCCGGCAGGCACAGAGGGAACGGAGGCGGCAGGGTAAAATGTCACGCCCGCATTCTTGCCTACTCAGGCATCTCGCGCGGCATGGCGCATCAAGAGCACGGATATTCACCAAGACGCCGTGTGAACGCCGATAGCCTTCCGCACCATGTCAGATGCGAATTCAGAGGGCGATCCACAGCTGTTCGACAAGATCGTCAATCTCTGCAAGCGACGCGGTTTCGTGTTCCAGTCGGCCGAGATCTACGGAGGCTTTCGTTCGACCTACGACTACGGGCCTCTCGGTTCGCTGATGCTGCGCAATGTCAAGGACACGTGGTGGCGGTCGATGGTGCAGATGCGCGTCGACGTCGTCGGCCTCGACGCGTCGATTCTCTCGCCCCCCGCAGTGTGGGAGGCGTCGGGTCACCTCAAGAACTTCAGCGATCCGCTCGTCGACTGCAAGAAATGCGGGGCGCGCCACCGGCAAGATCAACTCGAAGATCTCTCGGTGTGCCCGACGTGTGGCACCAAGGACAGCTTCACCGATGCGCGCCAGTTCAACCTGATGTTCAAGACGCACGCCGGGCCGGTGGTCGAGTCGGCGGCCGAGGTCTACCTTCGCCCCGAGACCGCACAGGGCATGTTCATCAACTTCGCCAATGTGCTCAACACGTCGCGCAAGAAGCCGCCCTTCGGCATCGCGCAGGTGGGCAAGTCGTTCCGCAACGAGATCACGCCGGGCAACTTCGTGTTTCGTACGCGTGAATTCGAACAGATGGAACTCGAGTTCTTCGTGCCCCCCGATCAATCGCAGCAATGGTATGAGTACTGGTGCGCCGAGCGGCTGCAGTGGTACACGTCGCTCGGCATCCCAGAGAGCAAGTTGCGGTTGCGGGCGCACGACGCGGACGAGTTGTCGCACTATTCGTCGGGCACGAGCGACGTCGAGTTCTTGTTTCCGTGGGGATGGGGCGAGCTCGAGGGCATCGCCAATCGCGGCGACTACGACCTCACTCAGCACGCGACGCATTCGGGTGCCGAGCTCACGTACTTCGACCAAGAGTCCAACACGCGCTACGTGCCGCACGTGATCGAGCCGGCCGCCGGGGCGACGCGCACGATGATGGCGTTCCTGCTGGCGGCCTACGACGAAGAAGAGGTGCGCGGCGAAAAGCGCACGGTGCTGCGGCTGCACTGGCGCATCGCACCGTTCAAGATCGCGGTGCTGCCGCTGTCCAAGAACGACCGCCTCACGCCCACCGCTCGCGAGGTGCTCAGCATCGTGCAGCCGCAGTGGATGTGCGACTACGACGAGACCCAGGCCATCGGCCGGCGCTACCGGCGCCAAGACGAGATCGGTACGCCCTACTGCATCACCGTCGACTTCGACACGCTCGAAGACCGGGCGGTGACGGTGCGCGAGCGCGACACCATGACCCAGGACCGCGTCCCGATCGAGGGCCTCACGGCGTATCTTTCCGCCAAATTGGCCTGATCTGACCGGGCTGCCGGTGATTCGGCCAAACCTGAGAGGAACTGCCAGAACCGTTGTGGCAACCCGCTGGTAGCTTCCCGCGTGTGGCAATCGTCGAGGAAGACATCGAGCGGGTAAAGGCCGCCGTCAACATTGCCGACATCATCGGCCAGCACACGCAACTCAAGCGCGTGGGCACGCGCATGCAGGGGCAGTGTCCGTTCCCCTCGCACAACGACAAGTCGCCCTCGTTCTCGGTCAATGTCACCGAGGGGCTCTACTACTGTTTCGGCTGCGGCAAGCGCGGCGACGCCATCACGTTCCTGCGTGAGATGGAAGGCCTCGACTTCGAAGGGGCGGTCGAACGGCTGGCATCAAAGGCCGGCGTCACCGTTCGCTACACCAACGTTGGCGATGGCGAAGACCGCAAGCGTCGCGCTCGCCTCGTCGACGCGGTCAGTCGCGCCGTCGAGTTCTACCATCAGCGGCTGCTCACCGCCGACGACGCGGGCGAGGCGCGCAAGTACCTTCGCTCGCGCGGGCTCGCGGGCGAAGTCGTGCGCAACTATCACATCGGTTGGGCGCCCGACGCGTGGGATGCGCTCGCACGCGATTTGAAGTTGCCCGACAAAGACTGGCGCGACAGCGGCCTCGGCTATGTCAATTCACGCGGCAGTCAAAGCGACTCGTTCCGCGCTCGCATCTTGTTCCCCATCTTCGACGAGCGCGGTGATCCCATCGGCTTCGGTGGTCGCATCCTGCCGGGGCACGAGGGTGCGAAGTACAAGAACACGAGCGACGAAGCCGTGATCTATTCGAAGTCGAGAGTGCTCTACGGACTCAATTGGTCCAAGACCGACATCGCGCATGTGGGCGAAGCAATCGTGTGCGAGGGCTATACCGATGTCATCGGCTTCGCGCTCGCCGGCATTCCCCGGGCCGTGGCGACGTGCGGTACCGCACTCACCGAAGATCACGTGCGCCTCCTGCAGCGGTTCGCCAAGCGTTTCGTGCTCGCCTTCGATGCCGACGCCGCCGGTCAGGGCGCCACCGAACGCGTCTATGAGTGGGAGGCCAAACACAACGTCGAGTTCGCGGTGGCCGACCTGCCCCCTGGCGTCGATCCGGGCGATCTCGCCCGCACCGACCCCACCCGACTCGCCGACGCGGTCAAAAATGCCATCCCACTGCTGGGCTTCCGCGTGCGGCGGGTGCTCGACGCCGGCGACACCCGCTCGCCCGAAGGGCGGGCCCGTACCGCCGAGGCCGCACTGGCCGTCGTCGGCCAGCATCCGAGCGATCTCGTGCGGGACCAGTACCTCATGCAGATCGCCGGAGCGTGTCGCATCGACGTCGACCAGCTACGGGCCCGCATTCGAGGCGAGATACGGGGGGTCGCGGTCAAGGTCGCGTCGTCGGAGGTCGATGTTCCCGGCACCGCAACCGTAGAGGACGTGGCATTGACGCTGTTGATCCATCGACACGACGAGATCGCGGCGCGGCTGGCCCGCGTGCTGTTCGCGTCGTCGTCACGGCGGGCCGCTTATGACGTTCTCTCCGAGCACAAGACGCTGCACGAGGCGGTGGCAGCGGCCGACGAGTCGGTCGCTACGCTTTTGCATCGACTCGCTGTCGAAGAGCCCATCGACGACGTCAACCAGGTTGTCGCCGACCTCGCGCGATATGCAGCGAGGCGTGAATTGAAGCAATTACAAGCGCTGGCCCGGCAGACCCAAACGATCAACGAGATGGCTCAATATTCGCCGGTGATCGACTGGCTGAAACACCAGGTCGAAGAGCTCGACACGATAACGACCAGAGACCACGCCACAGACCAGTTGCTAGTGTGGCTGTCTCAGCACGCAGAGGAGATTTGGGATGGGGGGTGACCCGCAGGTCGTAGTTGCAGCTGCCGAAATCGGCGACGCGGGCACCACTGCTGTCGCGCTCGCAGTGCTTCCCGCTGAGCTGCACCAACTGGTCGAACTCAACCGCGAAACGGGCGTTGTCACCCTCCACGAAGTGATGGAGGTCATCAAAGACGTCGACCCCACCGCCGAGGTCATCACGGCCGTCCGTGAAACCATCGAGCGCAACGGCGTTCGCCTCGACGAGCAACTCGACGCGGCGCTCGAACCCGCGGCGCATGCCGCGCCGACTCGCACCCCGCCCGCCAAACGCCGTCCGGCGCGAATGTCAGAAGACGATGAGGGCGGCGGTGACGGCTCGGGCCCGTCGACCGACGGCGTCCGCATGTACCTCAAAGAAATTGGGCGGGTGGCGCTGCTCACCGGCGACCAAGAGGTCTCGCTCGCTCGACGAATCGAGGCCGGGCTGGCCGCAACCGCTCAAGTCGCCGCGCACACCTCCGGCGAGAGCGTGCTCGATCCGGTCGAACTGGCGCGGCTCAACCGCCTCTGCCGCGATGGCGATCTCGCTCGGGCACAGCTGACGCAGGCCAACCTGCGGCTCGTAGTGTCGATCGCCAAGCGCTACGCCGGCCGCGGCATGCAGATCCTCGATCTCATCCAAGAAGGCAATCTCGGCCTGATGCGGGCGGTCGAAAAATTCGATCACTCCAAAGGCTTCAAGTTCTCCACGTACGCGACATGGTGGATCCGCCAAGCGATCACGCGTGCCATTGCCGACCAAGCGCGCACGATTCGCATCCCGGTGCACATGGTCGAGTCGATCAACAAGGTCAAGCGGGTGCAGCGTCAGATGCAACAAGAGCTCGAGCGTGAGCCGACTATCGACGAGATCGCATTCCACACCGACCTCGCGCCCGATCGGGTGCGCGAGATCCTGCGCATCGCCCAAGACCCGCTGTCGCTCGATTCGCCGGTCGGCGACGAGCAAGATTCCAACCTCGGCGACTTCATCGAGGACGAGCGCGTCGTCGCCCCGGCCGACGTCGTGGCGCGCCACTTGCTCGGCGAGGCGGTCGGCGAGGCCCTCAACGAGCTCACCGAACGCGAGCAAGAGGTCGTCCGCATGCGCTTCGGCCTCGACGACGGCCAGCCCCGCACCCTCGAAGAGGTGGGCCGGTTCTTCGGCGTGACCCGGGAGCGGGTGCGCCAGATCGAGTCGAAGACCCTGGCCAAGCTGCGTCACCCGCTGCGCAGCGACAAGCTCAAGGACTATCTCAACGACGCGTAGCGCGGCGCAGATGCTCGAAACGGGCCGATTCCCGGCAGGGGACCCCTCCCACCGCTGCTATCCTGCCCCGGTTCCCTTCCGGGGTAGCTCAACCGGCAGAGCAGCGGACTGTTAATCCGTTGGTTGAGAGTTCGAGTCTCTCCCCCGGAGCCACCGGTCGTGACGTTTTGTCCACGCGGCCGGCACGGGCCCGTAGCTCAGCGGTCAGAGCAGGCGACTCATAATCGCTCGGTCGTGGGTTCGACCCCCACCGGGCCCACCACTCTGACCTGCTGATATGTGCCGCTAATCGAACATCAGATCGTGCCCCGGTCACAAAATGGTCACCAAATGGTCACGAACGGATCGCGTTCGCGCGCAAAACCGCTGCAAATCGGGCCACGTTGCAGTCGCTCCGAAAGGGCCGTTTTTCGCGTGACTCGACGGTCCCTCGCGGGAGGCAGACCCGTTCAGTTGCCGTCGATGAGCGCCGCTGCCGCGATCGCCGCGTCGCGCTGTTGGCCCGGCATCACGTGCGCGTAGGTGTCGAGGGTAAAGGCGACAGATGCATGGCCCAGTCGTTCTG
>JBDTLT010000087.1:0-20079 GCA_039934635.1 Acidimicrobiales bacterium
CCCTGCACGAACGGCCACATCACTTCGAACGCGACGTCGACGTAGGGGCGCGCCAGCGCCGCTGTCGTGGCCGGCACGTCGAGCGCCGGCCACCGCCGCGGGACATAGAGCCCGCCGTCGCTGGCCAGGCCTTCGAGCAACACGTCGGCGAAAGTGAGGCTGGGCGCGAGACCGCGCGTGCTCTGGTATTCGAGTGGATCGTCGGCGGGAGTCATTCGCCGATGACTCGCATCACGGATCCGACGTGACGAACCGACTCGAGGCCGCGGAGGTCGTGCAAGGTCGCTTGGAAATCACGTTCGTTGGCGGCGTGCGTGATGAAGATCAAGCGGGCCTCGTCGGCCAGACCGATCTGCTCCATCGAGCGGATCGAGACCTCATGCTTGCCGAACAGGGTGGCTACCGACGCGAGCACGCCCGGCCGGTCGAGCACGTCGAGCGACAAGTAATACGCCGATTGCATGTCGTCAATCGGGCGTAGACGCGGTCGCGTGAGCACACCCATCCCCGAGTGCACGCCGCGGCGCAAGTTGTTGGCGGCGTCGATCACATCGCCGAGCACCGCGCTCGCGCTGGGTGCACCCCCGGCGCCGCGCCCGTAGAACATGAGGTCGCCCGCGGCACCGCCTTCGACGAACACCGCGTTGAAGCTGTCGCGCACCGCGGCGAGCGGATGTGTCTCGGGCACCATCGCCGGGTGCACGCGCACCGCGACCTCGGGTCGGTCGCCGCCGTCGAAGCGTTCGACGATGGCCAGCAACTTGATGCGGTAGCCGAGGCGGCGGGCGACGTCGATATCGGTCTGCGTGATCGACGAGATGCCCTCGTGGTACACGTCGCCCGCCACGACCCGCACGCCGAAGGCGACCATCGCGATGATCGCGGCCTTGGCGCCCGCGTCGTAGCCCTCGACATCGGCAGTGGGATCGCGCTCGGCGTAACCGAGTCGCTGGGCCTCGCTGAGCGCGGCGTGGTAGGAGGCGCCTTCTTCGGTCATGCGCGTGAGGATGTAGTTGGTCGTGCCGTTGACGATGCCCATCACGCGGCGGATGGGTTCACCGGCCAGTGATTGGCGCAACGGACGCATCAGCGGGATACCGCCGGCGACCGCCGCTTCGAACAGCAGGTCTCGCTGCGCGAGATCGGCCGCCGAGAAGAGCTCGGCGCCACAGTTGGCCAGTAGCTCTTTGTTGGCGGTGACAACCGGCTTGCCCGCCTTGAGCGCGTCGAGGATGAGCTCGCGGGCGGGCTCGATGCCCCCGATCACCTCGACGATGACGTCGATGTCAGACGCAGTCGCGACCGCCAGGGCGTCGGTCGTGAGCTCGGCCGGCGCCACCTCGACGGCGCGATCCTTGGTGGTCGAGCGCACGGCCACCCGCACGACCTCGAGGTCGAGACCCAGCCGGGCGGCGATGTCGGACCGGCGGCTACGAACCAGGTCGACCAACGCGGCGCCGACGTTGCCGCAGCCGAGCAAGCCGATTCGTACCGGAAGTGCATCCACCCACCGAGCCTACCGGCGCGGCCTCGGGCCTCTGGCCGACTTTGTCCCCGCTTCAGGTGGCGTGTCGGCAACTATCGGAGCGCCAACGACCGTCTTCGTAGACCATCACCGCGGGGGTGGGTTCGGCGTTCGTGAAGCGTGTGCCGTCGAAATAGAGAACGGCCGTGACTGACGCCCGTTGCGGCGTGAACTGCACGGAGACGTCGCGGAATTCCAATTTCGACGTCTTCGAGCCGGTGATCTTGTCGAGTGCCATTCTCTCGAGCCCGAACTGCACCGCGAAATTCACCTCTCCTATCTCGCGCTGACACAGCTTGGTGTACGTCGCAAAGGCTCGTTCGGAGTTGCCCGCTCTCAGGTCGTCGAACTGTCGGAGGAACGCGGCCTCGACCGCGGCAGGTGTCTGCTCCTGATGGAGGTCCGCCACTACGTGCGCGGTCGACCCGGCGAGGCCACAGCCGGCCAGGGCGAGAGCGCCAGCAGTGGCGAGAAGGGAACGTTTGATCAGTGAGGTCATGGCGGCAGCATAGCGTCTTTTCATGATGTTTCATGTATTGTCAATGTATGCAGATCCGCTTAGTTCTCTCCAGCAGTCCGCAAGACCTGCCCCGCCCGGTACTGGTAGCGATCGAAGAGTTGGGAGCGCCGACGGTCGGCGACGTGTTGGGGACAGTCGGTCTGCCGTTAGGGCCGGTGCAGGTGGACGGTCGCCCGATCGATCCCGCGGACGCCGCGGTCGATGTGCTTGTCGACGGCGCGGTCATCGCGCGGTGGCCCGGCGAGTCTGGGGCGACCGCCGCGCCCCTCGTTATTGGCCTCGCAGTGGTGGCCGGTCCCGATGCGGGCGGCGTCACCCTCCTCGGCGCGGGCTCACATGTAGTCGGGCGGGATCTTGCGACGGACGTGGCCATCGAGGACCGTACGGTCTCGCGCCGGCACCTCCAAGTTCAGCTGGAGGACGGTTCGATCTCCGCCGCCGATCTGGGCTCGGTCAACGGATCATGGGTGAGCGACGCATGGATCGGGGCGGCGACGCCGGTCGCGCCCAAGGCGCTCATGCACATCGGTGCGTCATCGCTGCGACTCCATCCCCTCGGGTCATCGGCGCCACCCGTCGGGGCACCGCGTGGTGGTCGCATCGCGTTCGTACGGCCACCGCGCCACCAGCTCCCGGCGGCCCTTTTGATCGCACCGCCTCCCCGCGCGCAGGGTGTGTCGCGCCGCATGGCCCTCGACGTCGTCGCCATTGCCGTGCCCGTGCTGTTCGCACTGCTGATGGCAGTGATGTTCGATCCCCGTTTCGCGTTGATGGGCTTGATCGGCCCGGTACTCGCACTGAACAACCACTACGGGCAACGACGACGAGGGCGGCGCGACGACGCGCAGCGTGAGATCACCGATCGTCAGGCGCGCACGCGCTTTCGCAACGATGTGCTCGCGGCAAAGGCAGCGCACATTCGCGATCTCCACGAACGGACGCCCGATCTCGGAGAGATCGCGCGGCGCATCGACTGCTCGCTCGACGGACTCTGGGAGCGCCGCCCCGCGCACGACGACTTCTTGGCCCTCTCGGTCGGCTTCGCCTCGATCGCATGGGCACCCGAGTTCACGGGCGACGCACGCGACATCGACGACATCGCGCGGGCGTTGCTCGACGAGCACCGTTCGATCGACGACGCCCCCATCACGATCGACGCCCGCCAGCCAATCGGCATCCGCGGCGAAGCGGCCGAAACGCTGGCGCTCGCTCGCGCACTGACCGTGCAAGCCGCGGCGCTGCATGGTCCCGCCGATCTGCGCATCGTCGTCGCGACCACCGAAGCGCGCCGCGCGAAATGGGCCTGGGCCGAGTGGTTGCCGCACACTCACGAACCACGCCTCGACACGCGGCTGGTCGTCGGGGATGAGGCGGCGTTACGCGATCTCGTCGAACAGTTGCTCGGCGCCGAACCCGACGACGAGATCGAGCGCACCTTCGTCGTCGTCGACGATGCCTCACTCGTGGCCAATCGCGCGACGCCCGTGCGCCAGCTGCTGGCCGGGTTGCGCGGCGCCACGGCGATCGTCATCGCATCATCGGTGGCACCGATCCCCTCGCTGTGCCACACGGTCGTCGATGTCTCGACCGACATGGTCGTCACCGTCACCGTGCCGGCGCGGGCATCGGTGCTGCGCGGCGTTCGCGGCTCGGGTCTCAGCGAGGCCACCGCGGCTCGATTGGCGGCGCGCATGGCGCGTTTCGCGGACCCCGAAGCATCCGCTGCCGCGGCGTCGCTGCCCCCGCAAGTGACGCTGCTACAACTGCTGACCGGCACCGTGGACGCCGCGGCCATCAACGCGCGCTGGGATGCCTCGCGCATGGCAGCGTCGTTCGTGGTGCCGATCGGTATCGACAGCGAAGGCCCGCTGATGATCGACCTCGTTCACGACGGCCCACACATCCTCGTGGCCGGCACCACCGGCTCGGGCAAGAGCGAACTGTTGCGCACGCTGATCACTTCGCTCGCCGCGACTGTCGACACCGACCGCGTCAACTTCTTGCTCGTCGACTACAAGGGCGGCAGCGCATTCGATCGCTGCGCCTCGCTCCCCCACACGGTCGGCGTCGTGACCGACCTCGACGGTCGCCTCACGGCGCGCGCGTTTACTTGTCTCGAAGCCGAGCTGCGCCGGCGCGAACGAGCACTGCGCGACGCGGGCGTCGACGACATCAGCGGGTACCACCGGCGTCAGGCCCACGGCGCACTGCGGCCGTTGCCCCGCCTCGTCGTTGTCGTCGACGAGTTCGCGGCGTTGGTCAGCGAGCTCCCCCAGTTCGTCGACGCGTTGATCGACATCGGTCAGCGCGGCCGCAGCCTCGGCGTACACATCGTCCTCGCCACGCAGCGGCCTTCAGGTGTCGTGAAGGATGCGCTGCGGGCCAACACCAATCTGCGCATCTCGCTACGCGTGCTCGACCAGAACGACTCGCGTGATGTGCTCGGCGTCGTGACCGCGGCGCAGATCAGCCGCCGTCACCCCGGGCGCGCCATCGCTCGGATGGGAGCGGCCGAACTGATCACGTTCCAGGCCGCCAGCGTGACCGCCCGCACGCTGAGCAGCGCGACGGAGAGCGTGCACCTCGTCGACTCGACACCGGCGCCCGTGCTCGATGAACACGGGCCGACCGATCTCGCCCGGCTCGTCGATGCCATCGTCGGAGCCCATCTCGAGAGCGGTCGCGACGATGCATGGCGCCCGTGGCCCGATCCGTTGCCCACGCACGTGGCGCTCGATGAGGTCGAGGGTGCGATAGGCCGGACCGTCGATGAGGGTGTCGTTTTCGGCTTGGCCGACCTGCCCCACGAACAGCGCCACGAGGTGGCGCGTTGGTTGCCCGCGAACGGGCCGTTGATGGTACAGAGCCTGCGCGGCGGTGGAGCGACGACCGCGCTCGCCACAATCGCACTCGATGTCGCTCGTTGCCATGCACCGGATCGTGCGCATCTCTACGTGCTCGATCTCGGTGCCGGCGAGCTCGCACCGTTGGCGAATCTCGTGCACTGTGGTGCCTACATCGCGGCGCACGAGACCGAGCGCATCACACGATTGCTGCGGCTGTTGACCGACGAGCTCAAGTCGCGCAAGGCCGCGACGGCGACCGACCGGGCCGGCCGCCCGATGATCGTCGTCATCGTCGACAGCGTCGCCGTGCTCGCACAGGCCGGCGAGCCGGACGCCCATCGCGACGCGCTGCGGCAACTGATCGGTGACGGTGCCGCGGTCGATATTCACCTCGCACTGTCCACCGATCGTGCCGGCGCGTTGGGCCACGCGACAGAAGGTTTGATTGCGCAGCGCGTGCTGCTGCGCATGGCCGAAGCTGCGGACTATTCGATGATCGGCGTGCGCGGCGTCGACCCCTCACAGCTCCCGCCGGGCCGCGGATTCCTCGCGCCCGGCGGCACCGAGATCCAGGTTGCGCTGCCGGGTCGTACCGGGTTGGCCGCGGCGGTCGCGGCTATTCGTCGGCCGGGCGGGCCGCGATCGGCGAGGCCCATCGCGGTGTTGCCCGACGTCGTCTCGCTCATCGACGTGGTGGCCGAGGACAAGCCGACCGAAGGGTGGATCGTCGGCATGCTCGACCGCACACTGGGACCGGCCGTGCTGGCGTTGGCGCCCGGTGATCACGCGCTGATTGCCGGCCCGGCGCGCTCGGGCAAGTCCTCGACGCTCGCGCTCATCGCTCGTGCCGCGCAACGTGACGGCACCGTCGTGCACGTGCTGGCGTCGTCCCGGTCACCGCTCCTGCACGACCGCTCATTGCCCGATGCGCTCACCACCGAAGCATTGGCGACCCTGGTGGATGCACTGATCGAGGCACCGCCTATGGACGATCATCTCTTCGTCGTCGATGACGCCGATCTCGTCGACGAGGGCGGTCACCTCGAACGGCTGCTCGCCACGCGGCCACTCAATGTGCACATCGTCGCCACCGCGCGAGCTGATCGCCTGCGCGCCGCGTTCCGTCATTGGACCACCGAGGTGCGGCGGTCGCGCGTCGGCATCCTCCTTCGTCCCGACGACATCGACGGTGAGCTGCTGGGCGTGCGCCTACAGCGCGGCACGTTGCCACCGATCTCTGGGCGGGGCTACCTCGTGACCGAACACGGCACCGAGATCGTGCAAGTGGCTGCACTCGACGCGCACGGTCACGCGGCATGAACACCGACGATCCGACGACTTACGCCATTGGCTACGAGCTCGACGCCGTAGCGGCCCGCACCGAGCACTCCATCGTGTTCATCGCGGAGCAGCGAACCACCGGCCGCCGGGTTGCGATGAAGCTCGCGCACGATAGCCACGGCGCCGATGCGTTGCGCCGCGAGATACAGGTGCTTCGTGGGCTGCAGCATCCTCACATCGTGCCGCTCGTCGAGGCCACGGCTACCGGCGACCCGTGGCTCGTGATGCCGCTCGCGGTGACGTCGCTCGAAGACGCGGTCGCGACCCACGGCGCGTTCGCCGTCGATGAGATCCTCGGCGTGGTGCTGGCGGTCGCTTCGGCGCTTCAGGTCGTGCATCGCCATCGCCTCGTCCATGCCGACGTCAAGCCCGCGAACATTCTCGTCGAGGCCGACGGCCGGCCGTTGCTCGCCGACTTCGGCGCGGCCCATCCGATCGGCGCGCCGCCGACGCACTTCACACCGACCTACTTCGTCGACGATGGCATCGAGGGCGACGTTGCCGCCTTGGCCCGCTGCGGGCTGCACATGCTCGGGGATACGAGTGGCGCGAGGCCCGACCAATTGCGCGCCGTGCTGCGAGAGTTCGCCCGGCTCGGCGACCGCAGCGAGACGTTCATCGAGGCTGTCGCCACGCTCGGCGGCGACCCTCATTGGCCGACGGCGATCGAAGCCCCGGCAACCGCAGTCGAAGGGCCGCCGACGCAACCGTTCGGTCCGCGGCCCCCGCGGGAAAGTGTCGTGGTCACTTCACGGCCGTGTCGCGGCCCGAGACGCATCGTGGCGGTGCTCGCGGCGGCCGTCGTGCTCGTCGGCGCACTGCACCTCGCGCGCGATCGGGTCGCACCGCCCGAATCCGCGGTCGTCCTGGCCGAGCGCTGACTCGGCGGGACGGCTATTGGTCGAAGCGGATCAAGTCGTCGAGCGTCTCGCGGCGCACCACGACACGAGCGTCACCGTCGCGCACGAACAACACCGCGGGGCGCTGCACCTTTTGGTAATTCGAACCCATGCTGTGCCCGTATGCACCGGTCACCGGCGTCGCCAGCACGTCACCGACGGCAATGTCGTCGGGTACCGACGCCTCCCGCACCAAGATGTCGCCCGACTCGCAGTGCTTGCCGACGACGCGCACCGGGCGCGGCCTCGACGCGCCCGCGGAGCGCGGGAGGAAGGTCTCGTAGCCGCTGCCGTAGAGCACCGGTCGCGGGTTGTCGCTCATGCCGCCGTCGACCGATAGATAGGTGCGAATGTGGGGCAGTTCTTTGATCGTGCCCACGGTGTAGAGCGTCACCGCGGCCGACGCAACGATCGAGCGCCCGGGTTCGGCCGTGATGCGCGCCGTCACGCCGGCGTCGGCGCAGGCCTTGCGGACCGCGTCGCCCCACTGCGTGATCGTGGGCGCCCGTTCGCCTTCGACGTAGGCCACGCCGAGGCCGCCGCCGATCGACAGCTCGGGCAGACCGTAGGGGCGGGCGACGTCGGCGACGATGTGGACCGCTTCTTCGATCGAATCGAGACGGAACACTTGGCTGCCGATGTGCGCGTGCACGCCGACGAGCTCGATACTGCGGCTTGCACTGGCACGATCGACCGCCCGTTGCGCGGCACCCGACGACACGGTGAGGCCGAACTTGGTGTCGTCGTGACCGGTGGCGATGAACTCGTGCGTGTGCGCCTCGACACCGGGCGTGAGTCGCAACAGCACGCGTGGCCGCAGGCCGAGTTCCTGATGCAACACGTCGAGCCGATCGAGCTCATCGAAGCTGTCGACGATGATGCGCCCGATGCCGTCGACGATGGCAGTGCGCAGCTCGTCGAGTGACTTGTTGTTCCCGTGCATGACCATGTGCTCGGCCGGCACTCCGGCGCGGCGGGCCACGAAGAGCTCACCGATCGTGGCGACGTCGAGTTGCATACCTTCTTCGTACGCCAGCTTGGCCATGGCGAGGCAGAGAAATGCTTTGGTCGCGTAGGCCGCGCCGTCGGGAAACGCGCTGACTGCCTCTCGACAGCGTGCCCGCAGTTGCGCCTCGTCGTACACGAACAGCGGCGTGCCGTATTCGGCGGCCAACTCGAGGAGATCACAGCCACCGATCGAGAGCCGACCGCGGTCGTCGATCGCCGCAGAGTCGGGTAATAGGTGCAGTGGCAGCGGACCGGCCATGCGGGTCACATCGTCTCGGGAGCGGAAACGCCGATCACGTCGAGTCCGGCGTAAAGGCCGATGCGGGCAGCTTCGGTGAGCCAGAGGCGCGCTTGTGTCAGCTCGGGAGCGACGCCGTCACCGACGACGTAGCAGTCGTGGTAGAAGCCGTGGAAGGCCGCCGCGAGTTCACGCAGCCACGATGTGATGCGATGAGGCGCACGATCGGTGCACGCCGACGCAACGGTTTCGGCGAACTCGGACAAGCTGCGCAAGATGTCGAGCTCGCGATCGTGGACGAGCAGCGACGGGTCGGCGTCGGCCAGCGGACCCCGCGTCGCACCGCGCTCGGCGGCGAACCGAGTGATATTGCAGGCGCGAGCGTGAGCCATCTGCACGTAGAAGACCGGATTGTCCATCGACTCGCTCTTGGCCAACTCGAGGTCGAAGGTCTGCTGCGTATCGATCGACTGCAGGAGATAGGTGAACCGCGTCGCGTCGGTGCCGATCTCTTCGATGACGTCGCGCATTTCGACGATGTCACCGGTGCGTTTGGAGATCTTGACCTCGACCCCGTCGCTCATCAGCTTGACGAGTTGCGTGATCAAGACTTCGAGCTCGGTCGGATCGTGACCGAGTGCTTGCATCGCAGCTTTCATGCGCAGGATGTAGCCGTGATGGTCGGCGCCCCATATGTCGATCAACAACGAGTAGTCGCGCTGGTATTTGTCGCGGTGATACGCGATGTCAGGGGCGAGGTAGGTGTATTGACCGTCGCTCTTGACGAGGACGCGATCCTTGTCGTCGCCGAACGTCGTCGAGCGCAGCCACAGGGCACCGTCTTCTTCGTAGACCATGGCGCGCTCACGCAATTCGGACAGTGCCGCCTCGACCGCACCCGCACCGACGAGATCGCGCTCGCTCGACCACACATCGAACTTGATCCGCGCCGACTGCAGCACTTCGCGCTGGTCGCGCAGCGCGCGGGCGTAGCCCCATTCGAGCGGGTCGACGTCGTCGGGCATCTCGGCGGCCCAGAGTTGGATGTAGGTGCCGGCGTAGCCGCCTTCGGGTAGCTCCTCGCTGTTCTTGCGAGCGGCAAGTGACGAAGCGAAGCTCTGCATCTGTACGCCGCGGTCGTTGAGATAGAACTCGCGCGTGACGGCATAGCCGCAGCGTTCGAGAAGGCGGGCCAGCGAGTCGCCGAAGATGGCCCCGCGAGCGTGGCCGGCGTGGATCGGCCCGGTCGGGTTGGACGAGACGAACTCGACGTTGACGCGCTGCCCGTCGCCAAAGGCATGGCGGCCGAAGTCGGCGACGCCCGCGTCGATCACGTCGCGCAGGACGTCGTGCAGCCACGTGTGCGCGAGGTGGAAGTTGACGAAGCCGCCGCCCGCGATGTCGACCTTGAGCACGTGGGGCGGCAGGTCGTTGTTGAGCCGGTCGGCGATCGCTTGCGCGAGCTCACGGGGATTGCGGCCCGCCTTCTTGGCCGAGGCCAACGCCACGTTGGTCGACCAGTCGCCGTGCTCCCGGCGCGCCGGCCGTTCGAGGTTGATGACGGCGGGCAGCGGCTGGACGTCGAGCGCGACCAACGCATCGCGTAGCGCGCCGACGAGTTGGTCACGAAGCATCGGGTCAGCCTACCGAGGCGCTCCGTGGACCCCCGCCTGGTTTTGCGGTCGGAAGCGTCACGGTGAACCGGGCACCTGCACCAGGTTGATCGGCCGCGGTCAGCGCCCGCGTCGTCGATCGTTGCTGGCAGCGACATCGACTCGACGTGCACCGTGATCTCCGGCGTCGGTCAGCGCGAGCGTGCGCAGATCCTCGAAGAGACGACTGAGCGTTCGCGTTTGGTCGAGCAGGGTGCTGAGCCGAGCGTCGTCGCGCGCGTGGATGGCAGATCGCTGACCGGGCGACCGAACCGCCAATACGCGATGAACGTCGCCCCGATCGCGGCGACGTTCTCCGCCGATCACGATCGAGGGCGGCCGATATGCATTCCTCTCATCGGTTGATGGCCATGCTCAGGCCCGTGCAACGCAGATGGCCCACTCGGACGAGCGGGCCATCTCGGATTTGTGCATAGCGAGTGCGAAGTCGAAACGACTACGTCCTCGGCCTGTCATTGCGAGGCCACCAGGCCGAGCCCGACAACCATCTCACCCATGCCCTGCAGTGGGTGTGGGGGAAGGCCGGCCACTATGTCGCCGAGACCCGGTAGCGGGTTGACGGGAACCCAGGTGTGGGTGAACGGGCACGCTGACTGGTGACCGAGTTCGCAGGCTTGCGTCATCGCATCGTTGATGACGAGTCGTCCCTTCGGCGTGACCGCCACCGCGGCATTGACCTCGGTCGGGATGAACGCCGCATGGAACGCGCCCCACATCTCGGTCACGCCGAGTGTCGTCTCGTTCGTCCGCTGGGCGCCCGACAGTGGGGAATCGACGTCACGGATCTCGCTGACGACGAAGGCCGTCGACGCGACGATCGCCGCCGAGGCGAACAGGGTGATTGCGTTGCGCCGGATGCGGCTGGAATGTGAGGAGCGAAGCTCGGTGGTTGCGGTTGTGGTCATCATGGCTCCCTGGGCTTGTCCCGATCGGTTGATCAGCAACTAGGAGCATCAGCCAGCGCGGTCTCGGTCTGGTCACAGCCTGGTATCACTGCCGTCTCGCGCTCACTACTGTCTGCACATGCTCGAATATTCGGTGCTCGGGCCGCTCGAGGTCGTGGGGCCTGATGGCGCGCTGCCGATCACTGGACGCAACGAACGAATCGTTCTCGCCGCGCTGGTGGGCTGGGCGGGCGACGTCGTGAGCAGCGATCGGCTCGCCGAGGCGCTGTGGGGCGAGGAGCCACCGCGCTCCAGCATGAAAGTCATTCAGAACCTCGTGATGCGACTACGCAAAGTGTTGGGCAGCGAGGTGATCGCGACGCGGCCGGGCGGATACGTCCTTCGGGCGGATAGCGACGCGATCGACGTTCGGCGCTTTGACCGTTTTGTCGCCGAAGGACGCGCGGCGGCTCACGATGAGGCGTGGGAAGCATCGGCGAACTCGTTGGCCGCGGCGATCGAGTTGTGGCGAGGACAGCCGTTGGTCGAGCTCGATCATTGGCAGCTGGGCCAGTGGGAAGCTGCTCGGCTGGAGGAGCAGCATCGCGCGGTCACCGAGGAGTATGCCGAAGCCGAACTGGCCTGCGGCAAGCACCGCGAGGCGTTGGCGCGGCTCTACAACATGGTTTCCGAGGAGCCCCTTCGTGAGCATCGGTGGGCCTTGCTGATGCTGGCCCTGTATCGGTGCGGCCAACACGCAGAGGCACTGCGGTCCTACCAACGCGCCAGCGCGTTGCTAGGAGAGTTGGGGTTGGCTCCTGGCGCGGAGTTACGTGCTCTTGAACGGGCGATCGGCGCGGGCGATTTGTCGACGGGGCCGCAGACACTCGGTCGTCTCCGCGTAAACGACGGGTCCGAATCGCTTGCGGCAATCGATCTGACTTCGGCGTTGGCGGGCGGGCAAGGGAGTCGTCCTGGTGCATCCGCCGGCAACCTCCCCGCGCAGCTCACCTCGTTCGTTGGCCGCGACACAGATCTCCGCGACGTAGGGATGGCACTGCGCCACAGTCGCGTGGTGACGATCATCGGTGCCGGAGGAGTCGGCAAGACGCGGCTGGCGATTCAGGTCGCGAAGGAGGTGGTGGGCGACTACGCCGACGGCGCCTGGTTCTGCGAGCTCGCCGCGGCGGCGTCAGCCGGTGAACTCGCCGGTGCGGTGGCCGCCGCGATCGGCGCGCGTACTCGTCCGACACTCACCGTCGAGCAGTCAGTTGTGGACCGACTCCGCGACACCGAGATTCTGCTCGTCCTCGACAACTGTGAGCATCTTGTCGACGGTGCCCGCCGGTTCACCGAGCTGCTGTTGCAATCGTGTCCACGCGTGCGCATTCTGGCGACGAGCCGAGAGCGTCTCGGTGCCGCCGGTGAACAGATCTGGCCCCTCGGATCTCTGTCCGTCCCGGACCCTTCGGATCACGGTACGCACGACCAGACGGAAGCCGTCACCCTCTTCGCCGATCGTGCAAGGTCGGTGAAGCCGTCGTTCACCATCGGCCCTGCGAATACCGCGGCGGTGGACGAGATCTGTCGACGACTCGACGGTATTCCGCTCGCGATCGAGCTGGCGGCGGCTCGAGTCGCGGTGATGACCCCGAGCGAGATTGCGGCCCACCTCGACGCGCGCTTCCGGTTGCTGCGAGGCACCTCGACGCCGGGCGACGGCCGCCACAGCACGCTTCGGGCGACGCTCGACTGGTCGTACTCGCTCCTCGAGAACGTCGAGCGGCTGGTGTTCGATCGCCTGGGCGTGTTCTCGGGCCGGTTCGACGCAGCTGCCGCGGCGGCCGTGTCGTCGCGCCTCGGCGTCGAAGCGTGGGACGTGCTCGACGCGCTCGGCGAATTGGTCGGCCAGTCGATGGTGGTGACGGTCGACGACGCCGGCAGCGACGTGACCCGGTACCTATTGCTCGAGACCTTCCGCCACTACTCGCTCGAGCGCCTAGCGGGCACGAGTGAAGTGATCGACACACGACGCTGCCACGCCGAGCATTACGCCGCAGTGGCCGAAGCGACAGGGCACGCGCTCAGAGGGCCCGACGAACTCGCGTGGCGAGCTCGATTCAGAGCCGACCGCGACAACCTCCGCGCCGCGGTTTCGTGGGCGCTCAGTTCGGAAGTCGATTCGGACCGGACTTATGGCCTTCGCATCATCGCCGCGCTTGCCCACGAATCCATGCAGGAAGGAGAACCGATCGGTGTGCTCGCCGAAACGGCCCTCGTTCACGCCGACACGGCGCCGGCCGGCGTCCGCGCCGCAGTGTTCGCCAGTGCGGCATGGTTCGTCCACCGTCGCGGCGACCTGGACGCAGCCCGCGAGTTGTGCCTCGAAGCGCTCCGCGACGGCCTGCCGCCAGGCTGCCCATCGCCGGAGATGGTGTATTTCGTGCTCGCGCTGACCGCCATGTCGGACGCCACCCGGCGCGCGGAGATTTTCGACGAGGCGCACCGAACCTTGGAAAAGGCCCACGCCGACGATTTCGCGCGCGGGTTCCTGTGGTCGGCCGAGCTGTACATGCAGCTCGTTGCCGGCGACCCGCTCAACGAGGCAGCGAGTCGCGAAGCACTGCGCGCGGCACGGCGCATCGGCAATCCATCATTGCTGGTGCGCCTGCTGTGCAACCTTGCTGCGCTCTCGTGGCTCGACAATCCCGACACGGCTCGCCACCAGCTAGAGGAAGCCGTCGCGCTAGCCGAAGTGGGCGCCAGCGCGCACATGCTCGGGTTCGGATTGGCGATTCTGGCGCGGCTGCGAACGCGCAGCGGCGATCTCGACGGAGCCCGCGACGCGCTGCGAGCCGCGATCATCAGAGGCCGCGAGGACAGCGATCCGTTCATCCTCGCGACCGCCGTTGACCGGGGCATCCACGTGCTCGAGGATCTCGGCCGTCTCGAGGATGCCGCCGTCTGGGCGGGGGCGGTCGTAGAGGGCGCGTTGAGTCGAACAGTGCACCTGCCCGCCCGCGAGCGCCCGCTGCGCGCCCAGGCCATCGACCGCTTGCGTTTGGCGCTCGGCGAGGACGGCTATGCCGCGGCCGCCTCCCGGGGGGCGCAGATGTCCGACGCCGAGCTGGTACGCCACGGGCTCGACGCGCTCGCGTACTGAACCATCGAGTGATCTCTGCTACTTCTCCATCCAGACCTTGTCCCACAAGACGACAACGCGACTCGTGGGCACGACACCGTGAACCTTGCCGGACCAGACGATGAAGTTCTCGAGTTTGAAGATGGGAAGGAACGGAACGTCGATCGCGACCTGCTCGGCGATGATCTTGAATGCCGCCTTCTTCTGGTCGTCGTTAGAGGCTTTGCGAAGATCCTTGATGGCTTGATCGACGGCGGCGTTCTTGTAGCCGCTGAAGTTGGCGCCGCTGGTACTGGAGAGGTTCGACGTCAACGCCACGAGTGCGCCATCGTCAGGAGTGAGGGCCAGCCCCCAACCGACGACGTCGAAGTTCTTGTTCACGATCACCCCGTTGGCGATAGTGGCGGCGTCCCGCGACGTATCGAGCTGGGCGTCGATGCCGACTGCCTGGAGCATGGTTTGCGTGGCGATGCCCAGCGCTTGCCCGGTAGTCGTGTTGGGGTAGTCCAGTCGGAGCTTGCCGTCCCAGCCCGCGGTTTTCGCTTCGCCGACCAACTTCCTTGCTGCGCCGGGGTCGTACTTCGGCCCCGCGACGTCGGGGAACCACCGGAAGTCGCTCTGCATCATCTGCGAGCCGTGCATCGCTTTGCCCTCGTACGCCCGAGCGTTGAGGACCGAAGTGTCGATTGCAGCCGCGAAGGCTTGCCGCACCCTGATGTCTTTGGTTGCCGGGTTCGTCGCGGTCGGCCCATCGGCCTTGCCGGTACAGACCGGCTCGGGCTTGCCAGCGGCACAGTTCACGCTGACGCCCGTGTTGAGCATCAGCGCGGTTCCCGCCTGCTGGAACGCGGAGTACCCGGTCGCTTTGTCGCCATGAGCCTCGATCACTGTGGTGGGGACACCGAGGAAAGCGACCTGGAGCTGTCCAGTCTTGTAGCTGGCGTAGGTCTTGCTTCCTCCCGCGTCGGTGAAGCTCACGAACTTGATGCCGTCGAGGAACACCTGCCCGCCCCAGTAGTTGGGATTGCGAACGAGGTTGATCGAATCCTTGTCCTTGAACGAGTCGACAAGGAACGGCCCCGCGCCGACAGGCTTCAGGTTGAAGTCACAGGTGTTGGGGTTCTTGGTTGCGTCGCACTTACGTAGCGCGGTCGGCGATGGGATCATGCCCACTTCTGTCGTCAGCGCATACGGAAATCCGCTCCATGCTTCGTTGAGTGTGATTTTCACCGTGTATTGGTCAATGGCTTGAATGTCCTTCACGAGCGCCATGAACGAAACCGTTCCCTGGCTGTTGCGCGGACACGCGACGATCTCTTGACACGGCGGCGCGCCGGGCAGGCCCGACCGGTGCCGGTTCAGACCGAACACAACCGCGGCGGCGTCGTACGCCGTGCCGTCGCTGAACTTGATTGTCTGCTTGAGTTTGAGCGTCCACTCCGTGAAATCGGCGTTGGGTGCCAACGATTCCGCGGTTTGTGGTTCGTACTTCGCGGTAGTGGTGTCGAAACGGATAAGTGTGTCGTAGATCGCGGCCATCTCGGTTCCGCCGATATTGCCCCCGCCGATAGCCACAATGGGGTCGAGACCGAGCGGCTGTAAGAACGCGCCGAAGACCAGCGTGCCGCCCACCTGCGGCGCCTTGGCCGTCGTTGTCGGTGAAGCGGTAGTGGGTCCGGTCGTGTCCGAGCCCGCCTTTTCGCTGCTATCACTGCACGCGACGGCCAATGTCCCGAACGTCACGAGCACCGTCGTTATAACAATCCATCGTCGATTCATGTTCGTCCCCTCGACAAAGAGTCGCCCTCTCCTTCGATACGAATCAGTTCGTCCTCGTAGCTCGCAGGCAGCACCGCGGCGCGGTCGCCCTTCACGTACCGGTCGTAGAAGGCCAGGACGGTGCTCGAGAAGCGCGCGAAACAGGCATCGTCATGGTCGAAATAGTTGACGTGTCCCTGTCCCTTCAACGTGAGCAAATACTTCGGCGGTCGTGCATGGGAAAACACGCCGACGCTGGTGGCAAAGTCGGTGACCTGCTCGGCCATCGGATCCGCGTCGCCGTACGCGACAAGTAGCGGAGGGCCGCCGTCGTAGTCGAAGGTGCTTCCCTCGACGGGGAACTCGAGCGCTGCCGCGCAGAAGGCAGCGCGAATTCGCGGCTCGCCAAATCGTGTGTTGTAGAGGGTGAGCAACACCGTCGCACCGCCGAGCGAGCGCCCGCCGAGACCGATCTTTGCGCGGTCGATAAGCCCGTGATAGCGCGACGCGGGTTCGTCATTGATGGCGAGGATTGCATCTATGGTGAAGATGACATCCTGCGGTTGGTGTACGACGTTGGGGAAGGCGGCGAAGTGGCTGCCGCCTGTCGTCTCGGGAAAATCGGGGCTCGCGACCACATAGCCGTTCGCCGCCAGAACCGAAGCGAGATCTCCAAGGTCGGTGGCGTGCCCGGTGTGCCCGTGCGCCAGCACGATGAGCGGGTATGGGCCACCATGGATGTCCGGCTCCGCATCAGCTGTTGCCGGGTACCAAAACATCGTAGGGAGGGTGCGCGTCGCGGCCGCGGCGACGATGCCTTCGACAAAGTTCGTCGGTCGCGTTTCATCGACGAACACTTCGACGGCAACCCCAACGGCACGCTCCATTTCAGTCTCCCAATGATCCGAGTGCATGACGCACGAGGTCATAATCGGACATGCAGGACCCGCGCGCAGCGGCTGCTTCGTATCGCTGCTCCCCGAGTGTCGCGCGCAGCCGTTCGATGGCGTCGGCGCGTAGCGGCCGCTCGCGCGCGGGCATGTGGGCTACGCGACTCATCGCGCCATCAACGACCGCCCCGGCCCAGACGGCGGCATCGTCGTCCAGACCGAGCTGTTCGAGTACATGGATGCCG
This sequence comes from Acidimicrobiales bacterium, assembly GCA_039934635.1. Taxonomy (GTDB): domain Bacteria; phylum Actinomycetota; class Acidimicrobiia; order Acidimicrobiales; family WLNW01; genus DATLFA01. The sequence continues at coordinate 16,970 of JBDTLT010000087.1, forward strand.
CGGTCCAATGCGGTCGACAGAATGAACGGATCGTTGTCCTCGTAGGCCCGGGCAACGGCGGAACGCAAGGCGGCTCGTGCACCGTCGAGATCGCCGCGATCGGCGCGTAAGCGCGCCAGGATCGACCATCCGAAGCCGAGCATGTGGGCGCTCGCTCCGAGTTGGGTCAGCGCAACGGCCTCTTCCAATTCGAGGCGCGCGGTTTCGGGATCGTCGAGCCACGAGAGCGTCGCGAGGTTGCATAGCTGACGGACCAGTAACGATGGGCTTCCGATGCGGCGGGCATCGAGCAAGGCCTCGCGAGCGATGGCGGGGGGCGGCGTGTTGCCGACGATCAATTGCATATATAGCTCTGCCGACCGCAAGAACGCGTGGGCGAAATCATCGGCCGCGATCGCATCGAGAGACAGGTGAGCCTTGCGAAATATCTCTGATTGGGCAGCCGGATCAGACATCGCGGTGAGCGCGAGGACGAAGTAGGCGAGCTCCGGCGATGGACTGTCGGCCGGCAGCCCGTCACGCACTGCTTCGAGGCACAACTCGCGGGCAGTGGCGATGTCGCCGCGGCGATGCACATACCATGCCGCGCCGGCCAGCGTGGCGGCACGTACCCCTGGAGGCGCTTCCGCGGCGTGGACCAGTGCTGCCTCGGCTGCGACACCGATCGACTCGCCCTCCTGCATCGATTCATGCGCAAGCGCGCCGATGATCCGCAGGCCGAACGTACGACTCGAGGAATCCGGCGAGTCGAGCGCCCAATACACCGCTGCCCGCAAATTGTCCTGATCCGCCCTGAACGAGGTGCGCCAGGCGAGCTCGTCAGGTCCGCGGAGACCACGACCTGTCTGTTCGGCTCGTTCGGCGTAGTACTCCGCGTGGCGCCTTTGCACGGTGTCAACTTGCGCGAGCTGTTCGAGCGCGAAGTGTCGCATGGTCTCGAGGAGTCGATAGCGCTTCGTTTGTTCATGATCCTCAGCGACAACCATCGATTTCGCGACAAGACTGGCAACGGTGTCGATCGCATCCCATGCCGCGAAGTCGCGGTGCGTCACGACGCCCTCGATGGCGGCGATGTCGAACGGCCCCGCGAACACTCCGAGGCAATTGAATACGAAGCGCTCGGTTTCATTCAGTAGGTCATAGGACCACTCAACCGTCGCCCGGAGTGTCTGGTGGCGCTCGACCGCCCTGCGTCGACCGCCCGTGAGTAGTCGGAAGCGTTCGTGTAGTCGGACCTCGATATCACGAGGCGTCATCGACGTCACGCGTGCCGCAGCGAGCTCGATAGCGAGCGGCACGCCGTCGAGTCGCCGGCAGATCTCGACGATTGCGTCGGTGTGGACACCGATGACGAAATCCGGTTTGGCGGCGGTCGCTCGATCGACGAAAAGCCTCACTGCGTCGGAGGCGATGGGATCGTCGCCGCTCGCCGGGAGTTCGAGTGGATGTAGTGGCCACACTTGCTCGCCGTCGACCGACAATGCTTCGCGACTTGTCGCGATGATCGCGACATGACGGCAAGCTCGCAACATGGACTCAGCCATGCTGGCTGCCTCGTCGAGCAGATGCTCGCAGTTGTCGAGCACCAACAGCATCCACCGGTCGCGCAGGACATCGACGATGCTTGCGGCGAGCGAGAGACCGGGGCGTTGCGTCACGCCAATCGCGCTCGCCACTATTTGCTCGAGCGCAGCCGCGTCGACTGCCGCCGCGAGCTCGCACAACCAGACTCCGTCAGCGAAGCTCAGTAGCAACTCTGAACCGGCCTGGATCGCAAGCCGGGTCTTCCCCACGCCGCCTGCGCCCACGATCGTCACGAGCCGCGCTCGGTCGAGGACTTTTCCGATTCCGTGGAGATCGCTTTTTCGCCCGACGAAACTCGTCATTTGCTCGGGGAGATTGCTTGTGTAGCGATCGACCGAACGCAACGAAGGGTGAACGCCAGTACCGATCTGGAAGACATGTTCGGGACGCAGCAGATCGCGCAACCCGTGTACGCCGAGATCGACGAGCACGTGGTCGCTGTCGGCCAGAAGATCCCGCGTCACCTCCGAGCAAACGACCTGGCCTCCGTGGGCCAGGCCCATCAATCGTGCACATCGGTTCAACGTCGAGCCGAAGTAATCGCCGTCTCGTTCCTGCGCCTCACCCACGTGGACGCCTACGCGGACCGGCAGAACGTCCCGCAGTCGTAACTGCGACACCATGGCGGCCGTCGCGGCGTCACCCGCCGATGCGAAAACACAGGCGACGCCATCGCCCGTGTGTTTGAACACGCGACCTCCGGCGCTCTCGACTGCCTCTCGCCAGATGTCGTCATGGCGAGCGAGGAGCTCGCGCATTGTGTCCGGGTCGTCCTGCCAGCGTCGCGTTGATCCCTCGATATCCGAGAAGAGGAAGGCAACGGTGCCCGACGAACGAGCGGACGCCGTTGAATTTGCGCTGCTCGTCACCGTGTCCCCCTCTCGCCTGGGGCATCGGCTCGAGCCGCGGCGTTGCAATCAAATCGCCCGGGTCGCCCACGCAGGGGTGATTTTCGAGAAGTGTAGGCGCGTTGCCCGCGTGGGTTCACAAACCGCTCGCGACTCCCCGACCCGAACGGCGAAACCGCCGGCAATGTGCTGCCGGACGCGGACGCGAAGGCACGAAGACGATCACCGAAGTCGAAGTGATCTCGCTCGGCTGCCGGGGGTACAGCTCCGTGCGCCGCCACATGTGCTGCAACCCGGCGTGGAGGTCTGCAACCTAAGAAGCGGGGCCGGCCACGATCGCCCGCTATCGTGGCTCCCGCAGCTGACCCCGCCCGCCGAGGTTTCTGCCACCTTTTCCACAACCCCCGCCCTCGTAGCTCAGGGGATAGAGCATCGGCCTCCGGAGCCGTGTGCGCGCGTTCGAATCGCGCCGAGGGCACCACCAATCTGGGCCTCTGATCAGCGAGTTCCTCGCCACGAGATCAGAGCGGGTTGCCGGTGGGAGCGCGAAAATAGCTTGGGATTCGCTTGCCGATCGGGCAGTCCGCCGGGAAGAGATTCCGTTACCGCGCACTGCAGTCGCCACGGCGTTGCCGAGCGAGGGCGTTGCCGAGCGACGGCGTCGGCCGACGACTAGGC
>JBDTLT010000088.1:0-19853 GCA_039934635.1 Acidimicrobiales bacterium
CGTCATCGAGTATGTCTTGGAGCGCCATCGATCACGCCGCCTCTCCATCGTGCGGCCGACCTTCGAGCCCGACGCGACGGATCGTGGTCGCGCTGGTGCGTTCTTCGGAGACCATCGAGCGCATGCTGCGCAATTGCTTGACGGGACCCCAGTCGAGCGCGCCGTTGCCGATCAGATAGACGAACGACTCGAACACCGCGACGGTGAAGATCAGGATCGCGACAAGGCCGAACAGACCGGTTTCTGCGTGCGCGACGGCCCACGGATAGAAGAAGATGATCTCGATGTCGAACACGATGAAGATCATGGCGATGAGAAAGAAGCGCACCGGGAAGCGCTCGGGCGTCTCCTTGCCCGGGATGATGCCGCACTCGTAGGGCGCGCTCTTGCGGTCGTTGGGACTGCGCGGCGCGAGGAGCCCCGATGCGATGAAGCTGCCCGCTCCGAAAAGCGCGGCCAGTGCGAGCAGAAGGACGATCGGCAGGTACTGGCCCATGTTCGACTACTTCTTCACGATTGCGGCGCGATTGGCCATCGACTGCTTGTCCCGCAAATGCAGAAGGTAGGCGCACGCGCTGAACAACAGCAGCGATGCCACGGTCGTCATGGCCGGCTTGAAGCGACGGTTGCCGAGGTCGCGCTCCATGATCACGGAGATCACTGGCTTGGTCGCATCGGCTTCGGCGCGTGGCGGAGCCTCGCCGAGGGCGGCCTCTTTCTTCTGCACTTGCTCGACTTGCACGACTGCGTAGCGAATCGGGTGCTTGATGCGCGCGGAATTGCCGATGTAGTGCTTGATGCGGTCCCAGCGATTGGGCGAATCGGGCAACCTCGGCTTGCCCCCGACGTCGAAGGACTCGAGCACCTTGAATTCGTCGGCCGACCCGAAGATGCCCTCGTTGATGAGCTCGGCCGTGGCGGACGCGACTGCTTCACCTGATTGCGCGGTCGACGAGAGGCGCCACCCGCCGAGTTGGATCGTGCCGTCTTTGATGGCCTTGTCGATGAGCGGCTGGTCGACGGCCTTGAGCTCGGAAAGGGTCACGATGCGGTTGCGCAGCTCCCAGTCGGCGCTCTTCTTGGCCGCTTCGTCCGCAGTGAGCCCCTCGAGTTGATCCGCCGGGATCGGCGAGGCGTACTCCCTGATGGCGGCGGCACTACCCGAGCTCTTGACGAACTCATACGCAGTGCCCGACGGCAGGATGTCGTTGGGGAGGTCGCGGACCTTGTCGACCGAGGAGCGCGTGAGATCGCCACCGCGCACGATGTCGACGGTCTTCCACGACGGGTCCGCGCCCCGCCAGCCGATGCCGAAGATCCACCAGACGGAGGCCATGATCGTCATCCAGCCGAAGAAGCCGGTGAGCGCCAGCAACGTGCCGACGCGCACGCCGGTGTTGGTGGCGAGCAACAACCAGACCGAACCCATGAGGATGGCGACGGCCACGGTGACGACGAGCAGACCACGAATGGTCACCGTGAAGTTGATGCCGGCGAACAGGGCGGTATTGATCGTGGCCAACATCAGAGGCTCCGCTCGTAGGCCACGATCGCCGCGATCTGTTCGGTGGTCAGGATGGCCGGGTAGGAACACGCCGCGATGGGCGGTCCACCTTCACCCGGGTCGGGAGGAATCTGGCAATTGTCTTCGGTGCGAGGGCCGAAGCCAGGCATGCGACCGCTTCCTTGGCCGTATTGGCCGTATTTCACGCCGATCTTGCTGCCCGATGTGATGAAGTCGTCATGGGTCGCCGGCGTCTCGAATTGCCGCTTGGTGACGCCGTTGGTCAAGTTGGGCCCGAAGAAGCCACCGCCCGGGATGAGGCCACCGGGGAAGAGCAGTTGGCCGTTCTTGTCGGTCACGGTCGCGCCGTTGTACGAGAAGCCTTTGGTGTGACAGCGCGCGCAGTTGTACTGACCAGAATTGGCCGGGTTGCTGAAGAGGTACTTGCCGTAGATGACCTGACTCGGAGAGCCCTCGGGCGCCTTGGTGATCGTGTCGACGCGTACTTGGGCAGCCGCGTTGGCCTCATCGTCGAGCTTCTTCTTGGCCGCGGTGATCTTGGTTTGCAGCTGCGCCTTGCTCGAGGTGAGCAGATCTTTGCGGAATGCCTCGGTGGTGGACTTGTCGATCTCGGTTTGCAGCGCCGCGAGGGTGGCCTCGTCGGCGGCGATCGCCTTGCCCTGCGGGGTGAGCGTCGGATCGAACGCGAGGACGTCGGTCTTGGCCATTGCGAGTACGCCCGCCATCACGGCGTCCTGCACCTTCTTTTGGCCTTCGTCACCGATGTCTTGGATCGTGCGCAGATAGACGATCAGCTCGGTGATCTGTTGGTCGGTCATGGGACCGCCACCGATGGTGCCCCACGGGGGCATCACGCCCCGGCCGTAGTTGAGGATGTAGCGCACCTCGGTCTCGTCGAAGCGCGTCATCACCGACGTCAACGCCGGCGCCGTCCACTGCACCTGCGCCACATACTTGCCCGCGGTCTCGTCGGTCAGCGTGAACGGAGCGACACCGCCGACACCGCCCGGGTTGTGACAGCGTTGGCAGTTGGCCACGAAGAGTGCTTCACCGCGCGTGGCGGCTTTGCGCAAGACGCCGGAGTTCGCGTTCTCTTGGCGACCGGGTTCGGCGAGCCAGTACATCGGCAAGCCGACCGCGATGGTCGCCAGCATGATGAGGCTGAAGAACAACGAACGATTGAGCTTGGTGTTCTCGAGCTCTTCGTCGGAGAGATACGGCTTGCGGTTGGGGGCGAGCTCGACCTCTGCACCGATCTCGGCGCGCGCTTCTTTGAGGTTGAAGAAAACGAAGAGCACGAACCCGACGATGACGATCGCCGCGATGACAAAGCCGATATTTCGTTGCGTGCTTGCCGCGAGAATCATGCGAACTCCGCGCCGATCATAAGAAACTCTTCTCGATTCGTGGCTGGTTCAGTGCTTCTCGGCCGCGGCAGCGCCGCCGACGCAGTGCGGACCTTCGGGTTCTTGACCGGTGGTGTTGGTACCGATCGCAGGGCCCTGGATGACGGTGCCGGTATCGACAGTGAGAACGTCTTCGGTCACGGACATCACGAAGCGGTCCATGCCGCGCGGGGCCGGGCCGCCGCGCTTTTCGCCGACACGGCTGTATTGCGAACCGTGACACGGGCATTCGAACCACTGTGAGGTGTTGCAATTCGGGACGCGGCAACCCAGATGCGGGCACTTTTGGTAGAGCGCCACGACGCCGTGCTCCATGCCGGCCAACTCTGGTGCGCTGTAGATCTTGCGGGCCTTTTCGAGTGACCCCAAGGGGTACTCGGTGATCCACATGCGGCCTTCGGGCTTGTAGAGGAAGCCACCGGCCGCCTTGATGTCGGCGAGGATGTCGGTGATGCGGCCGACCTTGATCTTGCCGCCGAAGCCGGCCGCCGAGCTCGGTGGCCACAGAAACGCCAAGCACGAGGCCCCGAAGGCGCCGAGCGACGCCATCATCATCAAAACGATCGAGCGATTGAAGAACTGACGCCGAGTGGAACCGATGGTCTCTTCGTCGGGCGGGACGAAGGCAACCGGCGGCGCGCTCGACACCGCGACCAAGTCGGTGGACACACCACGGCGCTCGAGCAGCGCGGCGCGCTCGACGTCGCGTCCACTGAGCGCGGCACCGGTCGTCGCCAACTCGCGATCACGCTTCTTGGTCTCGCGCGACAACTCACCGATGGCGCGGTTCGCATCGTTGCGCCGCATGGCGGTCAACAAGACGACACCCGCCAGAACGACGAGCACGACAATTGCCAGGACTATGTATCCCAATGTCAGCTCCTCATCTCGAAATTCACCAACGCCACCGATCAGCTTTTACAGGTCGAAGAAGATGCCGCGTTGCCAGGGGAACACGAAGTTGAAGCCCGGGCCCCGGAAGAACGAACCGATGATCACCAGCGTTGCCCAGAACATCAGGAACACCGTCATCAGTGAGATCGCAAACTTGCGATTTTCGGGCTTGTTGCTCGGGTTCTTGTCGACGAAGGGCGCGACGGTCATCAAGAACAGGCCCATGCCCGGGATGGTCACGCCGGCGACCATCGGATGGAACATCGTCAGGAGCTCTTGCAGACCGAGGAAGTACCACGGGGCCTTGGATGGGTTGGGCGTCTGATTGACGTTGGCCAACTCCTGGAACGGTGCGTTGACGAAGATCGAGAAGAACAGTGTGAAGGCGGTGCACGCCAACGCCGCCGCGAACTCGACCACCAACAAGTGCGGCCAGGTATGGACCTTGTCCTGCGGCGTCGCCTTGACGTCTTGGATCGAACCCGACTTGACCACCGTGAGCAGGCGCTGGGTGTGCCCGCCGGGGCCCGTCAGTGTGGGCGCGGGGCCGGCCACGGCCGGCACGGATCCGCCGGCCGCGGGTGCCGTGGCCACCGCAGTGGCCGTACCGCCGCCGCCCGCAGCCTCGGCGCCGCCGGACTTTTCGCGGGCGGCCTTGCTGCGCTCGAGCAGATGCGCGGGGATCTTGCTGGCGCCCGGGTCGGCGGGTGCCGCCGCCGGCGCGGCGGGTTCGGACGCGGCAGCGGGCGCGGCGGCGCCGGCGGCCTTTGCGGCGGCCTTCGCCTTGGCCTCTTCGGCCCGCTTGCGCAGATGTTCGGGAACTTCGGTCATGAAAGGGGACCTCGCCTCGTCAACTCGTGCCCTAGAGGGGACCCGAGATGCCGCCGTCTTTGCGGACTCGCCAGAAATGGATCGCCATGAAGATGACGATCACGAACGGAAGCATCAACACGTGCAGCACGTACCAGCGCAACAACGTGTCGGTGCCTATTTCTTTGCCTCCGAGCAACACGAACCGCACTTGCGTGCCGAACACGGGCGTGTAGCCCATCATGTTGGTACCCACCGTCACCGCCCACAGCGAGAGCTGATCCCACGGCAGCAGGTAGCCGGTGAACGACAGCAGCAGCGTGAGCTGCAACAACATGACGCCGATGACCCAGTTGAACTCGCGCGGTGATTTATAGGCGCCGTGGTAGAAGACGCGCGCCATATGCAAGAAGACGGACAACACCATGAGGTGCGCGCCCCATCTGTGCATATTGCGAACCAACAAGCCGAACGTCACCGAAGTCTGCAGCGTCGAGATGTCGTTCCAGGCCTGCGCGGCCGTAGGTCGATAGAAGAACATCAAGAAGATGCCCGTGACGGTGAGCAAGATGAACAGGAAGAAGCTGAGACCACCGAGGCACAGCGTGTAGCTGACCTTGACCGCGTGACGCTTCACCTTCACCGGGTGAAGGTGATAGAGCACGCTGTTCATGATCACGTAGGAGCGGTTGCGGGGGCTGTCGCTATAACCCTTGCGGAAAATCGAACCGGGTCGAAAGATCGAGGCCCAGGCCTGCGAGCCCTGCACGTTGTCGACGACCTTGTTCAGCTGAGCTGCCACGCGCTCGCCGATGGGCTGTCTCGTCATCGCCACGTTGTTGCTCTCCCGTCTCGTTCGTTATCGGTCATGCGCGGGCCGTCAGCCGAGCCGCATGCCGTAGCCATAGCCATACGTATTGGTGCGCTGGTGTGGATCACCGGTTGCCGGGGCGGCCCCGACCTTACCGAGGATGATGACACCGGTAGGACAGCGGTCGACGCACAACGCGCACCGTGTGCAGACGTCGTCGTCGATGGTGAAGATGACGTGGTCGCTCGGATCGGACCCCGGCCGCTCGGTACCGATCGCCTCGGCAATGGCGCTCGGCGACACCATGAAGATGCATTTCCACGGACAGATGTCGACGCAGCCCTCGCACATGATGCACTCGGACTGGTCGATGTGGATGAACTGCTTTGGCTTGACGGCGCGCGACAACCAATCGGCATCGACTTCTTGCAGGACGTAGTCGTCCCGGAACTCGGGCATTGGAGGATTGGCATCGCTCGCCACGTCAGTTGGCTCCCTCGCGCACGAGGGGGCGGCCGAAGTCGGACTTGACGACGTCGACCGGCTTCTTCTTGCCCCGGTTTTGCCAGAGCGGCCAGAACGCGAGGTTTACCCCGAAGACGACACCGTAGATGCCGACCGCGACCAAGTCGCGCAGCGTCTGGTAGGAGATCGTGATGGGGAGGGGCCACTTGAGCGTGGCATCGGTCGGCTTGGTGCGCGGCACCGCGAAGAGCCGGTTGGGCGCCATGTGCAGATCGCCATCGGCCCAGGCCAACCAGAAGTGCGGCACGACCCCGTAGGCCCAGAACATGACGAAGAAGACGTAGACCGCCGCGACCATGGCCTCGCCCCACGTGAGGGGAGTGCCCACCGGGCGCCGACGCATGAAGGAGACGCCGATCAGCGTCAACAGCACGAGAACGACACATGACGTAGTGAATGCGACCACCGCTTGCGCACCTCCTCGCTTCTGCCGATTTCGCTCGTGAATGCAATCACAATTGTACGGCGGCCGCCGGGCCCCCGTCCGACACGGAGTCCGAAATAGCGGGCTCTCGCCGGACGTATACACACGCGGCGGGGGTGCGGCCGACGCCCGGTTGTTTAGCACGGCCCCTCGCGGCAAGTCGCATTGTGAGCTTGCGCGCGGCTCAAACACGGCCTGGCACTTCGACTCGAACATGGCTCTCGTCGTCCGGTCTTCGCCGGACCCGCCCGCCAGGGTGTCGAGCCCCGCCAATGCGTGCTCCGCGTGGCGTGTCGCGCGATGATCTGAATAAGGTACGAAGTTGTTCTGGAGGCCCCGTCGCTGACGGCGGCCGCCCCCGCAGAGATCCTGTATCCCCCGATTCCCCCGCGACGCGGAGGTCACCTTGACCGAGATACCTGAGCACCTCCTCGAGCGGTCGAAAGCCCGCCGTGCCGCGCTCGGGCTCTTGAAGGACGGCGAGACCGCCAGTTCTACGACCCCCGTCAAAGCGGGCGACCCCGCGGCGGCACCCGTCGCCGCCGCCGCCCCCGCGGCGCGAGCGGCCGCCGCCCCGGCACCCGCCGCCATCAAGGCTCCCGAGCCGGTGGCGCCCTACGTGGCTGCCGCCCTCGCCCGCAAGAAGATCCCGTTCTGGGTCGCGCCGGTGCTGTTGTTCCTCCCGATCTGGATGATCCTGTACGTCGGCACCCTCGAGCGCCCCCCGGCCGCCCTGGCCGGGCTCTTGGCCGAAGGCTCGTCCGAATACGCCAGCAGCTGCGCCAGCTGCCATGGCGCAGGCGGAGGAGGCGGCGTCGGCCGCCAGCTCAACAACGGCGAGGTCCTTCTCACGTTCCCCACGGCCGCCGAACACGTGTGGTGGGTGGTCAACGGCTCCAACGCGGTCGGTGTCGGCAATCCTTACGGCAACCCCGATCGACCGGGCGGCGCGCGCGTCGCCGGTGGCGGCATGGCCTCGTGGGCGGCCACTCTGTCGGCCCAACAGCTGCTGGCGGCCGTGTACTACGAGCGCATTCGCCTCGGCGGGTCGACCGAAGAGGCCGAAGCCGGTCTGTTGGCCCTGTCCGCCTCGCCTGATCTGCCCGCGAACTTCACGCAGGGCATGACGGTCGCCGAAATCGAAGCGATGCTCGCCGCCGTCGCGACCGCGCCGGCCAGTTGATCGCCCCGCGCCGCGCTTGATGTCGACGCACCGCCACGACCTGTTGGTGATCGGTGGCGGCCCCGCCGGCGCCGCGGCCGCCTACTGGGCGGCCGAACACGGCCTCGACGTCGTCTTCGTCGAAAAGAAGCGATTCCCTCGGGAAAAGACCTGCGGTGACGGCCTCACCCCCCGAGCCGTGACCCAGCTCTACGACATGGGCCTGGCCGAACGGCTGCAGACCGCCCACCGCATGCGGGGCCTGCGGGTCGTGGCCCACGGGCGCACCCTCGAGATGCCCTGGCCCGAACACCCGCGCCACCCGAGCTTTGGCTACGTGATCCGGCGGGCCGAACTCGACACCTTCGTGGCCGAGAACGCCGTGCATCACGGCGCGATCCTGCGCCAGCACACCGAGGCGATCGGGCCGATACTGCGCAACGGTCTGCTGCTGGGGGCCAGCGTGCACGACCACGACAGCGATACCACCGAAGAGATCTATGCCCGGTACGTAATCGTCGCCGACGGCTCCAACTCGCGTTTCGGCCGCGCGCTCGGCACGTGGCGAGATCGGGCGTTCCCCCAAGGCATCGCCATCCGCACCTATTACGAGAGCGAACGCAGCGACGACCCCTACATCGAGAGCGCCCTCGACGTACGCGACCGCAACGGTCGCTCCTTGCCGGGATACGGATGGGTCTTCCCGATGGGCAACGGGCTCATCAACGTCGGCATCGGCCTGCTCTCGACGTTTCGCGACTACAAGAGCGTCAATACGAGCCACCTCATGCGCGAATGGGCGAGTACGTTGCCCGCGCACTGGGCCATCGACCCCGACTCCCCCACCGAGGCACCGACCGGCGGGCGTTTACCCATGGCCGGCTCGGTCGGGCCCAAGGTCGGGCCCAATTGGCTCGTGGTCGGTGACGCGGCGGGCTCGATCAACCCGTTCAACGGTGAAGGCATCGACTACGCGTACGAAACCGGCCGTCTGGCGTCGACCTTGGTCGCCGAAGCGCTCGCCACCAACGACGGGCTCGTGATCCATCGCTACCCGCAGATCCTCGACGACGAGTTCCTGCTCTATTTCAAAGTGGCCCGGCTGTTCGCCAAAGTCATCGGCCAGCCGACGTTGATCCGCGAGCTCACTCGGGTCGGCATGCGCTCGCAGCCGCTCATGGAGTGGGCGCTCAAGATCATGGCCAACCTCCTCGACGAGAGTGAACGCGGCACCGCCGAGCGCGCGTACAAAGTGATCGAGCAACTCGTGCGCTTCGTGCCCGACTCGTTGGCAGCGGCGTAGTACCCCCGCTCACTTTCACGCGCCCGTCAAGACCTACTTTTGTCGCTCGAAAGAGCTACTCCACGCGTCTTCGCTGGCCTCAGGCGCTGACGCTCGCTGCCCCGTACCTTCCTGGTCGGGAGCATCGATGCAAGCGAAACTCAACCCGAGGGTCAACCGGATTCTCTTTGGAATCGTGGCGATCTGCGCAGTCACAGGGCTCTTCGGATCGATGCGGACGACCAAGGTCGAGATCCAAACGGCAGTAACTGCGGTGAATCCCCAGGCCGGTACCGCCCGCAACGCCGAGACGATTCGCTACCAGGACACCAACCTCGAGCTGATCGCGGTCTACCGCGTCATCGACGGCCAACTCGACGCCGCCGCCCTGCCGGAGTACCTCCGCATCTGGGCGCTCGCCGAAGAAACGTTGCCGGCAGAGGCGCTCGCCCACATCCACCAGATGAACATCGTCACCGACGGGCCGGCCCGCACCTTGGGGATGGTGCACCGATCGACGACCGAGCGCGATTCGTGGATCTTGAGCATCGATCCCGCCGAGTCGCGCGACGTGTTGCAGCACACACTCGTCCACGAACTCGCCCACCTCTACACGCTCGCCGAGGGCGACCTCACCTCCCAGCGCACCAACTGCGCCGGTGTGTTGATCCAGATCGGCTGCGCCCGCACGGGTTCACCCCTCGCCGAGTACGCGCAACGCTTCTGGCCCGCCACCGCGGAGCCCGCTCGCTACTCGTCGGACCAATTCGTCAGCCAGTACGCCGCGGACAGCGTCCACGAGGACCTGGCCGAGACATTCATGTCGTGGGTCTACGCCGACAACGCCGATTCCGACACGATCGGCGCCAAGTATCTCTGGTTCGAGTCGATCGACAACTTCGTCACCGCCCGTAGCGAGATTCAGGCCAAACTGCGCGTGGCGTAGTAGTCGCCACTGCGCACCAGCGCCCCGCTCAGAGGGCCGCTCGGGCCCTAGGTCGAACGAAGAGTGGCCCAAGGTGCCTATGGATCGGGCCTCTCGGATCGCCGATAACCCGCACAGTGAGTTCGTCACTGAAACCTGCACGCCCGTCCACGTCCTGGCGCGACCCTTTCACGTCGCGCGTTCGGCGCGCCCGCCTGCGCACCCGGCTCACCGCGATGATCTTGTTGCCCTTGGTTGCGGTGGTACTGCTCTCCTACGGCGACTTGCGCCGACTGGGTGAGGACTCGAACTCCGCCCACGATGCGGCCACCCACATCGAGCGGGTCGTCCCCCTCGGCCAGTTGATGTTCCACCTGGAACTCGAACAGATGCTGTCGGCCGCCGACCTACAGCTCGGATTGGCGAACGTGTCACCCGAAGCGGCACGGGCGCAGCTGGGTTTCGACATCAAGGCGATGCTCGTCGATACGAGGGCCCAGGTCGACCAGCGCCTCGACGAGATCGCGAAGAGCGACCTCGTGCTGCCGGGCGAACCTCTCGGATTGGTCGCACGCGTCATCAACCTCCGACCTGCCATCGACCGCATGACGGCACCGATCGATCAGGTCGAGCGCGACTACGGCGCGGCCAGCACGGCCCTCGGGCAAGTCGCGCGGTCCGACTTCGACATCGCGACCGCCGGCTTCGCCGGATTGTCCGACGCGTCATCACTGATGACGCAGTATCACTCGACCCAACTGCTGTTCGATCTCGTCGCGCTGCAAGCGCGAGAGATGTTCTCCTACGGCAGCTACGTACTGCCGGCTCTGCGCAGCGACGGCGATCGCCTGGCCTTCGCCGCGGCAACGGCCCAGAAGCAGGCCCTCATCGCCGAACTCGAACTGCGCCTCGACGATGACCAGCGTGCGACATGGAACAAGCTCGCCGCGTCACCGGCCTTCGCCACTGTTGTCCAAACCGAGCAGAGCATCTTCGTGGCGATGGGCCTGCGCGACGGTACGGCCACCGACCAGGCGGCGGTCGCACCCAACTTCCTCAACGCGTCCACGGTCGCGATGAACGACGTCTCCACCTTTGCCGGCGCAGAGGCCCACGACCTCGCGACGACCGCCCGCGCCGCGGCCCACCACTCTCGCCAACGGCTGCTCTTCGCCTCGTTGCAGTCTGCTGCGCTCATTCTGATCACCGTCGCGATCACGATCGCCACGGTCCGTTCGGTGGTGCGGCCGCTGCAACAAGTCGAGAAGCGGGCCCGCGCGGTGTCCGAAGGTTGGCTCGACGGCTCGCCGCTGGCGCCGAGAGGCCCGGTCGAGATCGTCGTGGTGACCGAAGCGATCAACGACCTCACGGTGAACCTCAACCGGCTCGTTGCGCAGACCACTGCATTGGCGGCCGGTCAACTCGACGCGCCCCATCTCAACGAGCCACTGCCCGGAGCTCTCGGTAGATCGTTGCATGCCACGATCGAACGATTGCGATCGATGACGCACGGTCTACGCGAAAACGAGATGCGGGCGAAGGCCATCGTCGAGCATGCCGGCGACGCGATCTTCACCGTCGATGCCACGGGCACGTTGCGACAGGTCAACGCAGTGGGCGCCCGCATGCTCGGCTACGACGCGGCGAAGCTCGTCGGCACGCCGATCCGGCGCTATCTACGAGGCGATCTCGTGACCGGTGAGAACAAGGTGTACCAGATCCACGGCGAGGACATTGCAATCGCGTTGACCGTGAGTCCCGTCGAAGGTACGACGATGCTCACCGTCGTCGCACGCGACATCACGCTCGACAAACAACGCGAGAGCGCACTCTCCTACGCGGCACGCCACGACGCGCTGACCGGCCTGGCCAACCGAGCAGCGTTCATGGACGAACTCCAACGCGTCGCCGTGAACGCCGAGCTCGCCACCGTGTTCTTCCTCGACCTCGATGGGTTCAAGGCGGTCAACGACACCTGGGGTCACACAGTTGGTGACGAGCTGCTGATCGCCGTGAGCAAGCGTCTCGTTGCCGCGTTGCGTGCCAACGATCTCGGCGCGCGTTACGGCGGAGACGAGTTCGTGGCGATCGTGTTCGGTCTCGAGGACAACGCGGCGTCGATCCGATTCGGCCAGCGCTTGATCGAGGCAATCGAGCGCCCGTTCCAGCTGGGCCCGCACAACGTGCGCATTTCGACGAGCATCGGTGTCGTGCGCGTCGCGAAAGATCTCAACGCGCCCGATCTGTTGCGCCGAGCCGATATCGCGGCATACAGCGCGAAGGCGGCCGGCAAGGGCCGCGTCCGCATCCACGACCCCGAACTGGCGGCGAAACTACGCGCGCGTCGGGACCAAGCGGGCTGATCAACCGCGTCGCGAGGTAGCAGCCGCGGCCGCGAAGGTCGCCTCGAGCACATCGTCGTCGTGGGCGAGGCTGGGGAACAAGATTTCGTAGGGCCCGGGCGCAAAGGCCACCCCTTGTCGGAGCAACTCGTGGAACGCGGTTGCGTAGCGGCCATTGCGCGCCGCGACATCGGCTTCGTCGAAGTTGACCGGTTCGTGATCGGCGAAGAACAGCCCCACGAGTGGGCCGACCCGAGGAAGCACCGCAGGGTTGCCCGCCGCCTCGAGCGCATCGTGCAGACCCTTGCCGAGGCGCGCCGCGATGGAGTCGAGCTGCGCGAACGCGTCGTCGTCGAGAAGCTCGAGCACTGCCAACCCGGCCGCCGTCGCCAACGGGTTACCCGACAACGTGCCCGCTTGGTACACCCCACCGAGCGGAGCGAGATGTTGCATGACATCGCGCCGGCCACCGAAGGCGCCGATGGGTAGCCCGCCCCCGATCACCTTGCCGAAGCACCACAGATCGGGGCGCACTCCGAACCACTGCGCCGCGCCCCCGCGGCACAGCCGGAACCCGGTGATCACTTCGTCGTAGATGAGCAAAGCGCCGACGCGATCGCACTCCCGCCGCAGCCCTTCGAGAAACCCGGCGACGGGAGCGACGAGGCCCATGTTGGCGGCCACGGGCTCGACGATGACGGCCGCGACACGCTCGTCGAGCGCGGGCACCACGTTGTACGGTGCCACGATCGTGTCGGCCACTGCGCCGGCAGTGACGCCGTCACAACCCGACAACCCTTGATTGGCCACACCACTGCCGCCCGCGGCCAACAAGTTGTCGGAGTGACCGTGGTAGCAGCCGGAGAACTTGACGATCGCGTCGCGTCCGGTCGCGCCGCGAGCGAGCCGGATCGCGCTCATCGCCGCTTCGGTACCCGACGACACCAGGCGCACCATGTCGAGTCCGCTCACCGCGTCGCACAGTGTCTCGGCCAGCTCGACTTCGCGTGCAGTCGGCGCGCCGTACGTGGTGCCATCCGCGGCCGCGGCGCGGATGGCTTCGATGATCTTGGGATGCGCGTGACCCACGATCGAGGCACCGTAGCTCTGCACGTAGTCGATGTATTTCGCACCGTCCGCGTCCCACACGTAGGGACCCTGCGCGCGAGCGACGAAGTACGGCACACCGCCCACCGAGCGGAAGGCCCGCACGGGCGAGTTGACCCCACCGGGGATCACGCGTTGGGCGCGGTCGAACAATTGGTCGTTGCGTGACACCGACTCGTCACTCTCCTCTGGCCAGCTCTCCGCTCTGAAGTGCCGCTCGGGCCGCGGAGCGGTCACTGGACCAGCTCGGCAATCTCTCGGGCGAAGTAGGTGAGGATGAAGTCGGCGCCGGCGCGTTTGATGGCATGAAGATGCTCGAGCGCGACCGCGGTGCCGTCGAGCCACCCGTTGGCCGCGGCCGCTTTGACCATCGCGTATTCGCCGGACACGTGATAGGCCGCGATCGGCACGTTGAACTCGGCCCGCACACGGGCGATCACGTCGAGATACGAGAGCGCCGGTTTGATCATCACGATGTCGGCGCCCTCGGCAATGTCGAGGCGCACTTCTTCGATCGACTCACGGACATTGCGGATGTCCTGCTGATACCCCTTGCGATCACCGCCGTCGGCGATGGTCACGTCGACCGCATCGCGAAACGGACCGTACAACGCCGACGCGTATTTGGCGCTGTAGGCGAGGATGACACGGTCGTCGAACCCGTCGCCGTCGAGCGCAGATCGGATGGCGGCCACCTGGCCGTCCATCATGCCCGAAGGCGCAATCACATCCGCGCCGGCGGTCGCCTGTGCGACTGCGATGCGTCGGTAGAGATCGAGCGTCGCATCGTTGTCGACGCTGCCCTTGCCGTCGAGCACGCCGCAGTGGCCATGATCGGTGTACTCGTCGACGCACAGGTCGGCGCAGAGCACGATCGAATCACCGAAGTCGTCCCGTAGATCGCGCAGCGCGATCTGCACGATGCCGTCAGGGTCCCAAGCACCCGAACCCAGCGCGTCCTTACTGGCGGGCACGCCGAACAGGATCACCGCAGGTATACCCAGCCCCACGAGTTGCGCCACTTCTTTGCGCAAGGAGTCGCGTGTGTGTTGCACCACCCCGGGTAACGACAGGATTGGCTGCGCCTCGTCGATGCCCTCGCGCACGAACAATGGAGCGACGAGATCGTCGGTGCTGATCCGGGTCTCGGAGACCATGCGCCGAAGTGCCGCGCTGCGGCGCAGCCGTCGTGGTCGTCGCTGTGGAAAGCTCACGGCGCCATGTTAACTGCGATGAGTTGGCGCAACGTCTCGAGCTCCACTTGCGCCAGCGTCGGCACCACGAGATCGGCGAGCGCGAAATCTTGGATCGCAGTGATGCGATTCGGTGCGACCACACAGACCATGCCCGCGGCCTTGGCCGCGGTGCATCCGTTGAACGAGTCTTCGAACACGATCGTCTTGCCGGGGGCCACATCGAGCGCACGGGCCGCCGCGTCAAAGAGATCGGGCGCCGGCTTGGCCTTCTGCACGTCGTCCCGGGTGAGCACGGCGGCGAAGCGGTCGCGCAACCCCAACCGCTCGAGATGCGGCTCGACCCAATCGCGCGACGAACTCGACGCAACGGCGAGCGCCATGCCGTGGGCGTGCGCCAGATCGAGCAGCTCGACCACGCCGGGCAAGACGCCCATCACATGGAGTAGTTCGTCGCGCCGGAGCCGTCGCGCCGCGTGCAGCACCTCAGGGTCGAGCGGCTCGCCCACCGCGTCGCTGAGCTCTTGGGTCCAGCCGGTCGGCCATGCAGTACCGACGAATTGCTGGAAGTGCTCGACGGCGTACGTGTGGCCGTAGCGTTCGAACTGCTCGGAGATCGAGACGTACTCGCACCATTCGGTGTCGACGATGAGACCGTCGAAGTCGAAGACGAACGCGTCGATCATCTAAGACGAAGGCGAGTCAGGCAGGGTGGACGACGCGGGCGGTGCCGGCAAGGCGTCTTGCCGCGCGACCAGCGCGTCGACGAGGCCCGAGACGGTGTGCACCGCGGCTTCGACGTGGACTTCGATGCCGTGCTCGCGGCAGGCGGCCGCCGTGATAGGGCCGATGCACGCAACCGTGGGGGCCACGGCATCGACGCCGAGCAACTCGACGAAGTTGTGGACGGTCGATGGCGAGGTGAAGGTGATGATGTCGCAGCCCGCGATCGCGCGCCGTTGCCGATCGTCCACGACGGGCGCGACCGTGCGGTACGCCTCGACCACGTCGACGGTCCAGCCCTTGGCCCGCAGGCCATCGGGCAACACATCGCGCGCGACCGCGGCCCGGGTCAACAGCACAGTGCCGGGACCGCGAGGGAACGCTTCGACGAGGGATTCGGCCACGAAACGTGGCGGCACCAACGCGACCGCAACACCGCGTTCACTCAGACACGATGCGGTCGCCGACCCGATGGCGGCGACGTTGGTGGTCCACGGACGCGGGGCGACGGCGAGCAATCGCTCCGCGCCGTTCACCGACGTGAGCACCGCCCAGTCGTAGTGACCCGGTTGCGCCAGGCGCGTCGCGGCAGCGAGCAGTGCCGCGCCGCCGTCGGCCGCATCGACGATGTCGATGACGGGCACGGCGACTGGCTCGAACCCGGCGTCGCGCAACCGCCGCGCGAGTTGGTCGGCCTGCGCGGCAGCGCGCGTGACGGCAACCCGCACCACGGCGACGGTCGTGTTCAGCGCACCCATGCGTCGCCCAACGCTTCGACGAGATTGCGCGCCACCAGGCGCCCTACGAGGATCGGGTCCTTGCCGCGGCGCGTCTCCTTGACGAGCATCGGCTGATGCGGTGCACAGAGAACGCCGGTGATCTGTACGTCGTCGCCCGTCAACGTGGCGTGCGCGCCCGCGGGCAGGCTGCAGTCGCCCCCCAGTTCGGCGAGAAACGCGCGCTCCGCATCGACGGCCCGGCGCGATGCACCGTGCTCGATCGCAACGAGTAGGCGCATCACGGCGTCGTCAGCCGCACGACATTCGATGGCCAGCGCGCCTTGCCCGACTTGCGGGGTCATCACCGAGTGATCGAGAACGTCGACGATCGAGGGCATCGTGCCACTGGCCCGGAGATCTGGTTCGAGCCGATCGAGCGCCGCCTTGGCCATGACGATCGCATCGAAGGCGGGTGCCTTGGCGAGTCGCGTCGCGATGTTGCCGCGCAGTTCGCTGAAGCGGATGTCGGGCCGATGAAATGCGAGTTGTGCACGACGGCGTTGCGCACCCGTCGCGACGTGGGCGCCGTGGGGCAATGCGTCGTAGCGGCCACCGACGAGCACATCGCGTGGATCGGCGCGTTCGGTGATCGACGCCAGGACCAACCCGTCGACGCCGACCGCCGGCAGGTCTTTGGCCGAGTGCACCGCAAGGTCGGCGCGGCCGTCGAGCACTGCTTCTTGCACTTCTTTGACGAACACCCCTTTGCCGCCCATGCTCTCGATGGAGATGTCGAGCCGTCGATCCGCGATGGTTTCGACGACGACGAACTCGATCTCGAGGGGCGCTCGTCCGGCGCGACGGGTCAACAGTTGTGCGACATGCTCTGCTTGCCATCGCGCCAGTGCGCTGCCTCGCGTCGCTATGCGCAGGCGCGGGGTCGTCACAGATCGAACAGATCCCGCAACGCGTCCGCGAGTCGTTCGCCGCGCGCAGTGCCTGCGGCATCTTTGAGACGCACGGTCGGGCGATACAGCATCTTGCCGATGACGCCCTGCACGAGGGCTTCGACAGCCTCTCGCTCTTTCGGTGAGAGATCGCTCAAGCGGCTCTGGAATCGTTCGAGTTCGCTGTCGCGAATCTCGTCGGCGCGGCCGTGCAGCGCCGCGATGAGTGGAGCTACCTCGCGGGCCGTCGCGTAGGCGAGGTACCGCTCGACTTCTTGTTCGACGATGCCTTCGACCGCCGCCACTTCGCGCTGACGTTCACGAATGCCCGAATCGGCGAACGCGCGCAGGTCGTTCATGTCGAGCAAGGTGATGCCGTCGATCGACGCCGCCAGCGGGTCGACATCGCGCGGCACGGCAATGTCGACGATGAGCAGCGGGCGTCCGGCGCGACGGGTCATCAGAGCCGACAGGTCATTGGCCTCGACCATGAGCGACGATGCGCCCGTCGAAGTGACCAAGAGGTCGACGCCGTCGAGCGTCGTCGCCAACTCGGTGAGCCGCACCGGTGTGCCGCTGACCCGCGCCGCGAGATCGACCGCGTTTTGCCACGTGCGATTGGCGATGGAGATCGACGCGGCGCCCGCGTCGTGCAGCGATCGAACGAGTCCTTCGCCCATCTCGCCCGCGCCGAGCACGAGAACGGAGATGCCCTCGAGCGAACCCAGGCGCTGACGCGCCATTGCGACCGCCGCCTGCGACGCCGACGCGATGTTGCGGCTGATGGTCGTCTCGGTGCGCGCCCGCTTGCCGGTCTCGACGGCATGGCGGAACAACGGCGCGAGTACAGGGCCGGCCGCGTGCTCGTGTTGGCTCGTCTCCCATGCCCGCCGCACTTGGCCGAGCACTTCGTTTTCACCGACGACCGCCGAGTCGAGACCCGACGCCACGCGGAACAGGTGGCGGACCGTCTCTTGGTCGTAGTGCGCGTAGAGATGGTCGGCGAAGAACTCGGGCGGTTGGTACGTGATGGCCGAGAGGAACTCGCGCACGTCTTGGTAGGCGCCGTGGAACTTTTCGACGTACGCGTAGACCTCGGTGCGGTTGCACGTCGACAAGATGACGGCTTCGGTGACGTGGGGACGCTCGACGAGGTCGGCCAACGCCTTGGTCAGACGCGAGTCGTCGATGCTCATGCGTTCGAGTAGATCGAGCGGTGCTGTCCGGTGGTTCAGCCCGATCACAACCAACGACACTTTTACTCCTCGACCCAAATTGGGCGGCGCGACGTGCGAACTGGCGCTCGACCCGATGGCACACGGCCCGATGAAGAAAGACTAGGACCGAAAAGCGTCGGCGGGCGAGCGCCCCCAGCTTTCTCGACTCGTGGTGCTCGCGCCAAACGGTGGCTCATGCCGCAGGTTGGGGTCGGCCCGACTCGGCCGGGTGCTCCTGGTAGAAGGAGAGGATCTGCAGCTCGGTCGCAAGGTCGACCTTGCGCACCGGCACGTGCGCCGGCACGGACAGCACCGAAGGCGCGAAGTTGAGGATCGACCGTACCCCGGCGGCAACCAGGCGGTCGGCGACCTGTTGGGCGCTGGCGGCCGGCGTCGCGATGATGCCGACGGACACGCTGAACTCGGCGACGATGCCTTCGAGCTCGTCGATCGAGCGCACCACCAGACCGGCGACCGAATCGCCGATCTTGGTCGGATCGGTGTCGACCAGCGCCACGACCGGGAAACCGCGCTGGCGGAACCCGGTGTAGTTCGCGAGCGCCTGCCCGAGATTGCCGACGCCCACCACCACGACGGGCGAATCGCAGGTCAATCCCAGCTTGGACTCGATCTCGTAGAGCAGCTGCTGCACCTCGTAGCCGACACCCCGCGTGCCGTAGGTGCCGAGATACGAGAGGTCCTTGCGCACCTTGGCCGCATTGACGCCGGCCATGTCGGCCAGCCGCTCCGACGACACGGTCGGGATGTGCTCCTGCGCCAACTCGATCAGGCTGCGCCGGTACACGGGAAGCCGGGCGACCGTGGCTTCAGGGATCCGTCGACTCGACATACCAAGCTGCAGGGTACGGTCGCACTGGGGCCTCTACAAAGCTTTGCCCCTCAAAGCAGCCGAGTTGGAACACATTGCGGCCGCCGCGTGCCGCCGGGCGCGCTCGGCGCCGCCTGACTTGGCTCGCGCGCCTCGACCGCGCCGGGAGGACCGCCGGGTGAGTGAACGGCCTGGCCGGAGGGTCACGACGGCCACGAAAAGAGGGCAATTTCGTCCGAATGACCACTCAAGGTGGTGGCCGTCCCGCGTCGATCATTCCTGTGCACCCCGAATACGAAGGAGACCACGTTGACGCCCCCACGACGAAGTGCACGGATGCTGCTGCTCCTTGCCATCGTGACGTCAATGCTCGTCGCCGTCACGGGTCGGGCCGACGCCGGGGGCGATAACCCCGCCGCCGATGAGGCCCAATTCGTGGCCTTGGTCAACCAGGCTCGAGCCAGAGTCGGTGTGGCCCCGCTCGCGGTCGACGGACAGCTCACGGCACTCGCCCGCCAGCACGCGCAGACGATGGCTGACGCCGGCACGATCTTTCACGCCAACCCGATCTCGGCCGGCGTCACGGCCCCCTGGATCAAGCTGGGGGAGAACGTCGGCACCGGCCCGAGCGTCCCGCCCGTCATGGACGCCTTCATCAACAGCCCCAAGCATTACCAGAACATCGTCGATCCGGCGTTCACCTACATCGGGGTCGGGGTCGTGTGGGTGGGCAATCAGATGTTCACGACACACCGCTTCATGCAACTCTCGGGCCAGTCGGCGCCACCACCGGCCGAAGCTGCGCCGCCCCCACCGCCGGTGACCGCACCGCCGGTCACCGCACCGCCGGTGACCTCGCCTCCGGCCACCACCCGCCCGGTCCCCGTCGTGCCCGTGACCGCACCGCCGGTGACCGCGCCCGCGCTGACCCCGACGTCCGCAACCCGTGAACGAGTAGCCATCGTGTTGCTCGCGCTGCGTGCGGTTGGCCGGTGAACTCGCCGGCAATCCG
>JBDTLT010000089.1:0-19751 GCA_039934635.1 Acidimicrobiales bacterium
TTAGGCACGCCGCCAGCGTTCGTCCTGAGCCAGGATCAAACTCTCCGTCGAGATCTTCACCGGGACCTCTCCCACCACTGCCAAGCGGCGAGATCAGAACCAGCTTCGATCGGAGAGCCGGTGCGTGCTGGTGCACGACACCGACTGGCGCAGACACAACGGCCGCCCTAC
This sequence comes from Acidimicrobiales bacterium, assembly GCA_039934635.1. Classification (GTDB taxonomy): domain Bacteria; phylum Actinomycetota; class Acidimicrobiia; order Acidimicrobiales; family WLNW01; genus DATLFA01. The sequence continues at coordinate 172 of JBDTLT010000089.1, forward strand.
TAACCGGGGTTACCGGCGGGCGACCAGTCTGCAAAATTATTGAATTGACGGCAATCACAACGTGGCTAGGCCACAGTGCGATTGCCCGCACTGGCTTTTTCGTCCTCTCTTCCGTTTTCAAGGAACGCAGACGTCAACCAACCAAACCCATTTGAGTGGATGTGGCGGCTGAAGCCGCTGGCCTCTGCGCCAAAGTCACCAGTAGTTCTTTCGGACCACAGGCGCTCGGAGGCGAAGGGCAACGCTACCCGTCTTGCTCCCAGGCGTCAACCTCGGAGCGCAAATTTATTCTGCGACGACGAGATGCACCTGACGCTTGCCCTTGCGGACAAGCAGGAACCGACCGAAGCGTAGCGCGGCCGAATCGATTGTCCCCCCGGCATCGGGCCGCTGTCCGCCCACGGTCGCCCCCCCTTGACCCAGGAGACGCCGTGCCTCGCCCTTGGAGGCCACCACGCCGGCGGCGACGAGCAGGTCCGCGACCGGCACGCCGGCGGCGAACGAGTCGAGGGTGAGCCGCACGGTGGGAATGCCGTCGATGAGCGACTCGAGCGCCGCCTCCGACGGTTCGTCAGAGCCGCCGAACACGATCGCGGTTGCTTCTTCGGCGGCCGCCACCGCGTCGGCGCCGTGAACGAGACCTGTCACTTCACGGGCCAGGACACGCTGCGCTTCGCGACGCTCGGGGGCGGCCGAATGGGCGGCCACGATGTCGCGTATCGACTCGACGGGAAGCAGCGTCAGCTGCAACAGGAAACGCTCGATGTCGAGATCATCGACATTGATCCAGTATTGGTAGAACCGGTAGGGCGACAAGCGATGGGCCCCGAGCCAGACCGCGCCGCTCGCGGTCTTGCCGAACTTCGAGCCGTCGGCCTGCGTCATGAGCGGCCACGTGAGGCCGTGCGCGGGTTTACCGAATCGTCGCCGGATGAGATCGATGCCGGCGGTGATGTTGCCCCACTGATCGGAGCCGCCGATTTGCATTGTGCACGTGCGGTTTTCGAACAGCCACGCAAAGTCGTTGGCCTGCAAGAGCATGTAGCTGAACTCGGTGAACGAGATACCCGCATCGCTCTCCAACCGACTGCGCACCGAGTCTTTGGCGACCATCTGGTTGACCGTGAAGTGCTTGCCGACATCGCGGAGAAACGGGATCAGCTTTTGATCAGCCGTCCACTCACGATTGTCGATCATCTCGGCCTGCAGCGGACCCGGCTCGAAGTCGAGGAACCGCGCCATCTGCTCTTTGATGCACGCGAGGTTGTGCAACAACGCGTCGTCGTCGAGCAAATTGCGCTCTTCGGATCGCCCGCCGGGGTCACCGATCATGCCGGTGGCACCACCGGCCACGGAGATGGGCCGATGGCCGGCCAGCTGAAACCGCCGCAGCGCCAGAAGACCGATCAGGTTGCCGGCGTGCAAGCTGTCGGCGGTCGGATCGAAGCCGCAATACAGCGCGACAGGCCCCGACGCGAGCAACGCCGCCAGCTCCGAGCGGTCGGTGGAATCGTGGATGAGGCCACGGCCGGCAAGATCATCGAGGATCGCCGCGCGCTGCGGTGGAGGGGTCACAAGTGGGCAAGACTATCGACCGACCATGGCTTCCACGACGGAATTCCCGCCTCATACGGCAAACGGACACACCCCGACCGAGCGCCGACGCTGGACACGCGGACGCATCGCGGTCGCGGCGTGGATCTTGATCGTCATCGGCTTCTGGATCTACGCCTTTTTCCTCGCCCCCAAGGGCAGTCCGGACATCCTCGATGTTCCCGCGTTCGCCTCTGCATCGGAGACTCGCTGCGCGCAGTCACGCACCGTGATCGATGCTTTGCCGAATGCGAGCACCGCAAAATCGGCGACCGAGCGCGCCGACGTCATCGACCGCGCCAATCAAGAATTGCGCGACATGCTGGATGACATCTCCGTGCTGCCGACCGGCACCGAGCACGACACGAACTTGATCGGGTTGTGGCTGAAGGATTGGCGTCAGTACGTCGTTGACCGCGGCGACTTCTCGCAGCAACTGAGGGTGAACCCGGCGGCGACATTCGGTGTGACGGCGCGCAATGGGTCGCACATCACCAAGGCCATCGATGCCTTCGCCGGACGCAACAAGATGCCGAGCTGCGAAGTACCGACCGACGTCTAACGAGTCTCGTCGCGCAGTGAACGCGCCACCTCGAGCCCGCGTCTTGCCAGCAGCCGCAAGTTGGGCTCGTCGGTGAGCACGTCGAGCTCGGCGAGCGTGACCCAACGCAGCGCGGTCGATTCGAAGTTGCCGATCGCCTTCGCACCTTCGGGCGCCAGCACCAGATAGCGCACGTCGTAGTGAAGATGCGGCGCTTCGTTGCGGGGTTCGACGCGATGCACGTCGAGCTGGATCGCCGGCACGACGACGCGAAGACCGTCGATGCCCGTCTCTTCGGTCGCTTCGCGCAACGCGACTGCCGCGAGGTTGCCGTCACCGTCGGCGTGGCCGCCGGGTTGCAACCACTTCTGCAACTTGCGATGGTGCAGCAGCAGCATGCGTTCGGTCGTCGGGTCGACGACGAGCGCAGAGCCGGTGAGGTGACCGATCAGACACGAGCGCAGCAGTGCGTCGTCGTGTTCGTGGGTGAAGGTCAAGAACTCGTCTCGCCCCGGGTCGTCGAGATCGACGAGCAGCGCTACCGCAGTGGCGAGCGAGTCGTCGGAACGCAGTAACGGATCGTCGGCATCGAGAACCCGGTGGGGCATGGCAATCACTTTCGCGAGACGTTGTCGTCGCCGGCCACGTACCACCGCCAGAGCTGTTCGACGCCGACCGACAATCCTACGCGTGTGCTCACCGTCGGCGTCGCTGGTGGCGTCGTGCCATCGTCGAGGATGCGGACCGGCGACGCGCGCCGTGTGAGGTCGGCTCCGTTGTGCGCCGGGCCGATGCCGAGTGCCTGAACGAGCTTGGCCGGACCGCTGGTCAGGTCGCGATCACGACGGACGCGAGGCCGCGCCGCGTGCATCAATTCGAGACCGTCGATCGGTGCGAGCGCGCGCAACAACACCGCAGCGGCAACACCATCCTCACGACACACCGCGTTCGCGCACCAATGCATGCCATAGGTGAAATACACATAGAGGTGCCCCGGCCGACCGAACATGACCGCGTTGCGCGGCGTGAGGCCTCGGTACGCGTGGCTCGCCGGGTCGAGCGCGCCGTCGTACGCCTCGACTTCGACGATGCGCCCTGATCCGTTGGGACCGACCAGCACCTTGTTGAGCAACTCGAGCGCGACGACATCGGGCGGCCGTGCGTAGAACGAGCGCGGTACCAGTCGCCTACGAGCCGTCACCCGGCGACGCGCTCGCGATCGGACCCGAGTCGCGCCGCGAAGCGCTCGAGTTGTGTGGCGACCGCAAGCGGCCCCGCGCCGCCCGGCGTCGTGCGGCGAGTCACTGCCACACCGGGCGCCAACAACGCGGCCGCATCGGCGCCGAGCTCGTCGTGTTGTTCGACCAGGGCAAAGAGATCCGCGCCGTCGTCGATCGACTGCCGCACAAGGGCCCCGACCACTGCGTGCGCGTCGCGAAACGGCATGCCTTTGGCGACGAGGAACTCCGCGAGATCGACTGCCGCGCCGTAGGGGCTGTCGGCCGCGGCCTTCATGCGCTCGCCGCGATACGTGCTGCTGGCCAACATGCCCGTGATGGCCGAGAGACCCAGCGTGATCTGGTCGAGCGCGTCGAAGAACGGCTCTTTGTCTTCTTGCAGATCGCGGTTGTACGCGAGCGGCAAACCCTTGATCGTGGCCAGCAGACCGGTGAGATTGCCGATGAGCCGGCCGGCTTTGCCCCGCGCCAACTCGGCGATATCGGGATTCTTCTTTTGCGGCAGCATCGAACTGCCGGTGCTGTACCCGTCGTCCAAACGAACGAACCCGAACTCATCGCTCGACCACAGGACGAACTCTTCACCGATGCGCGACAGATGCACGGCCAACAGCGTCAGTGCGAAAAGTGCCTCGGCCACGAAATCACGATCGCCGACCGCGTCGAGTGAATTCTCGAAGCGGGCCGCAAACCCGAGTTCGTGTGCAGTGAAATCGGGATCGAGTGGCAGCGACGAACCGGCCAACGCGCCTGCGCCCAGTGGCGAGACATCGAGCCGGCGCCGGGCATCCATCAGGCGATCGACATCGCGCGCCAACGCCCATCCGTGTGCGAGGAAATGATGCGCGAGGAGCACCGGCTGGGCTCGCTGCAGGTGCGTGTAACCGGGGAGGTATTGATCGCCGGCGTCACGGGCGAGCCGCAGGAGCGTCTCTTGCAGCGTCAGCACCCGATCGGCGACCACCGCGAGCTCTCGCTTGGCGTACAGGCGCAAGTCGGTGGCGACCTGATCGTTACGGCTGCGGCCGGTATGCAGCTTGGCGCCCGGCGCGCCCGCGAGCTCGGTGACTCGGCGTTCGACGGCCGTGTGAATGTCTTCGTCGCCGGCGGCGAACGCGAACGATCCGTCCGCCAACTCGTGCTCGACGCTGTCGAGTGCGTCGAGAACGACCGACACCTCGGCCGCGTCGAGCAACCCGACCTTGCCGAGCATTCGCACGTGAGCGCGTGATCCGTCGATGTCGTCGCGGGCGAGCCGTCGATCGAACGGCAAGCTCACCGTGTACGCGAGAAGTTCATCAGCGGGGCCGCTACCGAAGCGGCCGTGCCATAGCGTGGACATCTACAAGCCTGCCAATTCGCGCAGCAAATGCGCGGCTTTCGTGCCGCCGATGTGTTCGGCGGCGACGGCGATGATGGTGTCGTCACCGGCAACCGTGCCGACGATCTCACTGAGGCCGGCGCGATCGATGGCCGAGGCAACGACGTGCGCCGAACCGGGCGGCGTGCGAATGACGACGAGGTTGGACGACACCACCACGTCGGCCACCCACTCCCCCAGCACGCGTCGCAGATGGTCTTCGGGCGCGATCTGTTCGCTGGGCAACTCGGGAATCGCGTAGACACTTTCGCCGCCGGGCACCCGCACCTTGATCGCGCCGAGGTCGTCGAGATCACGCGAGACGGTCGCCTGAGTGGCGTTGATACCTTCCTCGGCCAGCCGTTCGACGAGTTGTGTCTGGCTCGTCACACCGTGCGTCTCGAGCAGCTTGGTGATGCGGTGCTGTCGCCGTGCCTTGCTCATGTGCTTGCCTCACGGAACAGCCACAACAGCAATCCCCTTGCGGTATGCATGCGGTTGGCCGCTTGCTGCCATACCCGCGACTGCGGGCCGTCGACGACATCGTCGGAAACCTCGTACCCCCGCTTCGCCGGCAGGCAATGCAGGAAGATCGCGTTGCTGGCGGCGTGGCTCATGAGTTGTTCTTCGACACCGAATCCCTCGAACTGACGAAGGCGTATCTCGCGCTCGCTCTCTTGACCCATCGATACCCATACGTCGGTGTAGATGACGTCGGCACCAGCGGCCGCTTCGATCGGACGCGACGTGAGCGCGGGCTCGGTCCCCACGTGGCGCAAGTGATCGATGTCGACCGCGCTCAAGCCATAGCCCTCGGGGCTGGCGACGCGCACCTTCATGCCGAGCATCGTGGCGCCGAGCAGCAGCGACCGGCAGACGTTGTTGGCGTCGCCGACATAGGCCAGGGTGCGCCCGTCGAGTTGACCGAACTCTTGGCGCATCGTCAACAGATCGGCGAGCGCTTGCATCGGATGCGACCGATCGGACAGGAGGTTGATCACCGGCACCGACGACGCACTGGCGAGACGCTGCACGACGCCGTGATCGAAGACCCGCGCCGCGATCGCCGAGTGGTAGCACGACAACGTGCGGGCGATGTCCTCGGCCGTCTCGCGCACGTCGAAGCCGACTTCGTCGCCCCGCATCGTCAGCGGATGGCCGCCCAGTTGCACGACGGCCATCTCGGTGGCGTTGCGAGTGCGCGCCGAGGGCTTTTCGAAGACGAGGGCCACGCCCTTCCCGTCGAGCGGGCGCGGCCACGTCGCGCTCTCGGACAGGTCGAGTACCTCGGCTACTTCGTCGACCGAGAGGTCGTCGATTTCGAGCATGTGGCGAATCACGTCATGCTCCGCAGAACGGTGGCGAAGATGTCGATGCCCTCTTGCAGATGGGCGTCGCTGATGTTGAGCGGCGGTGCAAAACGTATGGCGGTGCTCGTGACACCGTTGACCACGAGACCGGCATCGAGGCAAGCGTTGGCGACGTCCTTTGCCACGCGACCGTCGAGCACTTCGGGCGAGAGCTCAGCACCGAGCAACATGCCGAGTCCGCGCACAGTGGCAACACCCGGCATACCCCGCAACGCTTGCGCCAAGCGCGCACCCTTTTCGGCGGACAACGCCGGCGCATCGATTTCGTGCATCACTCGGAGCACGGCGCGAGCGGCCGACGCTGCGAGCGGTTGGCCGCCGAAGGTCGTGCCGTGATCGCCCGGCTTGAACGAGGCGCTCACATCCGCACGCGCCCAGCACGCACCGATCGGCATGCCGTTGCCCAATGCCTTGGCCATGGTGACGATGTCGGGACGGATACCGAAATGCTCGAATCCGAACCACTTTCCGGTACGGGCGAAACCAGTTTGTACTTCGTCGAAGATCAACAACAGACCGCGTTCGTCGCACAGCTTGCGCACGCCGCGCACGTAGTCCGCGTCGGCGGGAAACACCCCACCCTCGCCTTGCAGGGGCTCGAGCAGCACCGCGCCGACAGTGGGATCGAGGACCGCTTCGAGTGCCTCGACGTTGTTGTACTCGACGTGACGAAAGCCTTCGGGCATCGGTGCGAACGGCTCGTGCTTTTCGGGCTGACCCGTGGCATGCAGTGTCGCCAGAGTGCGGCCGTGGAAGCTGCGATATGCCGACACGACCACGTGGCGGCCCCGACCGTGATACTTGCGGGCGAGCTTGATCGCCGCTTCGTTGGCCTCGGCGCCCGAGTTGCAGAAGAAGACTTGTCCCCCACCGCCGAGCAGGCGGTCGATCACGGTGGCGACTTCGACTTGCGGCTCGGTGCCGAACAAATTGGAGACGTGCGACAGCGTGCGGGCTTGTTCGGCGATGGCATCGGCCACCGCAGGGTGCGCGTGGCCGAGGCTCGTGACCGCCAGACCACACAAGAAATCGAGATAACGCTTGCCGTCACGGTCCCAGAGCTCGGTGCCGCTACCGCGTACGAACATGACGGGGGGTGCCCCGTAGTTGGGCATGATCGGACACCGTTCGAGCGTGTCCGATGCCCCCATGGAATGACGATGATCGCTCATGGCGAAGTCCCCTCAGTGTTGTAGTACCGCGCTCTGCGCGCGGGCGATCAAGGCAGCGTTGGCGTCGGATGTGACCATGGTGCCGATACCGGCATCGGTGAAGAGCTCGATCAGCAGCACGTGGGGCACGGTGCCGTTGAGCATGTGCACCGAACGCACGCCGTTTTGCACGGACCCGATGCACGCTTCGATCTTTGGAATCATCCCGCCACTGATCGTGCCGTCGGCGATGAGGCTGCGCGCTTCGCTGACACTCGCCCGCCGGATGAGGCTGCTCGGGTCGGTGACGTCGGCGAGCAGGCCGTCGACGTCGGTGAGATACACCAACTTCTCCGCGCGCAGGGATTCGGCGATAGCGGCCGCGACCGTATCGGCGTTGATGTTGTAGGCCTGCCCCGACTCGTCCTCACCGATCGTGGAGATGACGGGTATGAGATCTTCGGCCAGAAGCTTTTCGATGATGCGCGGGTTCACTGCGGTCACGTCGCCGACGAAGCCGAGCTCGGGGTCACGGGCTTGCGCGCGGATCAGCCCGGCGGCTCCGCCCGACACGCCGATGGCGTGCGGACCGTAGATGTTCATCGCCGACACGATCTCGCTGTTGACCTTGCCTTCGAGCACCATGCGCACGACTTCGAGCGTGTTCGCATCGGTCACCCGCAATCCGTCGCGAAATTCGGACTTGAGGCCCAACCGCTTGAGTAGGTCACCGATCTGGGGCCCACCACCGTGCACCACCACCGGGCGCATACCGACCGAACGCATCAAGACGATGTCTTGCGCGAACATTTTGGCGAGCTTGTCGTCGACCATCGCGTTGCCGCCGTATTTGACGACGACGATCTTGTCTTGAAAACGCTGGATGTAGGGCAACGCCTCGATGAGTACGTCGGCGAGCAACTCGGGCGCGCTCATGGGTACAGCCCTGCAGCGTCGAGGCCGAGCGTCTCGGGTAAACCGGTGGCGAGGTTGGCACACTGCACCGCTTGCCCCGACGCCCCTTTGGTGAGGTTGTCGAGTGCGGCGATCGCCATGATCCAGCCGGTGCGCTCGTCGTAGCGCACCGTGAGATGGGTCGAGTTCGAACCGAGCGTCGCTTTGGTCGACGGCGACCGTTGGTCGACCAGTACGAACGGTTCGCCGTGGTACGTGTCGCGAAAGAGCTCGAGGAGCTGCGCGGTGTCAGGGCTGGCTCCGACCGGCCGCGCGTAACAGGTGGCGAGGATGCCGCGATTCATCGGCGCGAGATGCGGGGTGAACAACACTTGCGCCTTGTTCGCGAGCGCAGTGCCGTCGGCCGCGTAGGACAGGTTTTGTTCGATCTCGGGCGTGTGGCGATGATCGAGCAAACCGTACGCAGTGAAGTCTTCGTCGACCGCGCAGAACATCGTGTTGGCCTTGAGGGCCCGCCCCGCACCCGACACTCCACTCGCGGCGTCGACGACGATGCCGGTGGGCTCGATGATGCCGTTGCGGATGAGCGGCGCCAGGGCCAGCGACGCGGCCGTCACGTAGCAGCCGGGGACCGCGACCGCCGACGCGCCGACGAGCGTCGACCGGAACAGCTCGGGCAGGCCGTAGACGAACTCGTCGAGCAACTCGGGGGTGTGGTGGGCCTCGCCGTACCACTGCGGGTAGAGGCCGGCGTCCTTCAGCCGGAAGTCGGCCGCGAGATCGACGATGTGTTTGACCTTGCCCCGCAGCTGCGGCACGAGCTTTTGCGACTCACCGTGGGGCAGGCCGAGAAACACGATGTCGAGTCCCTCGGCCGACGCGGCATCGGTCGGATCGAAGCGCCGCTCGCCGTACGCGGCGGCGAGGCTCGGATACAGGTCCGCGATGCGCTGTCCGGTCTGCGAGTCGGCAGTGGCCAATTCGAGGCTGAGCTCGGGGTGGCGAGCGATGATCCGTAAGAGTTCTGCACCCGTGTAGCCGGATGCTCCGATGATCCCGATCCGTAGCACTCGACGAGTATACATCACGACGCATGACTATGCGAGCAGTATTTCGGGCGGTCCCCGATCGGTCAGGTGGACGGGAGGACGACGGCCTTGCCCCACGTGTGCCGGTCGGCCAGATCTTGCAGGGCCTGCGCACCCTGTTCCATCGGATACGGCGGGTACACGAGCGGGTCGATCTCACCGGCGCCGGCCATCGCCAGCAATCGCTCGGCGGCCCGGGGCAGGCGGCTCGGGTCGCGGGCGAGCGACGCACCCCAGTGCACCCCGACCACCGAGTAGTTCTTCAACAAGATGTGGTTGGTGGGCGCATCGGCGATGCCACCGACGAACCCGATGATGAGCAGGCGGCCGTCCCAGGCCATGCACCGTTGCGACTTGCGGAAGACATCGCCGCCGACCGGGTCGTAACACACATCGACACCGTGCCCGCCCGTGACCGCGCGCACCTCGTCGACGAAGTCGGGCGTGGCGCGGTAGTCGATCACGTGATGCGTTCCGAGCCGGCGGCACAGCTCGACCTTTTCGGCGCCACCGGCGGTAGCGATGACCCGAGCACCGGCGGCGAGGCCGAGTTGTATCGCCGACGAGCCCACGCCTCCGGCGCCGCCGTGCACGAGCAACCACTCGCCCGCTTGCAGCGCGCCGCGGTCATGCAGCGCGAACCATGACGTGCCGTAGTTGACGATGACCGCCACTGCCTTCTCGGCCGCCAGCGCATCAGGAATGGCGAACGACGTAGCGGCGCGTACCGCGCTGCGCTCGGCCAGGCCCTTGCCGCCCATGGTCACGACACGGTCGCCGACGCGATGAGCGGTGACGCCGTCACCGAGCGCCAGGACCCGACCGGCGACCTCGCCTCCCGGTGTATACGGAATCGGCGTGGCCCCTTGGTATTTGCCTTGACACATCAGTACCTCGGGGTACGCGAGGCCGGTGGCCTCGATGTCGACGAGGATCTCGCCCGGCCCGGCGACCGGTTCATCGATCTCGTCCAGACGCAGGACGTCGATCGGATCACCGAGTTCGTGGGCTCGCCATGCACGCATGGCGACCGACGCTAGTGCCGCGGGGAATGGCGGCGCGGATCAGCTGAACGAGGGCGGTTGGGGTGCTGGTGGCGTGTCGTCGCTGCGGTAGTTGTACGCGGCCGCGGTGGCGATGTCGCCGGCGAACACCGGCAACGCCATGTCGACGCGTCCCTGCTCGCGGTGCGCCGTGATGACCCGCTGGTGATACGCCTCTGCAACTTCGATGAACTTTGACTGGTGATACGGCCTGCCGTCGACGAGTGGGCCGGGATAGCCATTGATGATGGCATCGATGTCTTCGCCGGTGATCGTCTTGTAGGCCTCGAGCGCGTGCGCGACTGCGAGCACTTCGAAACGGTTCTCTTGCAGCACCGTCGTCGCCTGTTGCAGCAGCCGTTGCAGACGAGCCTCGACGCGGCGACCGAGTTCGGTCTCGAGCACGTTGCGGTCGGTTCCGTCTTCGAACTCGACCGGCACGCCGCGCCGTGTGGTCTTGGTGGCGAGGTGCGAGCCGACGGTCTGGCCCATGCCCCAGAACGCTTCCATCGCGAGCGCCAATGCAGTGGCGTTCTGAAGGTCGCCGGTGACGCCCGACGAGTTGTCGTTGTCGAAGAAGAGTCGTTCGCCGGCCAACGACGCCAGACTCACGAGAATGTCGGACTCGTAGGTCGATCGCCAGTCGGTGAACATCTCTTCCATCGGGATCGGGGTTACGAATCCGAGGAAGTCGCTGCCCTTCTCGATCGTGGCGAGATCGATGTCGTGACCCTTCTGCACTCGGTACGCCATCACCGCGTGGCATGCCTCGTGCAGCGCGATGGCGTGACGCTCACGTTCGATGTAGTCGACGTTCTCGCCCGGGCCGACCATCTTCATCTTGCGGGCGGACACCACGTCGGGCCACGTGACGAAGTCGCGCCCATTGCGCAGCGCGACGATGAGTGATTCGTTGACGAGGTCCTTGATAGAGGCACCGGTGGCATAGGGCGTAATGGTGGCGAGGCGATCGATTTGCGTCGGAGTGACGCTGTGCTTGATGCGACCGAAGTAGCCCTCATAGGTCTTCTTGCGACCGGCCTTCGACGGGTACCCGACCTTGTAGATGCGGTCGAGTCGGCCCGGTCGAAGCAGCGCCGAATCGAGCGACGACGGCATGTTGGTCGCCATCATCACGAGGATGCGGTAGCTCGGTACCTGACGCTGCGGGATGGTGAGAAAGGCTCGAATGCGGCGCCAGAACAACCCACGGGGCTTCTTCAAACCCGACAGTTCGGTGAGCAGCGCTTGGAGCTCGCCCATGCTGCCCCGCCCGCCCATGCCACCCATGATGATCTTGTGGATCCGCGTCGACCCGCCCTGCGGGTCGGCTTGCGACGGGCGCATCTGCTGTTCGAAGAGGAACGACTGCGTGCGCGGGGACAGGTAGCGAACACCGCCACACGCGTTCGGACCGAACGTGAGATCGTCGTCGGTCGGACGCATGTTTTGCGCCACGCCCCCGCCCCGGTTGCCGAGCACGTCGGCCTCGTCGAAGAAGACGATGACGCCGCCGTAGCGCAGAGACAGATTGCGCAGCTTCTTGAACAGCGCCTTGACCTTCATGATGCCAACGCCCATGAACATCGCTTGGAACGCACCGGGATCGACGAACACGTACGGCTTGCCCGTCTCGCCCGCGACCGCTTCGGCCATCAGCGTCTTGCCGGTCCCCGGCGGCCCCCAGAGCAAGATGCCCCCCGGGACATGGCCGCCCTTGGTCTCGAGTTGCTCGGGAGTTTCGAGAAAGATCATGTTCTCTTTGACCCGTTCGAGCACGTGGTCTTGACCCCACACGTCGGCAAAGCGCGTCTTGACCTCGTGGGGCATATAGGTTTCCATGCCGCCCCGCGACATGTACCAGAAGATGCCGACGAATTGCATGATCCCCAAGCCGATGATGAAGAACATGTAAGGCAGCAAGGGGATGCCTTGCATCGGACCGAACGCCACATCCCACAATCGCGTCGGGGCTTCAATCACTGCTTGCACTGGACCGAGGTCCCAGATGGCGCCGAGGATGAACGCTGCGACGACGAACATGAAGACTCGCTTGGTCAGCCGCTCGAAACGAAAACGCGTCCACGGGTGGCGGCGGACGGCGAATGCCTCTCGGCGACCCCAGATGTTCTTGGTCCACCACTGGTGGTAGCCGGCGACGCGTTCGCTGATGAAGTAGTGCAGCTGCCGCGTGAGTTCGAGCGCAACGAAAAAGAAGATGATGCGCTTGGCTTCGAACTGGCGACGCGCCGCATCGCCCCAACTCATGATGGGGATGTCGCTGTGTTGCTTGGCGATAGCGAAGCCCATGACCGCGGCCAGGATGACGATGATCTTGATGCGGTCCCAGAACAGCATCTTGCGCCGCGTCAGCAGAATTCGGTCATCGGGAACGGGCGCATGGGCCGCGGTGATCCCGGTGGATGATGACGGAACCATGGAGTCGGTAGAGATGGGATCGATCGTCATGGTTGGTCCCTTCTGACGCGTAGGGAATCGAAGATCGTGGCGATATCGCTGCGGAACTTGACGAAGCAGTCGATCTGACACACGACTTTGACGGAGTAGTACGTGTGGGTGTTGTCGTGGACCAACTTGGTCTGCTCCCATACAAGGGGCGGGAGCAAAGGGTCTTCTTGCCTGATCTGGTAGCGCAGCCGGTAGCCCCGGAGCCCGTCTTGGCGTACGGCTTCGAACGCGAGCAGTCGTATGAAGTCGTCATCCTGACTGTTGATCAGGTCGACGGGGTCGACATATTGCTGTTCGCCGGCGATGGTGAACACGATGGCCCGCAGCTGCACATCGCTGAACTGGTCGTAGACGCCCTGTTCGATCTGGCCGATGGTCGCCATGCCCACCGGCTCGAGGGATTTGCTGGGGTCGTTGATCACGTCGGGCGGCAGGCCCTCGGGCGCGAAGAACCGCGCCCACGAGGTGCCGCGGAGGAACTGGTCGTCCTGCGGGGCGACGATAGGCACGACGTCCCAATTCTTGGGGACCTTGAAGTAGGTCTGGGCCGGCTTGTTGACGACGTACGTGGCGCTCGAACCACCACATGCCGTGGCGAGGAGGAGCACCGCCGTGGCGAACGCAACGGCGCGAAGTACGTTCGCGGTGGATGTCCGAACGGCCGCCACGACCCCAGCATACGTGTAGTGAGGTCGTGCGGTTCGATCAACCGCGCAAACGCGCGGGCAACTCTGATTGCACGGCGTCGATGCCGTTCGCGCGAACGACGGCAACCTCGTCGTCGGTCAACGTGCGGTCGGCCGCTTGTAAACGCAAAGTGAACGCCAGACTGCGACGGCCCTCCGCGACCGGCGCCCCACGGAACACATCGAAGAGCCAGAGGTCGACGAGCAGATCGCCGGCGGCGCGGCGCAGTACGGATGCAACTGCGTCGACGGTGACGGCTTCATCGACTTCGAAGGCGAGGTCGATGTCGCTCGAGGGGAACCGGCTGACGGGAACATAACGGCGCGAACCGGTTGCCGCCGCGGCGCGATCGAGGAGCGCGTCGAGGTCGAGGTCGAGCCACCCGGCGCGACCGCCGATGCCGTAGTTGTCGAGCACCGAGGGATGGATCTCGCCGACCTCGCCGAGCGCGACGCCGTCGACGAACACTCTGGCGCCGCGCCCCGGATGGAGCCCGGCGAGCGCGCCGGCCTCGAGCGTGTACACGGTGCCGGTCAAACTGCACAGCTCCGCAAGGATTGCGACAGCCGCGGGCGCCTCGCTCCCCGCAAGAATCACCGAGACGCGCTCGCGCTCGTGCGGCAGCGCGTCGCCCGCGGCCCCCGGTGCGTAGACCCGACCGATTTCGAAGAGTGCGACATCGCGGAGGCGATGGGACTCGTTGTAGGCGATCGATCGCAGCAGGCCGGGGCGCAGCGAAGTGCGCAGCACCGACTCTTCCGCGGCAAGCGGGTTGGTGATCACCAAGCCGCCACCGGCGAGGCCGGCGCGCTCGAGGTCCCCCGGCGCGAGGAACGGCATCGGCATGGCCTCGGCACAACCGAGATCGGCCAGCAGGTGCCGGAGGCGGCGTCGTTGTTGCTGGCGCTCGGTGAGTGCACCCGACCGTGCCGCGCTGGGCACTGTGGCAACGATGCGGTCGTAGCCGTAGTGCCGCGCCACTTCTTCGGCGACATCGGTTTCGGTCGTCGTATCGGGCCGGAACGAGGGCACCACGACATCGAACACGTCGGCATCGACGCCGGGTGCGTCGGTGACCGCGAAGCCGATGGGTTCGAGTAGTGCGCGCATCTCGGCACCCAAGAGCGCGGTACCCAGCAGCGCGTTGACCTTTGCCGGCCGCACGCGCACGGGTGCACGCGACGGCAACGTACCGCGTGCGTCGACGATGCCCGGCGCGAGTGTGAAACCTGACGGAGCGACGAGCTCGGCGAAACGACGCGCGCACAACTCGAGATGCTCGTAGTCGGTGCCGCGTTCGAACCGTATCGAAGCTTCGCTGCGCAGGCCGAGACGGCGCGCCGTCGCCGCGATGGAGTCGGGGTCGAACCATGCCATCTCGAGCAACACCGACGTCGTCGCCTCGTCGATCTCGGTGTTGGCGCCACCCATCACACCGGCGAGGCCGACGGGCCGATCGTCTTGATCACATATCAACAGATCGTCGGCGATCAGCTCTCGTTCGACGTCATCGAGCGTCACGATGCGTTCGCCGTCGCGAGCGCGTCGCACGCGGATGCCCGGTGTGGCCGAGCCGTTGGCCAGCTTGCGCAGGTCGAAGGTGTGGTTGGGCCGCCCGAGCTCCAACATCACGTAGTTGGAGACGTCGACGACGTTGTTGATGGGACGCATGCCGCACAGTGTCAGGCGGTTGGCGATGTGCGGCGGCGACGGCTCGATGCGCACGTTGTCGAGAATTCGCGCGACGAATCGCCCGCAACCGCCCGCGTCGAGGATGGTCACCGCGGCGCGGCCGGCGATCGGCGCGCCCTGCTCGACGACGATGGGATCAGGGATCGCGAACGGCAGGCCGAGCTTGGCCGCGAGGTCACGCGCCACGCCGGCGACCGCCAACGCATCGGGGCGATTGCCGGTGAGATCGAGGTCGTAGAGCACGTCGCGTTCGATTTCGAGTGCATCGGCGAGTGCTGCCCCCGGCGTGAAACGCGAGTCGAGGATCATGATGCCGTCGGCATCGTCGGACATCTCGAGCTCGCGGGCAGAGCACAACATGCCGTTGGACCACTGGCCCCTCAGCTTGCGCCGCTCGATGGTGCGGCCGTCGGCCATTGTCGTGCCCAGCGTGGCGAGTGGAACGAGATCGTCCGCAGTCATGTTGAACGCGCCGCAACAGATCTGCAGCGCGTTACCGTCGCCGGCATCGACGTCGACGAGTTGAATGCGATCCGCGCTCGGGTGTGGTCGCACCTCGATCACGCGGGCAACGACGATGCCATCGAGGTTGGCACCGATGTGGACCAGATCTTCGACGGCCATGCCGAGACCGGACATGGTGTTGCCGAGCGCGATCGGATCGCCGTCGAACGGCGCAAACTCGCGGAGCCAGGAAAGTAGAACTTTCATCGACCAGACCTGTCAGAACTGCTCTAGGAAGCGAATGTCGTTGGTGAAGAACTCGCGCAGATCGTCGACCCCGTAGCGCATGAGTGCCAACCGGTCGATGCCGAAGCCGAACGCGAAGCCGGACCATTCGTCGGGATCGATGTTGACCGCGCGGAGGACGTTGGGGTGGACCATGCCGCAGCCTCCGAGCTCGAGCCACGAACCATCGGGGCGTTGGATGTCGAACTCGGCCGACGGCTCGGTGAAGGGGAAGTACGACGGCCGAAGGCGCGAGTCGAAGTCACCACCGAAGTACGCACGCGTGAAGGACTGGATCGTGCCGGCCAGGTCGCCAAAGGTGATGCCCTTGTCGATGACGAGGCCCTCGATCTGATGGAACACCGGCATGTGGGTCGCGTCCGCGGTGTCGCGGCGAAAGACCCGACCGGGCGCCACGATGTAGATGGGCGGCTGGTGCTCGAGCATGACGCGGGCCTGAACGGGCGAGGTGTGCGTGCGCAAGACGGTGCTGCCCGGCGCACCCCATTCGACATAGAGCGTGTCCCACATGCCCCGCGCCGGATGACCCGGCGGCATGTTGAGTGCCTCGAAGTTGTGCCAGTCGGTCTCGATCTCAGGGCCTTCGGCCACACGGAAGCCGAGCCCGACGAACACGTCTTCGAGCAGCTCCCATGTCTGCGAGACGAGGTGTAGGTGCCCTCGCGTCTGCCGGCCGATGCGCTCAGTGAGGTCGAGGCGCTCGGCATCGAGTTGCGCGGAGCGAGCCGACTGCGCCAGCGCGTCGCGGCGGGCATCGAGTCTCGACTCGATCTCGCGCAACGTCTCGTTGATGCGTTGACCCCATTGCCGACGCTCGTCGGGGCCCAGCGCGCCCAGCGCCCGCTTGGCCTCGGCCAGCGCCGACTTCTTGCCCAACAGCTCACCCCGCAACGCGTGGAGCTCGTCGAGGGTCGTCGCCGCGGCAACTCCGTCGGTGGCGCGGCGCCGAAGATCGTCGATGTCGAGATTCATATGCGATTACAACCTGCCTGTTGCACGGGCCTCCGTCCAATCGTTTAGGTGGCTCCCTTTCGAGACCGGGCCGCTCGGGCCTGTTTCAGGGGAGAGGCAGGCGCAGCGTGAACGTCGTGCCCCCGCGCTCGTTGCGCGACGCCACGAGCGCGCCGCCATGGGCCTCGGCGAGGTTGCGGCTGATCCAAAGGCCGAGGCCGGTGCCCGACGGCTGCGCGACCTCGCGCCGGTAGAACTTGGTGAACACCGACTCGAGCTCGTCGTGCGGGATGCCCGGGCCTTCGTCCGATACCGCCACGAAGGCCGACGACTCGTCGGCGTACGCGTCGACGCGGAGCCGGTCGACCGTCGCGTACTTGGCGCCGTTCTCGATCAGGTTGGTGAGGATCTGCTCGACACGGTCGCGGTCGGCGGTGACGAGAGGGAGCTCGTCGATCGCCACCACACACACGATCGCCGGGTGCACGAGCTGGACGCGGGCGACGATGTCGCGGACGAGCGCGGCGAGGTCGATGCCCTCGAGGCGCAGTCCCAACCGGCCGATCTCGATGCGACTGATGTCGAGCAACTCGGTGACGAGGCGGGTCACACGGTCGGCATCGCGATTGATTTGCGCCACCAGGTCGAGCTTGTCGGTCTCACTCAGGCGATCCCATCGATCGAGCAGCAGCCGGCTGAACCCTTTGACCGAAGTCAGCGGAGACCGCAGCTCATGGCTGACGGCGGCGACGATCTCCATCGCGCTGACCGGTTGGTCGCTCTCGGTAGGGTGCGTCATCGTCCACTCCGCTTCGCGCTCTGGCGGCGGATCTCGAAGGCAAGCACGGCGCACGCGACAGCGACGTTGAGCGACTCGGCGCCGGGTGCCATGTCGATGCGCACCTCGCCATCGAGTACAGCACCGACCGCGTCATCGATGCCGTGGGCTTCGCTGCCCAGCACGACCGCAACGGGCGAAGACCAGTCGCACGCGTCATAGGCAACGCCACCGCGCGCGACTGCACCGATGCAGCGCACTGATCGCGCGCGCAGTTCGGCGACCGCTGGCGCCGCTGCGAACGATGTCACGACCGGCACGCGCAGCAAAGAACCCGCGGCAGACCGCACGACCTTGGCTGCCGTGACGTCGACGGTGCCGGGGCCGGCGAAGACCGCGCACGCGCCCGCCGCGTCCGCGATGCGCACGATCGTCCCGACGTTGCCCGGGTCGGCCACCCCGTCGAGCACGATCGCAGGGCCGCGATCGAACGCGATGTCATCGATGACGGCGGCGCGCCACGACACGATGGCCATGGCGCCCTGGGGGGTGACGGTGCTGGCAATGTCGGCAAAGGTCTTTGCGTCGAGCGCGTAGACGGCGATCGACGCATCGACTTCGCCGAGAAGTGACAGCGCCGCCAGGCCGTCATCGGCGCGCACGAAGATCGACTCGACGCGCTGCGCCTGCAGCGCGTCGAGTACGGCTTTGACTCCCTCGACCACGATGCAGCCGTCGGCCTCGCGCGCCGAGCGGCGCCGTTGGAGACGGCGCAGCCGGCTGACGTTGGAGTTGGCCGAGGCGAGCTCGATCACTGGCCGTCGCGCTGCGGCGCTCAGGCCGCCTTGGCGCTCACTGCTCGGCGGGCGATGCTCACCAATTCGCTGAAGGCCGCGGCATCGGCGACAGCGATGTCGGCGAGGATCTTGCGGTCGACATCGACACCGGCGAGCTTGAGCCCGTTGATGAACACGCTGTAGCTCATGTCGTTTTGACGGCAAGCCGCGTTGATGCGGCTGATCCACAAGCGGCGGAAGTCGCCTTTGCGGGCGCGGCGATCGGCGTACGCGTAGCGCAGCGCGTGCATGACCGCCTCGTTGGCGGTCTTGTAGTTACGGCTGCGGTGGCCGTAGTAGCCCTTGGCCATCTCGAGGACGGCTTTGTGGCCCTTCTTCGCGTGAACGGCTCTCTTGACTCTTGCCATTTTCGGTCCTCCTCAGCCTCGGCCCAGCAAACGCTTGACGCGCACGGCATCGCCCGGCGCCAGGTCGACATCGGCGGCCAGACGGCGCTTACGGCCAGGTGACTTGTGCTCGAGAATGTGGTTCAACCCGGCTTGGCGGCGCTGCAGCTTGCCGCTGCCGGTCACCTTGAAGCGCTTCTTCGCGCCACTGTGCGTTTTCATCTTTGGCATGTGCCATGACCTTTTCTAGACGGTTTCGGACCGCGCGAAACTTGGCTTTGGTCCATTCGAATATTTCGCGAGCCGCGCGGTTGCGCGGATCACTTCGTTCGGCGATACAGCGGCGATGCGGTCAGCCGGCAACCGGTGGTGCGTCAGCCGTGGCTGCGACCACCGATTCGTCCACCACAGGATGTTCGCCCGTTGCCGAGGAGTCGGAATCGGATCTCGAACGGGGCGCTTTTTTGACTGCTTGCGCCTTTTTGTCGGGACCCAACACCATCACCATGTTGCGGCCATCTTGTTTTGGATATGCCTCGACCAGTGCCACGTGCGAGACGGTTTCGATGACCCGGTCGAGGATGTGGCGACCAAGCTCGGGATGCTGCATTTCGCGGCCCCTGAACATGATCGTGACCTTGACCTTGTGACCTTCGGACAAGAACTCCTCGACCTTGCGGGTCTTGGTGTCGAAATCGCCCTGACCGATCTTTGGCCGGTACTTCATCTCCTTGACGGAGGTGTTGGACGACTTGCGGCGTGATTCCTTGG
>JBDTLT010000090.1:0-19683 GCA_039934635.1 Acidimicrobiales bacterium
CCCGAAGACGTCGACGCGCTCGAGGCCGCGCTCTACCAGCTCCTCGAAGACGACGCGTTGCGGGAGCGTTGCCGGGCCAACACGACCGAGATCGCCGCCCGTTACCGGTGGTCGACCGTGCTCGCACCGATCGTCGAGTTCTGTCGCAACCCTGTGCGCGCGCCCGACCTCCTCGGTGTGATCGACCAGCTCGGCGCATCCCCGCGGCGGTCGTGGAAAGACCGCGGCGGGCTGCGCCAAGATGTGCGAATAGTGACCCACTTGTTCAAAGAGGGCGGTGTGGGCCTCGCGGCCAAGAAGGCCGTGGGCCGCGCCCGGCGCCTGTGGACGCGATAGTTACACTGATTCGATGAGTGACATGGCCGTCGTCACGAAGACGCCGGTTCAGGCCGAGCCTGAGATCCGCGTGCCGACCGAGCGCCGTCGGGTCGACTGGCCACTCGTGGCCGTCGTGGGCGTACTCGTGCTCTACGTCGGCGTCATTTCGTTCATCGCATGGCCCGGCCACATGAACATCGATACCATCGGTCAGATCGAAGAGATGCGAACCGGTCCCATCACCGACTGGCACGCGGGCTTGCTGCTCCACATCTGGCGGCCCTTCTGGCGGCTGGGATACGGCATCGGATGGGCGTTCGCGACGACGTTGCTGGCATTCGTCGTTGGCATCTACAGCATCTTGCGCGTCCGCCTCGCGCGAGTGGCGGCGGTTATCGGCACGCTCTTGATCGTGAGCTTTCCGCCGGTGCTCGGCTTCGCCGTGAACTTCGGGCGCGACCAGTGGACGACGTCGCTCGCGCTGGCGACGTTCGGTGCCCTCGCGTGGGCCATGCGGTCGGTGGGCCGCCGCCGCAACTTCGCGTTCGGCGTCGCGATCGTCATGGGCCTATTGATGTTGATGGCCCGTCAAAATGCCGTGACGTTCGCCATTCCGTGTATCGGTGCGGCCTTATCCGTGTGTGGCCCGTGGCGGCGGCTCGGTCGTTTCGACATCGACGCCGAGCGCGGCCGCTCGCTGCTGGCCATCGGCGTTCGGGTCGGGTTGGCCGGTATCACTGCGTTCGTCGCGGTGTTCGGTTTGTTGATCACGCAAAAGGTGGCAGGGGTCAAGTCGACGCGTCCCGAGCAGGCGACCTACCTGTGGGACCTCGTGGCCATCTCCCATCGGTCGGGCGAGGTGCTGCTCGACGAGACGGTCTTTCCGTCGCAGGACATTGCCGTGCTCGACAAGTACTTCGACCCGTACAACATCGACACCGTGCTGTTCGTGAAGGACCCGCCCATACGGTTCCCGGTGCCCCCCGATCATGTCGATGAGCTCCGCTCCGAATGGCTGCACGCGATCCGCAAATATCCCCTCGTCTATGCGCACGAGCGCTGGCAGATGTGGACCCGCCAGATCGCGTGGTCCGGCGATGCATGGTGGATCTTCCACCCGTTCATCGACGAGAACCCGTGGGGCACCAAGTTCACGTTCGAGCGGCCCAAGCTCGATCACCGTTTGCAGCAATACCTGTATATGTTCACCAAGTCCGACCAGCACGGTAACGTGACCCACCGCGTGTGGATCTATCTGCTCGGTGCCGTGGTGGGGTTGGCGGGGTTGCGGTCCAAGGTGCGGAGCCGTCGCTTCGTCGGGTGGATGTGCGTGGCCGTGCTGCTTTATCAGGCATCCGTCTTGTTCGGAACCATGGGCGTCAACTACCGCTACAGCTATCCGTGCGTGGTGTTGGTTCTCTGCGTTGCCGTGATCGGGACGGTCGACGGCGCGGCTTCACTCTGGCGTTGGTGGGGCCGCGACCAAGCCACTGAACAACTCGCTGGTGCGGGCCAGGGCACCGGGAGTACCGATGTCGTGGAACCATGACGACACGATGGCCGCGGCCATCTGACTGCGTGCGACCTGCGCGGAGATGACCTCCGCGAGATCGAAGGCCATCCCAGCATCGAACTCTGCGAAGGCTTGTTTCGCGAACAGCAGCAGGCCGTAGTCGATGTACTCGTGCGTACCCGGTGGGTCGTGCTTGGAGTACGCGGTGACGAGCCCATCGGCGATGCTGGTGTTGCTGCGCTGCTCTTCGTCGCGATTGTGAAGAACCGTCATGAGGGATTGGCGTCCGCTGTTACGCCACGCCTGTTCGATCTCTTCCATCGGCGCGTCGAGGATGGTGTCGCCGTAAGTGACCCAGAACGCATCGGGGAGCACATCGAGCGCATTGCGAACGGCGCCGCCCGTACCGAGGAGGCGATTGCCGTCGAAGACGCAGTGTGCTTGGAGGCGCGTGGGTGGCTGACGCTCCAGATACGCGGCGATCGCCGATGCCCGATGACCGATCAGCAGGAACACCTCGGTGACCCCGTGGCCGATCAGTTCGTCGAATTTGCGCTCGAGAAACGGGCGTCCCGCAACATCGAGCAACGCTTTGGGAAGTGCGTCACCGGTCAACTCGGCCACGCGCGTACCGAGACCCCCGGCGAGCACGACGACAGGTGCGGTCATCTCACTGCACGATCACGGCCGAGCCGAGATAGTCGATGCCGAAGTTGACCTCGGCCAATCCAGCCTCGGCCATTGCCGCTCGCAGGTCGGCCTTCTGTTCGGCGTAGAAGAGCAGGAATCCGCCGCCTCCGGCACCCACGAGTTTGCCGCCGGCGGCTCCGGCGGCCAGGCCGGAGTCGATCCAGCCGTCGACCTGTTCGTGGATCGGTGAGCGCGCGCGTTCGAACTTCAATTTCCATTGGTCGGTCAACAATGTGCCGAACGTGTCGAGGTCGCCGGCCTCGAGTGCGGCAAGTGTGCGCCGGCCGCAGTCGCGGACGGCATCGAGGTTGGCGTTCATCACCGACCCGGGCACCGCGGTTCCGGCGTCGAGTGCGCGTAACTCTTCGGATGCCGAGCGCCGCAGACCCGTGTAGAACAGCAGCAAGTTCTCGTCGATCCGTTGCCGCGTCAAACCAGGCAGTTGCACCGAGTGCGCATCGACTGTGTCGTCCGCGTTGAACTCGAATGCGGTCAGACCGCCGACCGCCGCGATGTACTGGTCTTGCTTGCCGCAGGGTTCGTTGAGGCGATCGATCTCGAGGTGGCACGCGATCTCGGCGACCCGCGCGTTCGGAACGTACTGCCGCTGGTATGCGAACAGTGCGCGCAACAAACCGACCGCGAATGTTCCGGATGATCCGAGCCCGGTGCCGGCAGGTACGTCGGCCATCGACGTGACCTCGACGGCGCGGTCTACGCCCGTGTAGTGCAACGCTTCGCGGATGAGCGGATGCTCGACATCGGCCACCTGCGATTGCCGCTCGATCTTCGAGTACTTGAGCAAGATCGTGGGTTCGAAGTTCTCGTGTATGGCGACGTAGATGTACTTGGTGATCGCGGCAGCGACGAGGAAGCCCCCGCCGTTGGCGCGGTAGTAGCCGGGGAGGTCGGTGCCGCCGCCACCGAGCGAGATGCGCAAAGGAGTTCGGGTGATGATCATCGCTTGTACACCTCGTCGATCAGGGCGAGCGTGTGCATGCATTCTTCCAGAGTCGTGCCCAGTGCCGGTTGCCCGTCGAGCAACTGGTCGAGGTCGGCGAGCTCCGCCGCCCACGAGTCGTCGCCGGGCGGCGACTCGAAGGTCGTCGTGTCGGGCGGCCCCATCTCGGGTTTCATCTCGTAGAGCGTGAGGCGCTCGGGCCCGTAACTGCCGCCGAGCCCAGAGATCTCGATCTTGGCGGTGCGACAGGTGATCTCGAACGAGAACAGGTTCTTCCATTCGGTCCACGACGCATGGATCCATCCGTCGCCCCCGCCGGCCAGACCGAGGTGCACGAAGGCGTTGTCCTCGACCGGCATCTTCCAGAACAAGGTGCTGACTGCGCCGTAACGCAGGGTCGGTGCGCCCGAGAAGAATGCGGTGAGATCGATGAGGTGTACGCCTTGATCGAGCAATTCGCCGCCCCCGGCGCGTTGCGCGTCGGCGCGCCATTCGTTCTCGTAGCCGATGCGCCCACCATGGCCGTAGCGAGCGCGCACGAGCAGCACCTCGCCGTAGCGCTGACCCTCGATGAGCTCGCGTGCGCGCAGCATCGCCGGGTGGAAGCGGTGGTTGAATCCGACACGGACGGCGACGCCGTTGCGCGCCGCGCCCGCCGCAACCGCTTCGAGCTCGGCTCTCTTGCGGGCACCCGGTTTCTCGATGAGCACGTTGCAGCCGCGCTCGACCGCAAGTTGCGCGATCTCGGCCAACGAATCATGGGTCGTGGCGACGATCACCAGGCTGTCGTGTCCACCGCGCTCGATTGCTTCGATGGGCGAGCGCGCCGCCGTGACATCGCGGCTCGACCCTGCGAGCGCGCTCGCGCGGTCGGGGTCGACATCGAATACCGACGTCAGCCGCATGTGCGCCGGCAATGCGCCAGCGCGCTTGACCCCGATGAGGCCGCAGCCGATGATGGTGACCGAACGCGGAGTGCGGGGCGCGCTCATCGGGGATCGACGATGTCGAGAATCCACGGGTTGCCGGCGACGTAATCGACGGTGCGTTCGACGGCCTCGCGAATGGTGAACTTGGGTTGCCACCCGGTCGCCGTGATCTTTTTGGTGTCGAGCCAGATGAACGGATTGTCACCGACCCAACCGCGATCGCCGCCGGTGTAGTCGATCGTGGGTGACAGTCCCAAGCGATCGCAGATCCAGCCGGCCGATTGCTTGACGGTGCAGTAGTCGGCGCACCCTAGGTTGTAGACCTCGAAACGCTCTTGGACTGCGATCTGCTGCGTGATCGCGGCGACACAGTCGGTGACGTCGAGATAGCTCTTGCGCTGCGCACCGTCGCCCAGGATCTCGAGGCGCGCCGGGTCGGTGCGTAGTTTGCGTACGAAGTCGATGACATGGCCGTGGGTGTAGCGCGGTCCCATGATGGATACGAAGCGAAAGATGGTGACGTCGAGCTCGCCGGCTTCGGCGTAAGCGCCGAGATATCCCTCGGCGGCAGCTTTGGACGCGCCGTACAACGACGTCTGTATAGGGAACGGGCATGTCTCGGGCGTAGGAATCATCTGCGCTTCGCCATAGACCGAACCAGTGGACGAGAACAGCAGCCGGCGCACACCAGTAGATCGCATTGCTTCGCACACGTTGAGCGTGACGACGAGATTCTGTTCCAGATCACGTCGGGGATGATTCCACCCCCATCGCACGTCGGCGTTCGCGGCAAGATGCACGACGGCGTCGTTGCCGGCGATTGCCTTCGCGAGTGAGTCGCTCTCGCTGTACAAGTCGAGCGTGACCACGCGACCCGCAAAACCGTGCTCATCGAGGAACTGTTGTCGGCCGGTCGAAAAGTTGTCGATGACGGTGACATCGACACCATTGCTCTCGAGCGTGTTGGCGAGATTTGATCCGATGAAACCTGCGCCGCCGGTGATGGCGACCTTCACTGTGGCGCCGGACTTTGCAGAACCGATTCCCATTTCGGGGTCGACGCACATACTCGCGGATGAGTCACCAGCAGATGCCAGAGCACGGCCTGCAGGCCCTCGGCTTGCGCGGTGATGTTCGATGCTTCGCCGACCGGAACCACGATCGACGCGGTTGCAACCCGCCGCAGCATGCCACCGTCGCGCCCGGCGATGCCGACGATCGATCCGCCGACCTGTGCCGTGAGTTTCATGGCGTTGACGAGGTTGACGCTGATGCGCCGCTCTTCGTCACCGCCGCCAACCGAGAACACGAAGAGGGTGTCGCCCGCTCGCACCGAGGACGCCTGCAGCCACGCGGCATAGGCATCGTCCCAACCGTCGTCGTTGATGCGGGCCGTAAGCTCGCTGACGTTGTCGGTGACGCAGTAGGCCTCGAAGCCGCCGAGTTTGCGAAAGTCACACGTGGCGTGGCTCGCGTGACCTGCACCACCGCCGGATCCGCAAAAGAAGAGCCTGCCGCCGCGGGCCTTGGTTGCCACGAGCTCGTCGACGACCGCATCGATGTCGGCCGGGTCGATCCGGCCGAGGAGATTTTGTGTTTCGGATACGAACCGTCGTGTGAAGTCAGTGTGCCGTGTGGTGGTGTCCGACATTTGTGCTCCGGTTTTCGGGTGTATTCGCTCGACGACGGCAGGCGCCGGGCCGTGACATCCGCACAGATTAGCGACGGCCGACTACGCTTCGACCCATGAACGAGCCGACTTCAGCGCCTGATCCGGCGTCTCTGAAGATCAAGATCTTTGCCGACGGCGCCGAGGTCGATGCAATACGGGCTGCGGCTCGTCTCCCTCATATCGCGGGGTTCACCACCAATCCCACCCTGATGCGCAAAGCGGGCGTCGACAACTACGAGCAGTTCGGCCGCGAGGTCATCTCTGTTGTCGCCAACAAGCCGGTGAGCTTCGAGGTCTTCTCCGACGACTTCGACGAGATGGCGCAACAGGCCAAAAAGCTCGCGTCGTGGGGCGACAACGTCTACGTCAAGATCCCGGTGACCAACACATTGGGTGTGCCGAGCACCGAGCTCGTGCGTGAGCTGACGAACGAAGGCATCCGCGTCAACGTCACGGCGGTGTTCACCCTCGATCAAGTACGCACCGTCACCAAAGTGCTCGAGGGCACACGCGGTGCCTACGTGTCCATCTTCGCCGGCCGCATCGCCGACACGGGCCGCGATCCGTTGCCGCTCATGATTCGCGCACTCGAGACCATCCAGGTGTTTCCTGCCATCGAGCTGATATGGGCCAGCCCCCGCGAGCTGCTCAACATCGCGCAGGCCGACGAGATCGGGTGCGATGTCATCACCGTCACCAGTGATCTACTGGCCAAGCTCCATCTGTTCGGCAAAGACCTCGACGAGTTCTCGCTCGAGACGGTGCAGATGTTCCGTCGCGACGCGACCACCGTCGGCTATTCGCTGTGAGCCAAAGTTGTCCGGCGTGCTGTAGTCGCGCCACCCGCAGTGTCCGCGCCGAGGTCTGGCACGGTATCGATCTCTACCGGTGCACGGGGTGTCGTACCGAGTTCGTTCATCCGCAGCCGTCGGACGAGCGTTTGACGGAGATTTACGGTCCTTCCTACTACGAGCCGTGGCATCAAGAATCGGCCGAAAATGTGCGCCGGTCCAAGGAGCTCACGTTCGCCCCGATCCTCGCGGCAGCCGAACTCGCGCCGGGTCAACGATTGCTCGACGTCGGCTGCGCGACTGGGCAGTTCGCCGGCTTGGCGGCACGCAATGGTTTGAAGGTGTTCGGCGTCGACCTCAATCCCGACGCGATCGACACGGCCCGACGCGCGGTTCCCGACGCGTCGTTTCACGCAGGGACGATGGCCGATCACCCGTTTCCCGGCGAAGAGTTCGATGCGGTGGCCATGGTCGACTTCATCGAACACGTGCGCTCACCCGAGCACGAGCTCGCGACGATTGGCGAGCGGCTCGCGGCCGACGGCAAGTTCGTCATCTCTACGCCGCGGGTCGATTCGGGAGTGCGGCGCGTCACCGGCAAATACTGGCCTCAATATCGCGAAGAGCATTTGACCTATTTCTCGGAATCAGGTTTGCAGGCAGTGCTGCAGCGCATCGGTTTCACCATCAGCAGCGTCGCTCCGACGAAGAAGATGTTGACGCCGGCGTACCTCTACGGCCAAGCGCTCGCGTACCCGATCCCGGCCGTAACGCCGCTCGTGAAACTGGCCTGGCCGGTCCTGCCGGTACCCAAGCATCGACCATTCGGTTTGCGCCTCGGTGAGATGACTGTCGTGGCGACGCGGCGATGAGTGCGCGGTCGCAGAGCGATGCTCTCGGCCTGCGGCGCGATCTCGTCTGTCTGATCTGCGCAGGAGAGGCCGCACGCGTCGGGCGGGCGGCGTCGATGCGCGGCGCCGTCACCTACGACATGGCGTCCTGCCCTGACTGCGGGTTCGCGTTCATCGTCGAGCCGCGGACCGATTTCGAGAACCTCTACGACGACGACTACTACCGCGGCGCCGGTTTCGACCCGTCGGTCGATTACGCCGCCGAGCAGGACGAACGCACGGTCCGAGTGCATGAGTGGGCCGGCGTCCTAGCGGTCGTGCGATCGCTGCACGCGCGACCGATCCGCACATGGCTCGACTACGGATGCGGCTACGGCGGTCTGGTCTCGTATCTCCGGCGCAACGGTGTCGACGCCGTCGGCCACGACATCGGGCACCCGGCCGATCACGCCCGATCCGTCGGTGTTTCGTTCGTCAGCGAGAGCGACTTGCCCGGCCACAATGGTCGCTACGACGTCATCACTGCGATCGAAGTGCTCGAGCACGCCATCGATCCGATCGAGTTGCTCGAATCATTTCGCGACCTGCTCGCGCCCGATGGACTCGTGTTCGTCACGACGGGCAACGCCGAGCGGCACCGCCGAGCGCTCACCGAATGGCGATATGTCGCACCCGAAGTGCACGTCAGTTACTTCGAACCCCGCACGTTACGCCGCGCGTATCAGTCGGTCGGTCTGGAGCCGGTCGACGTCGGGCATCGACGAGGCATGCAGCAGATCATGCAGTACAAGATCCTGAAGGCACTCGGTCGTCACCGCCGAGAAGCCTGGCACCGAGTGATTCCGTGGTCGCTGGTATCGCGACTCGCCGATCGGCGCGAAGGGGTGTCGGCACAGCCGGCGGCGCGACAACCGCGCTAGCGGCGACGAACGGGCTTGATGCGAAATTTGACGAGCGCAATGATCCAAGTGACCGGGTCGCGAAAGATGCGAACCTTCTTGCCGCTTTCGAAGTCGCGCGACTGATACCAGACCGGGACTTCGACGGGCTTGTATCCGAGCCTGATCAACTTGGCCACGAGTTCCCAATCGAAATCGAACCGATTGGACTCGAACTCGATGCCCTCGATGCAATCGCGGCGAAAGACTTTGTACATGGTGAACGGGTCGCGCAGCCGCACCCGGTATACCGTGTTGAAGAGGAATGTGAAGCCCCAGTGCGCCACATTGAGGATGCGCGACGTGATGTGTGACGACGCGAAGTCGCGCATCGGGCGGCCTCGCACGTGGCGCGAACCCAACACGAAACTGGCCTCACCCGCGAGTATCGGTGCGAGCAACAAGGGGTAGTCGCTGACGCGGTATTCGAGATCGCCGTCTTGGATGAGGATGATGTCGCCGACGGCGTGCGCGAATCCTTCGCGGACCGCCGCGCCTTTGCCGCGCGCGGTGCCCTGCAACACCAGAGTGACGCGCGGGTCGGTTTCGTAGAGCTCGACGACCGCCCGCGTACCGTCGGTGCTGTTGCTCTCGACGATCACCAATTGCAGGCCGATGTCGTCGAGTTGCACGTTGAGCACGGCATCGAGAACGGTAGCAATCGTCTTGGCCTCGTTGTAGACCGGCAGTACGACGCTGAGCGTGTGTGCCGGGGTGGCGGGAGAGGCCTCGGACATGCAGGTCAGGGTAGTCTCGGACCTATTGACTGGGGCGCATCGGCGTGCAGAATGTACGACGCGGCCGCGGCAATGTCGGAGACGATGGTCGCGGGCACGAGGTCGGGCGCGGGCAGCCCGGCCGACGTCGGTTTCCAGCTCCACGCTCGCTCGATGAGCATCGTGCGGACACCGGCCGCTGCGCCGGCGGCGATGTCGACCCAACGATCACCGACCATCCACGATGCCGCGAGGTCGATGGACCACCGGAGTGCCGCGTCGAGGAGCATTCCCGCAGCGGGTTTCTTGCATTCACACTGTGCGTCGGTGGAGTGCGGGCAGACGATGATCTCGTCGACCGGCAAGAGATCAGCCACACGAGCGTTGATGCGATCGGCGTCGGACGCTGTCATCTTTCCGCTTGCGATATCGGGCTGGTTCGTCACGACGATCAGCACATAACCGGCCTCGTGCAGTGACTGCAGTGCAGCATGGGCGCCATCCTCGATGACGAGTTCGTCGACTGTCCACGGCGGTCGGTGTCCGTGGGGCGACGCGAGCGGTGTGTTCAACACGCCATCGCGGTCGAGGAACACCCCGGGGCGAGCGGTCATGTTGACGCGATTTGCGTGAAGAGGTCGTCGTCGATGCGGCGCAGCCGTAGCAGCGACCCGGTGACGATCTTGTCGCGCGCGGCTTCGAGCCGGGCGATCGAATCCCAGCGAGCGCTGAGCAAGGAGCCGCTCAGCCAACTGGAACGATCGTCGAGCAGGTACTCGGCCAGGTCGAGATACGGAGCCATCGTCGCGGGCTGCGCGCGGTTGCGCACAGTGGCTTCGTAGAGCGCATCCCCGGCGCCCGAAGGTCCTTCTTGGAGGATCCGCGCCGTGAACTCGGTGTCGACCGGACCGGGCGCGATCGCGTTGATGCGCACCCCGGTGTCGCTCAGCTCGCGGGACATCGCTTCGGTGAAACCGACGACACCGAACTTGGACGCGACGTAGGCCGACATGTGGGTGCCGAGTTGTGGGCCGCCGATGCCCGCTCCCGACAAGGTGATGATCGAGCCACTGCCGCCGGCGATCATCGACGGCAGGACCGCCGCGGTGACGCGCGCGACCGAGGTCAAGTTGGCCGAAATGGTGTCGGCCCATTCGCCGGCCTGGGCCAGCGTCAGGTGGCCGACCGGACCGAGCGTGGCCGCGTTGTTGACCAGCCCGCGAATGTGACCGAATCGCTCGAGCGTGACGCGCAGCAGCGTTTCGACATCGTTCGGGTCAGTGATATCGGCCACGACATCGACGACGTTGCGGCCGTCGCGCGACTTCAACGTGTTCGCGACGTCACGCAACAAGGCACCGTTGCGGGCGCACAAGACGAGGTCGTACCCGGCGCGGGACAAGTGGTCCGCGAGCGCGCGACCGAGACCACGGCTCGCGCCGGTGATGACGACGGCTGCGTTCATACCTACGACTTCTTGCCGAGGAACGACACGGCGCCGGCGCAGAAACGTCGCTGCTCATGCGACAGCGCATTGTCGAAGTCGTGCAGCGTCGCGAGCATCTGCGCCCATCGATCGGCACCGACGAGCGCGTCGGCCGACACGAGCCGGCCCAACCATTCGAGAGTGAAGTACGGCCCCGCGCTCCAATCGGACTCGACCTTGTCGAAGTTGCGGCACAGATAGTCGAGACCGAACGGGGTCACGTTGAAATAGTGCGAGGGCACGGCATGCAGCGGCTGCATGTATGCCGCCTCGATGAAGATCTCGCCGCCGGGTCGCAACACGCGGTGCATCTCGTCGACGGCGCGCTGAGGGTCGGGCACGTGCTCGAGCACGGCTTGACTGAACACCGCGTCGAATGTGTCGTCGGCGAAGGGCAGATTGAGACCGTCGGCCAACAAGTCGGGCAGCTCGTAGGGGAGATACTCGAGATTGATCACGCGCTCGTCGCCGAGACGGCGATCGCCCCCGCCGTTGTCCAACAACAAGCCGTCGGCGCCCAGACCATTGAGCAAGGAATGCAACTGATGCGAGTACTCGTTGCCGCGGTTGAGCGGAGCGAACTCCGCGACGTGGCCCTCTTGCGGCTCGCAGTAAGCCGCGATCTCGCACAGCACCACCTGCGTGCCGAGCGACGAGTCGTTTCGTCGCCCGGAGGGACGTACCTCGACGTCATGCGCGCCGAAATCCAAACCTTCGATCTCGATCTCGAAGACCTCGTTGGCGCCCCGGTAGCAATCGACCTCGACCTTGGTTGCGCCATCGATGTCGATCAGGGTGATGCCGCTCCACGGATGCCCGACCATCTTGACGACGAACCCGGCGCAAGTCGCCCGGCTACGGGCGACCGAGCTCCATGCCTCGTATTGCCCGATGTACCCCTCGGGGCACTCTTGCCAATGCCCCGTGAGCTCGACGTCGGACCACGGTGTGGCAACCGGCATGAACGCTTGGCGGGGCCCGGGAGGGCGTTTGTCCATCTCACGGTCGAGGAACGATGCGCGGAAGTTGGTGACGACCCCGACACGCTTCGCGCAACGGCGGCACCAGAGGTCGGCCTCGATGGTGACGCCGAACGCTTCGACCGCGTCGCGCCACGCCAGGCCCGCACGGCACCGAGGGCACACCATCAGCGCGAACAGCTTTGATTGCCGTATCTGCAATGCCGTGACGGCGTCCATCGAACGAATGCTCTCCTCGGGTCCGCAACAAGCTACTGCTAAGGTTCGGCCGCGAAGGCGACGCGGCGTCGTGCCCGGTGCGACCTATAAGAAATGGGTAGAGGCGTGAGACGGGTGCTGGCGACAACGCGTTCCGCTCGGCCCGGGGCGGCTCGGGCGGGGATCGTACGAGCGAAGACCCGCGGTGCGACTCGCCGGCTGCACGCGGCGTATCGCGCGCTTCGACCCACGGGGGCGCCCGCGGCGGCGAACATGACGGCGGCGGTTACACCAGAGCCGTTGTTGCCCACCGATTCGTTGCTGCCGCCGGACGACAACGTACCGAGCGACGAGTTCCATTCGATCTTGCACACGTTGCGCACGGCCGAACTGCGTTGTGTGCCCAAGGGAGCGCGGCGGGTCGTCAGCGTCGGAGCGTCCGGGCGGTGGTATTTCGACTGGTTCGAGGACTGCGTCGGCCCGCTCGAACTTCACATCGGTGTCGAAGCCTTCGAAGAGAAACCGGTCGACCTTCCGGCCAACGTCGAGTGGGTGGCGTCCACCGCCGACGACTTCACGTCCATCGCCGACGATTCCGTCGATCTCGTGTTCGCGGGTCAGACCACGGAGCACCTGTGGCCCGACGAACTTGTGGGCTTTCTCTCCGAGTCGGCCCGCGTGTTGCGACCTGAAGGTCTATTGGTCGTCGATAGCCCCAACCGTCTCGTGACGCAAGCGTTGCACTGGAGCCATGGTGGCCACACGATCGAACTGTCCGCCGATGAGATGACCGAGTTACTCGACTTGGCGGGCTTTCGGGTCGAGACGTGCACCGGGCTCTGGCGGTGCCGCTACGGCGACACCATTCGCAGTCTCGAAGACGGCGTGCGGTCGCGTGCCGATGTCGCCGACCGGTCGAGTGGCGGTGTTCGTGCGCCCGACGACAGCTTCGTGTGGTGGATCAACGCGCGCCGCAAACCTGACGCGACGGTCGACCGTCGTGCACTACTCGAGCGCACGCGACAATTTTTCGCGGCGCTGTGGGACGAGCGGGTGACGCGCGGTATGACGGCGTGGCCGCAGCCCCAAGTCGCGGTCGCCGCCGGCGAGCAGGTCGAGATCGGCTCGCTGCCCTTCTTGCTCGGTGTCCGTTCGTGGGACCTCGAGCTCGAGATCCTGCCGAGCCACCGCTCGCTCGATTCCTTGACGGTCGCAGTGACGGCGCCCGGCACCGTCATCCACCAACTCGATCGCGGCGCCGCCGAGGTCGTGTCCGACACGACGTTGCGCTGGCGTTTCGATCAGCCGTGGCTGTCGTTCGCGACCGGCATCGTGGTTCGCGCGCATGCCGCCACGCCCTCGACGATCGAACTGCCGGTACGCCTTCGTCCCGTCGACGGTTGGTAGTGCCGAGACGATGATGCGCTCGCGTCAGGCCCGCTCGTTGGTCGTCGGATGGGCGTTCATGAGTGCGCGCCGGCGTTGGGGTGCACACCGTGGCGTGTCACAACTCGACGAACGGCCCACGCATCTTGCTGCGTTGGTACACGCGGCGGTTGGCGAGGCGGGTGAAGCGGGGCGAGAGCCGCAGAGTTGCCGTGCCGGCCGCGGCGGCCCGCGGTCGTTTTTCGCAGAACGGGAGGACGGGTTCATCGCGTTCATCCTCGAGCGCATCGGTTCCGGCGAGCGCACGTTCGTCGAAATCGGCGCGAGCGACGGGTCGGAGAACTGCACGCGCGATCTTGCGGAAAACGGATGGAGGGGCGTATGGGTCGAAGCCGACGAACACAAGGCGGTCACTGCTCGCGAATTGCGTTCGTGGCTGGCCATCGAAGTCCTGTGCTCCAAGGTCAGTCGGTCGAACGCGGCAAACCTGATCGCCTCGTCGACGGTGCCGAACCCAGAGGTGCTCGTCGTCGACATCGACGGGAACGACTGGCGAGTGCTCGGCGCGTGCCTGAGCGTCTGTCAGCCGCGGCTCGTCGTCGTCGAGTACAACGCGACGGTCGGTGCCCGCGTGGCGTGGTCGATGCCTTACAACGACATCCAGAGTTGGGATGGCGACCGGTGGCACGGTGTCTCGTTCGGCCTTCTGCACAAGCGCGCACCCGGTCTCGGCTATCGCGTGGTCGCGTGCGACCCGCTGGGCGTGAACGCCTTCCTCGTCCGTGGTGACCTGGTCGACTCGCTCGGCAATCTCGACGACGATGCCATCTACTCACCGCCGATGTACAGCGCGCCCTTCGGTCACCCGTGGCGTACCCGGCGCACGAGCGACGTCGGTCTCGCCTGGGATGAATTTGCGCAGATACGCATCAGCGATAGCGGCCTCTACCGAATGGGCGAACTGGTCGTCGTCATGCTGGAGGTTCACAACGATTCTGGATCGTGGTTGACGTCGTTCGGAAAACATCCTTTCAACTTGGCAGCGCTGGAGGCGGGTGATCGCACCGCAGCCCGGGTGGGCGCGCGAACCAAGTTGTGTTGGCCGGTGCCGCCCCACAGCGTGAGATCGACCACCGTGACGCTCGACCCCACCGATTTCCCCAGCGGCATGGTCGAGTTCGCACTTCTGCAGGAGCAGGTGCAGTGGCTGACCGACGTTCCCGGTTGGAAACCCCTTCTGCTCGATCTGCGCTCGAACCTGTTCGTCGCCCCGTTACCGGATAACTGATGGTGAACGGCCTCCTCAGCCGCGTAGCGACTCGAGTTCTTCGATCAGATGGCGGCTCACCGAGGCCCGGCTGAAGCGTTCGCAGAGTTGCCGCGCCTCCTCGTTGGTATGAGGTGCGACACCTGCCAGGGCATTTCGTATTTCGTCCATCGTCGTCTCGATTACTTCGGCAAGCGATCTGCTGTCGTCGGCCCGCGCCACCCTGTCCGGATGGCAGACGACGTACGACAGATTGCCGGCGTCGGTGCCGATCGCGCGGCAACCGGCGAGATAGCCCTCGATGATCGGGATGCACAGGCCCTCGTGCAGTGAAGGACTGACGACGATGTCGGCTTCTTCGTACAACTCCCACAGCTGATCGTCGGAGGGCTGGCCGACGAGATGCACACGCGTGCCGAGGTCGTGGGCACGGATCTGGTCGGCGATGCCTTCGCTGTACGCGGTCGACGACAAACCCAAGTTGCCGGCGACGCGGAGCTCGAAGTCGGAGATGCCTCGCTCGTGCAAATTGGCGAGCGCGTCGATGAGCACATGAATGCCCTTCGCCGGTACGAGTCGGCCGACCGTCAGCAGGCGGATGACGTCGGGGTCGCGACGCGACCGGAGATCGCGTGGGGCTTCGATGAGGATCGGCACGAACCGAAGGCGCTCGTCGGGGATGCCCCATTCGGCGAGAACTTCGCGATTGTGATCGCTGTAGGTCCACACCGGGAACTTCAGTGTCGCCATGAGTTGCGCTTGGACCAACGAATCGTGCAGCACTTCGCGGTCCGCCTCTTCGGCGAGGTGGGGAGGTGTCACGTTGTGGAAATGCACTGCGCATCTCGTGGTCGAACCATCAAGGAGCCACAAGGCGTTGAACAATTCGTAGCGGATACCGAAATGGAAAACCGCGACATCAATACCGAGATCATCGAACAGGGCAACGAGCTTCCACGGATCGTCGATTTGGTAGGAGGCACACGGAGGGTCACAGCTGATGAACTGGCTGACGACGATCACTTCGGTGACCGAGGGATCAGCGGCGAGGATCTCGGCCTGCGTGACGACCGCCGACGAGATCGCGTCGTGCGGCGTACAGATTCCGGAGACCACCGCCACCTTCATTCGGCTACTCCGCGAGCACGGATCGAGAGAATGTTGCCCAAGAGGCATGAACCCGACTCGAGTATGACCTGTACTTCCTGTGCATTGGCGTCGACCGCCACCCGGACTACCCGGCCGGGTTCGAGAACGAGCGTCGTCTCTTGTGGGGTGCGCAGACGAAGGCTTGTCCGCGACTCGGTGAAGAACGTGAGAAACCGTGCCGCACATTGGTCGAGCTTGAGCGTAACGGTCAACGGCGCGTCGAGTCGGAGGCAGGCCGTGCCGTCGGCGAAACGCTCGGCCAAAGCATTCGCATCGTCGACCAGATCGCGAGGGCTGGTCACGGTGATTCGATCGAGTAGCTCGGCCAATCTCTGCGCGGCGCGCTGGCTGGTGAATTCGTCGAGAAATCGTTGGCGGCCGTTGGTTCCCATCGTGCGGCGCCGGTCGACCTCCCGGTCGAGCGTGCTGATCGCCTCGGCGAGCGCGTGCGGATCGTCGGGGGCAACGAGCAATCCGTCGATCCCCGGACGAACGATCTCATTGATGCCCCCCACCGCGCTCGCGACCACGGGCTTGGACAGCATCATCGCTTCGAGGAGCACCAGGCCGAATGATTCGTAGCGGCTCGGCATCACCACGAGGTCTGCTTGCCGGTAGAGCCGGCGCAACTCGTCATCGCTCACCTCGCCGACGAACGTGAGGTCGGGCGCCGATTGTCCTACTCGGTCGGCGCGCCAGGCTTGTTCGTAAGTGAGCCCGCCCGCGAGGATGCGAGTGTCGTTACCGGCGATGACGAAGTGGGGAGTCGCGCCGCGATCCGCGAGGAGGTTGGCTGCCGCGATCAACACGTCGATGCCCTTGCGGGGTTCGAGGCGCCCGACGAACAAGACGGTGGTGGCCCGACCGTCATCGGAATCGTCGGTGTCGGTGCTCGGTTCACTCAAGCCGATCTGAGCGACGTGCCAACGCGCCGGTGGCACGGAGACCGGATATCGATCAGCGATCGTGGCGGCGATGGCATCGCTGATTGCGTGGAGCACGTCGGCGTTCTGCAAGACTTCGGATTCGAGCGCCATGAGTTGATCAGTTGCCGCCTGTTGCGCGGGACCTTGCTCATTCCAGCCTTCGTGCAACGCGACTTCGAAAACCGGTGTCGCCAGCATGGGCACGACGGGCAGCATGCTCTGGCGGAGAAGGCCGAGTACCTCGACGTCCCAGAGCGAGCCGTATACCACGTCGGGTGGATACCACTGTCCGACGCGCTGCGTCTCATGGAGGACGGCCGACGCGAACGCGTCGATGGGCGGCGGTGCTTCGGCGAGGGCGCCGGCCGGCGCATTCGCCGGTACCGCGACGCGGTGAACCCACACACCGTCCTCGAAATCGACGGTGCTGTGCCCCGAACCACGCGTGATCACGCGAGTTTCGTAGCCGAGGTCGGTCATCGCGGGTGCGACATCACTCATGAAGCGCGCAATACCCCCGGTGATGTGCGGGGTGTAGCCCGAGCTGACGATGAAGAGTCGCCGTCGGGCGTGGGGATGATGGGTCGAGAAGGTACGAAACTCCGATGACGGGAGCACCGTCGGGCCGAAACGCGCGTAGCGGCGCTGCGAGCCGATGATGATGCCGGCCTCGAAACCGCGTGCGACCTCACCGATTGCTCTTGCGTGACTGCCGCGCGGATGATTGCCGAGGTGCTCGTGCATCTCGGTGTCGGCGAGCGCCGCCTCAGCGAAGCGCCGCGCCGCATCGATGACGACGAGTTGCGAGCAATGGTCGAGCGCGTGTCGAAAACCGAAGTAGAGGCGGTTCTTCACGACGGGGAACCAATGGCGAACGGCGCGGTGCTCGTTGCGGACAATGGACGGCAAGAATTTGTGGTGCACTGCCGCACCGTCGAGAGATCGAATGCGGAAGCCGGCATCGACCAAACGGCAGCACACATCGGTCTCGTCGAGGAAGTAGTCGAAGGTCTCGTCGAACAGACCGATCTCGGCCAACGCCTCGCGCCGGAACGACGCGTTGGTGCCTTGGAGATAAGGGAATTGCCACGCGCCGGGCGTGCACCAGTCGTTCATCTCGTCGGTGTCGGATTGCACGACATCGCCCAGCCGGTTGGAGGCACTGAACCGGTACTGCAAACCAGCGCCGGTGTGGTCGAGGACCACGCCGCCGACACCGGCGATGTCGTTGGAGGTGAAGCCCGCGATCAACTCGTCGATCCAGCTGAACTCGGGGATGGCGTCGTCGTCGATGATGGCGACGATCTCGCCGGCGGCGGCCCGGATGCCGATGTTGCGAGACATCGAAAGGTTGGGCAGGGGGCACGACTCGACCTTCACGTCGGGGTACTCGGCGAGAACCGAGACGGTGTGGTCGGTTGAAGGGCCGTTGACGACAACTACTTCGATGGCACCGTGCGTCTGGTACCTGAGCGCGTCGAGCGTGTGCCGGAGACCCTCTGCGCGATCGAGTGTCGATATGACGACCGAAACCCGCATCACGCGTCTCGTAGCAGTGGCCTCGTCGCTTCGATCTCGGCTTCGAGACACTCGCCATTGAGCCGGCCCGCCTCGACGATGCGTATGTCGACGAAACCGGTCTTGTCGAGGAGTTCGGCCAACGATCGGGGGGTGAACGCGTTGAAGTGGAAGTCGCCCTCGTACTCCTGGTCACCGAAGATGATCCGGCGAAGCTCCTGAAACCCGATCGTGCCCGCGCCGTATGCGGCCAACATGGCGTCGGAGTCGGGCACGACGGCGCGAAAACGCCCACCCGGTTCGAGCAGTGACCACCAGTAGGGCAGCAGTTGGCGGCGCAACTTTTCTTCGGGGAAATGCTCTAGCAAGTGCGCGCTGAAGATCTCTGTCACCGAGCCGGCCTCCGCGGGAAGCTTGTCGACGCTCGACACCACGTCGACGCCGGGCAGTGGACGCATGTCGACGTTGAGGTATCCCTCGATCGGCAGATGACCGCAGCCGAGGTTGAGCCGGATCGGGCCATTGGCGCGAGTCAGAGGTGGTTGCGAGACCGCGTCTTCGTCGGTGATCGCTTCGTCGCGGCCATAGCGCAGTTCGAAGAGTGTCTCGGCCCGCACCGTCTCGACGCGGCGCAGGAGCCAACCGATGGTTTCGATGTGGGGGATCATCTCGGCGAGGACCGCGGGCCCGATCTCGCCGGCGGATGCCCCAACGGCACGAATGAGTTCGGCGAGTTCGGAGATTTGTTGGCCGAGCTCACGGCGGACGAGTCGCGATGCTCCGTTGGCGGTGCTGATCGCGTTGAGGACGGTGGGCTGATGGCGTTCGACGCGGGCGTTCGCTTCGGCCAGCTCGGTGGTCCGCCGTTGTAGATCTTCGATCTGCGCCTGTAGGTCGAGCCGCGTCTGTCGCAACTCCTCGAGGGTCGCGGCAAGGTCGTCGCGGAGATACGGCGCAACGGCGCGCTCGGCGACGTGTCGTGCCTGCGGCATCCCGGGGAGCTTTGCGCCGCCGGCGAGGAATCTGGTGAAACGGCCCACCTAGGCGAGTCTCCGTCGAGGGGAAAGCATCGGGTGATCATACAGGCGACACCATCGGGGTTTGGCGCCGCTGTTGGCCCGGTTACAGGGGCGATGCCCTGGCTACGAGGGACGATGCAACGCCCGCCGCAACAGTGAGCGGCGAGGCGCGCCAGGCCGTTCGAATTGCGTGATCGTGGCCAGAAGTTGTGCGACGGATGCGGCGGATTTCGCCACGCCGAAGTCGCCGGTGATGCGGCGTTGCGCCTGGTGTGCGCGCTCGTTCGCCCGGGTCGGCTGCTCGACGATCTGGCGCATGTACTTCGCCGCGTACGCGTAGTCGGGCTCGGCCCATTGCGCGTCGGACAGATACGG
>JBDTLT010000091.1:0-19585 GCA_039934635.1 Acidimicrobiales bacterium
CCACAATTGCACCCCTCGGCGGCGACACGCTGGCGGGACTTCGCTGCTTACGCCAATGCGAGTGCTGAACGTTAACGCGAGTGCTGAACGGTTGTGGCGCCCCACGAACTTCACAACATCAAACGATGGTCCAAATCGTTGGCATGCACCGCGAAGAGATCTGATTGCGTTTCGTTGATGGATCGCACGGCCACGGCTCCGCTGCCGAGGTCGGCGCAGCAAGCGACGCCCAACGCGCCGCAGCGTAGGCATCGCCCACCACACAACACGACGCATGCGATCACTGCTGCGATCGTGATCACGAGGGTGTTCCGGGGATGCGCTAACGCGGAGCCGACGACCGCCAAGGCAATGCCGTCCCCCGCCCAGGTTCAACCGGACGATTCAGAGCGTTACGGTCCGGTTGCTGCGGTCGACGTTGACTCCACAAAATTGTGGCCGTGTGCCTGTTGTCCGACGTGTCGTGCCGAGCGTGGGACCGTCAGGTGCGCTCCTGTATTCAAGGGAGCCTGTTCAAACCAACGCGGATACACCGTGAGCGTGAACGATGCCAACGGTCAAGCTTTCCTAGTGCGGGTCGATTCCACCGACCGGTGAGGTCGTCATGTTGTCTCCTGCTGGTAACCGGTCATCTAGGCCAGGCGAGCCGGCGACAGCGGACCCCGCTGGCCGGCGTAACTCACCGCGTAACTCACCGAGAAGCAGTGACTGACTCGACCCAGTTGTACGCACGCAGTCTCACCTGGGATTTTAGGGTGGAGCTATGGAGAATCGAACTCCAGACCTCTTCCACGCCATGTCTGTGCTCTGGCGTAGAAGCAGCAGACCACGCGGCGGGGGATTGACCTTCTCCTGGCAGCCAGAATCGCCCGGTGTGTCCAAATGGTTCCATCAATCCCGTGCCCCTCAAGCGTCACCGTCTGTCTGTCGAACATCACGCC
The DNA here is from genome assembly GCA_039934635.1 of Acidimicrobiales bacterium. Lineage (GTDB taxonomy): Bacteria > Actinomycetota > Acidimicrobiia > Acidimicrobiales > WLNW01 > DATLFA01. Next base: position 942 of record JBDTLT010000091.1, read on the forward strand.
GCGCTGATGGTCTGACGATCGGCGAGGCGCCACTCACGTCTCAGAACGGCTCAGGAGTGAATGCTGCGGTCCTTCGTTGCGTGTTGTTTGGTCGCTGTTTTGTCCGCTGTGGACAACTGCGCCGCGTCCTATCCGCGTCCTGCGGACAGGTTTCCGCAGGTCAGTTTGGTGGAGCTGGAGGGAATCGAACCCTCGTCCGCTGAAGGGTCACCGCCCGCGATACGACCATTCCCGATCTCTCCACTTACGGCCATGGCGGTGACGGGTCACCTGCGCTCTGCGTGTGAGAAACCCACACCCTCGGCGCTACCGGCGGGTCTTTCCCCGCGGCCAGCGTTCTTTCTCGCCGTCAGCCGTCTTTCCGGCTGTCACCCTTCGCTTCTGTTACCGGGCTGCGATGAGTTGACCCTGCGTGCCGTTACCGGTCGCTAATGACTCGTGTACCTGATCAGATCAGGCAGCGAGTGCCAAGTTATCGTTGGCGTTTATTTTGGTGCCCTGTTTAACGAGTCTGAGCAACTCGGGTCGCACGTATCGGCTCCCGGCTTCACCGTCGAAACCGATCAGCCCCATGTGTGAACGCCCAGCATAGCGACGCCGGTGGTTGCACCCTCGCTTGATTTCGCCCTGGCGGGGCCGACGGTGGAGTCGTGACTGCGACGGCAGCCTCTTCGCGCACCGCGACCTCACCAGTGGACGCACACCCGGGGCCGCCGCCGTGGCGCGCCGCGCCGCAACCGCGGCGGCGGGCGATCCGCTGGATCGAAAGGTCCCACCTGGCCACGCGGATCACGGTGATCGGCACGCTCGCGTGGATCGTGTGGCTGTATCTCGACGTGTGGCGCCGACACGACCGCTTTGGCAGCTTCGACTACGACCTCGGCCTCCACACGCAGTACCTCTGGCTGTTGAGCCACGGTCGCTCGTTCTCGACGATCACGGGCGTGCCGGCGTTCGGGCACAACGTCACGCTCGGCTATCTGCTGTTCATTCCGTTCGGATGGCTCGGTGCCGGCGCACAGTTCCTCGACCTCGCGCAGACGATCGCGTTGGGCGCCGCGGTCATTCCCATCTACCGACTGGCGCGCCGTCGCTTCGCGTCGGATTGGACTGCGACGCTGCTCGCCGCCGTCTTCTTGCTGAACCCGGTCGTGCTCAACCTTGTCTTCGAAACGTTCCATCCCGAGGTGATGGCCGTCGCACCGTTGCTCGGGGCGGTCGATGCCGCCGAAGACAAGCGATGGGGCCGCTTCGCGTGGCTCATCGCGTTCGCGTTGCTGTGGAAAGTCGACATCGCCCTGTTCGTGTTCATGCTCGGCTTTCGCGTGTGGCGCCGGCACAGTCGCCGCGCCGGCATCGCCACTGTCGTCGCCGGGTTCATGTGGTTCGTGTTGTGTACGTCGGTCATCATCCCGCACTTCAGCAACGGCCACTCGGTGTTCGGCCCGCTCTACGGCGATCTCGGCGACACACCTTTGGAAGTCGCGAAGACGACGGTGACCGACCCCGGCCGCGTAATCGACCGCTTGGACGAATCCGAACCCGATCGTTATGCGCGCGATCTGTTGACGCCCTACGGATTCGTACCGTTGCTCGCGCCCGGCAGTGTCGTGCTCGCGGCACCGCAGTACGCGGTCGACTTGTTGTCCTACGCCGACTTCACGCGCAACTTCCGCATCGGCGCGCACTACCAAGCGCTGCCGACCGTCGCGTTGATGCTCGGATTGCTCGACGGACTGGCCCGGCTGCGTCGTCGCCGACCCCAGACCTGGCAGCCGGTGGTCACCGCGCTGTGCGCGTGCACGCTCGCGACATCGGTCGCGTGGAGCGCGTTGCCCGCGGGGGTCCAGCGTCCGTTGGCGTGGAGCGCCAACAGCCAGAGCAAGTATCCGCTGCGCCACACCATTCTCGACGCCATCGAGGACGACGCCGGTGTATCCGTGCCGTACAACTTGGTGCCGCATCTCGCCGGGCGCGAGTACGTGTACACATTCCCCAACCCATGGCGGAAGTCGTACTACGGCGTCCCGGGTACTCCGGCGGCACGCCCATCCGATGTTCGTTTCCTCGTCATCGACCGGGCGACGCTCAGCGCCGAATCGACGGTGGTCGCTCGCTGCGTCACCGAATCGCGCGCGTTCGAGAGGCTTGTCGACGGCGGTGCGTTGGGGATCGAACTCTGGCAGCGCATCGAGGGCCATGATGAAGACATCGTCTGTGCCGAGGTCCCGTGACCGCCACCACCACCGATACAGCCGCGCCCGCCCCGCGAGTGGTCGACCGCATTCGGGCAATCCGGGCCATCGACGCGCCCGCGATCACGGTGCTCGCCGGAATCGTCGCGTGGATCGCGTGGATGTACCTGAACGTGTGGCGCCGCCACGACCGCTACGGCACGTTCGACAACGATTTGGGCTTCCATTCGCAGTACGTGTGGCTATTGAGCCACGGCAAGTCGTTCTCGTCGATCCTCGGGCTACCGGTGTTCGGGCACAACGCGACCTTCGGCTACTTCTTGTTCGTTCCCTTCGCCCGACTCGGTGCCGGGCCGCAGTTCCTCGACTTCGCGCAAACGGTGGCGGTCGCGCTGGGCGCATGGCCGGTGTTCCGTCTCGCGAACCGGCGCTTCGACTCGCGCTGGGCGTGCGCGACGCTGGCCGGAATCTACCTGTTGCATCCGGTGGTGATCGGCAACGTATGGGAGACGTTTCATCCCGAGGCGATGGCGATGGCACCTCTGTTGGCCGCCGTGCTCGCGGCCGAGGAAGGTAAGTGGCGCCGTTATGGCGTGCTCGTGCTGTTCGCGATGCTCTGGAAAACCGACGTCGCGCTTTTCGTCATGATGCTCGGCTTGCGGGTGCGTCGCCGTCACGATCTGCGCAGGGGCGTCTACACGTTTGCGGCGGGCGCAGTGTGGTTCACGGCGTGCGTCTCGCTGTTGATCCCGCATTATTCGGGCGGCGGCACCGTCTTCGGCCCGCTCTACGGCGACCTCGGCGATACGCCGTTCGAGGTCGCGCAGACGGGTCTCGCGCACCCGACACAAGTGGCCGACCGCATCGTCGACAACAAACCGCATCGGTACTTCCGCGACCTCTTGGTGCCCTACGGATTCGTACCCGTGCTCGCGCCGGGCACCTTGGCGCTCAGCGCGCCGCAGTTCGCCATCAACATGTTGGCGTTGCCCACATTCACTCGTGATCCGTTCGACAACCCCCACTATCAAGCCTTGCCGGTGGTGGCACTCACGCTGGCGTTGCTCGACGCGCTCGCGCGCATACGCAAGCGATGGCCGGCGAAACTCGACGTGGCGATCAGCGCCGTGGCGGTTCTCGCGATCACATTCGCGATCGCATGGAGCGCGATACCCAATGGTTATCGACGCGGCCACTTCTGGAACGAGGACGGCGATGTGCTGCGACCCGACAAAGACGCGACCATCGCGCTCGTCGGGCCCGACGACCCTGTCTCGGCCACCTACCTATTCGTGCCGCACCTCACGCGACGCGACTTCGTCTACTCGTTCCCCAACCCGTGGATGAAGGTCTTCTACGGCGTCGAGAAGACGGAGTTGCCCGACCCGGCACGCGTGCAATGGCTGGCGGTCGACACCACGCTGTTGAACGACGACTTCACCGCGGTGTACGAATGCATCATCGAGTCCGGCGCGTTCCAGTTCCGCCGCCAGAGTGACGATCGCACCATCGAAGTATGGGAGCGCCGACCCGGTCGCACCGAAGACCGCGCCTGCCAGCGCGAATGAGGCGCGTGGCTCGTTATTCGCCGCGCCCCGCCCGGGCCACGGCGCGACGCGTTTCGAGATCGGACTCTCGCTTGGCGAGTGCTTGGCGTTTGTCGTAGTTCTTGCGCGCCTTACCCACCGCAATCTCGACCTTTGCCCGCCCGTCTTTGAAGTAGAGCGACAGGGGCACCAACGTGAGGCGTTCTTGGTCGACCCGCGAGCGCAGGTGCAAGATGTCGCTGCGATGCACGAGCAGCTTGCGGTCGCGATCGACCTCGTGGCTGAACGCTCCGGTGCCGTGCGAGTAGGGGGCGATGTGCATGCCGGTGAGCCAGAGTTCGCCGTCGCGCACTCGAGCGTACGCGTCGTTGAGTTGCACCTTGGCTTCGCGAAGGGCCTTGACCTCGCTGCCTCTGAGTACCAGGCCGCATTCGAGGATCTCGAGAATCTCGTAGTCGCGGCGCGCCATGCGATTGGTGGCGACCGGTTTGGTCCCTCGCTTGTCGGCACTCTTCGCAGTCATAGAGAGGCGAGGGTAGCGGGCGCTAACGTGACGCCGTGCTCGAGATACCCCGCGACTGCTACTTCGCGCTCGTCGCGCACGCGCTCGACGGCCTGCCCGATGAGGCCTGCGGGCTGATCGTGGGGGGCTTCGGCAGCGATGTCGTCGAGCGGTTCGTGCCGCTGCGCAACGCCGCCGCGTCGAGCAAGATCTACGAGATCGACCCCGCCGACTGGGCCGCCGCCGAAGACGCGGCCGACCGCGAAAAGCAGGCCATCCTGGGCGTCGTCCACTCCCACACCCACTCGTCGGCGTACCCGTCGCCCACCGACGTGCGCCAGGCCTCGATGACCGACCCGTTCGGCGTGCTGCGCTATCTCATCGTCTCGCTCAAGCACCCCGAACCCTCGCTGCGGAGCTTCCGCATCGTCGACGATGTCATCACCGAAGAGCCGGTCAGCCTGCGCATGTGACCCCTGGGCGTGAACCTCTGCGACAATCCCGATACGATCAGTCGGGATTATGGCTGTCTACTCCTCCATCATCGACCTCATCGGCAACACCCCGGTCGTCGACGTGTCCAATCTCAGTCCGAACCCCGCGGTGCGCATTTACGCCAAGCTCGAGGGCCAGAACCCGGCGGGCTCGGTCAAGGACCGCATCGCGTGGTCGATGATTCGCGAGGCCGAAGAGGACGGATCGCTCACCCCGGGGCGCACGATCATCGAGCCCTCGTCGGGCAACACCGGCATCGCGCTGGCGATGATCGCGCAGCTGCGCGGCTATCCGATCAAGATCGTGTTGCCGGAGAACGTCTCGATAGAGCGCCGGCAATTGCTGCAGATCTTCGGTGCCGAGATCATCTTGTCGCCCGGCGAAGAAGGCTCCAACGGCGCGGTGATCCGCGCGCAGCGACTGGCCGACGAACACCCCGAGTGGCTGTTTCTCTACCAGTACGCCAACGAGGCCAACCCCCGCGCCCACTACGAGACCACCGGCCCCGAGATCCTGCGTGACGTGCCCGACATCACGCACTTCGTCGCGGGCCTCGGCACGTCGGGCACCTTGATGGGCGTCGGCACCTATCTGAAGGAACGCAAACCCGACGTCAAGATCTACGCGGTCGAGCCACCCGCGGGTGAAAGAGTGGAGGGACTGCGGTCACTCGACGACGGCTACATCCCGCCGGTGTTCGAGAAGTGGGGCGGCGTCGAGTTGCTCGACGGCAAGCGCATCGTGCGACCGCGCGAATCGATCGAATGCACCCGCCGGCTCGTCACCGAGTGTGGCATTTTCGCTGGTCTGTCTTCCGGAGCCGCCCTCGCGGGGGCGCTGCGGCTCGCGGAGCGCATCGAGTCCGGTGTGATCCTCTTCATCGTGTGTGACGGCGGTTGGAAGTACTTGTCGACGGGCGCATACACCGACGACCTCGACGAGGCGAGCGAACGCGCCGAGAAGATCATCTACTTCTGAATCCGAACCATCCGGAGAGCGCCGTAGCATTGCGAATGTGACCGCGATGCGAGTGACCGTGTTGGGCTGCTCGGGCAGCTATGCCGCGCCCGACACATCGTGCACCGGTTACCTCGTCCAGTCCGCGGGCAAGAACGTGTTGCTCGACTGCGGTCCCGGCGTGCTCGCCAACCTCCAGAGCCACATCGCGCTCGAGCGTCTCGATGCGGTCGTCTTGACGCACTGCCACCCCGACCATTGGGTCGAGCTGCCGATCTTGTGCACGGTGTGCACATGGTTCATCGGCCGCACCCAACTGCCCGTCTTCGGCACTACAGAGACTCAGGCCATGAATCGTGCCTTGTGCGGCGGCGACCCCGGTGCGTTCGCCTGGCAGGTCATCGACGAACACTCGACGATCGACATCGGCGACCAGCGCTGGACGTTCTCGCGCACCGATCATCCCGTCGAGACGCTGGCGGTGCGGGTCGACTCCGACGGGCGCTCGTTCGCCTTCAGCTCCGACACCGGCCCCGCCTGGGCCGTCGACGGCTTCCTCGACGATGTCGATCTGCTCATCTGCGAAGCGTCCTACACGCGCGAGCGTGAGCCCGAAGGCATTCAGCACCTGAGCGCGCGCCAGGCGGGCGAGCTCGCCCGGGGCGCCCGCGTGGGCCAGCTCGTGTTGACGCATCAGCTGCCGGGGGCCGATGTCGACGCCCACGCCATCGAGGGCGCCGACGCTTTTGGCCGTCCGGTGTCGGTGGCCCACGAGCACGTGGTGTACACAGTCTGACCACCGCACCAACCTGGAGGATCCATGCGTGCTGACGGTCGCGCGGCCGATGAGCTGCGCCCGGTCACCTTCGAACGTGACTTCACCGAGATGACCCTGGGCTCGACGCTCGTCACGTTCGGGCGCACACGCGTGTTGTGCACCGCATCGGTAAAAGACGATGTGCCGCGCTGGATGAAAGGACGCGGCACCGGCTGGGTGACCGCGGAGTACTCGATGCTGCCCGGCTCGAGCCCCGAGCGGGTCGATCGCAAGGTGTCGGGCCGTACACAAGAGATCCAGCGGCTCATCGGTCGATCATTGCGATCGGTGTGCGACATGGCGGCGCTCGGTGAGCGCGTTGTGACCGTCGACTGCGATGTGCTGCAGGCTGATGGCGGTACGCGCACCGCATCGATATGCGGTGGCTATCTCGCGTTGCACGACGCGTTGAGCCGCTTGATGCAAGAACCGGGTGGCCCCAAGGTGCATCCGTTGCGCGAGCCCTGCGCCGCCATCTCGGTCGGCATCGTGGGCGGAGTGCCGATGCTCGACTTGCCCTATATCGAAGACTCGCGGGCCGAGGTCGACATGAACGTGGTGATGACCGGCTCGGGTCGCTTCATCGAGGTGCAGGGCACCGCCGAAGGTATGGCGTTCACCCGCAGCGAACTCGACGACTTGCTCACGCTCGCACACAAAGGCATCACCGAGATCGTCGAGTTGCAGCAGGAGCTGACGGCCGAGCCGCCCGAACGCCGCGTCGCCCCGCGGGGATGATCATGCGCATCGTGTTGGCCAGTGCCAACCCCGACAAGGCGCACGAGATACGGGCCATCATCGGCGACGCCGTCGAATTGGAGCCGCGTCCCGCGCACGTGCCCGACGTCGTCGAAGACGGCGACACGCTGGCCGACAACGCCCGCCTCAAGGCCGTCGCGCTGTGCGCGGCCACCGGGCTGCCCGCTTTGGCCGACGACACGGGCCTCGAGGTCGACGCGCTCGGCGGCGCGCCGGGCGTGTGGTCGGCCCGCTACGCCGGTGAACACGCGAGCTACGGCGACAACGTGGCCAAGTTGATCGGCGCGCTCGATGGTGTCGCCGACACCGCCCGCACTGCGCGCTTTCGCACCGTCGCGCTGTTGCGCTATCCCGACGGCAGCGAGCTGATTGCCGACGGTGTCGTCGAAGGGCGCATCGCGCGTGAGGGGCACGGCGCGAACGGCTTCGGTTACGACCCGGTGTTCGTGCCAACCGAAGGCGATGGTCGCTCGTTCGCCGAGATGGACGCGGACGAGAAACATGCGATTTCACACCGTGGACGCGCGTTGCGCGCCCTGGCGGCTCAAATCAACGCGACAGGCATTCGATGAACGCGGCGGACGGTACGGGGCGACCCAGTAGGTAGCCCTGCACCGTGTCGCAACCGAGCTCGTGCAGCAGCTCGAGCTGGAGGTCGGTCTCCACGCCTTCGGCTACGACGCGTATGCCGAGGCTGTGCGCGAGCGCGATCGTGGCTTTGACGATGGCGGTGTCGTTTTCGTCGAGGCCGAGACCATCGGTGAAGGTGCGATCGATCTTGAGCACGTCGATGGGGAATCGCTTGAGATAGGCGAGCGACGAGAATCCGGTACCGAAATCGTCGATCGCGAGACCGATGCCCGCGTCGTGCAACTGGCGCAGTGTGCGACCAGTCTGCGGACGGTTGTCGACCAATGACCCTTCGGTGAGCTCGAGGTAGATACGCGACGGGCCGAGGCCGTAGGCGTCGAGTTCGTCGAGGATGAATTGCGCGAAGCCGGTGTCGCTCAGCTGACGCGCGGACACGTTGACGCCGATCGAGAGCCCGGCGGCCGCAGGGTGTGTCCAGCCCGCGAGATCGCGGCACACCATCGAGAACACGGTCGCGCCGAGTTGTGTCATGAGGCCAGCGTCTTCGGCGATCTCGATGAACTGACCGGGCATGATGAGCCCGTCGGGAGTCGGCATGCGCAGCAGCGCTTCGCCGCCGAGGATGTGTCGATCCACGACGCGTACGACTGGCTGGTAGTGCACTTCGAAGTCGGCTTTGTCGAGGGCGCGGCGCAACTGTTGCTCGACCGACAGCCGGCGCACGGCGCGATCGCGCAAGCGGTCGTCGAAGACGTGGGCGCGGTCACGGCCGCGTTCTTTGGCCCGGTAGAGCGCGGTGTCACTGTCGCGGAGAAGGTCTTCGGGCGTCTCGGGGCCCTCGGCGACGGTGATGCCGACACTGGTGGTGACCACTGCCGTGTCGCGACCGAGGCGGATCGGCTCGCTGATGGCCTTGCGCAAGCGGCGTGCCGCCAGCGACGCGTCGGTGCGGCGCACCATGTCGTTCATGATGACGACGAACTCGTCGCCGCCGAGGCGGGCGACGGTGTCATCGGGGCGTACGGTTTCACGAATGCGGCGCGCCACTTCGCGTAGCAGATCGTCACCTGCGGCATGACCGAGTGAGTCGTTGACGATCTTGAAGCGGTCGAGATCGAGGAACAAGACGCCGACGAGTCGGCCCCGGCCCGATGCGCGCCGTAGCGAGTCGCGAAGTCGTTCGAGCATCAGCGCTCGGTTGGGCAGACCCGTGAGCTCGTCGTGGAACGCGCGCTCGCGAAGGCGGGCCGCTACGTGCACGCGGTCGGTGACGTCGCGGGCGTTGAGTACCACGCCGTTGACCGCGGTGTTCTCTACGAGATTGGTGGCGACGACCTCGAGATGGCGCCACGATCCGTCGGCGTGTTGCACGCGGAGATCGAGCGACTTGACGAGACCGGCGCTGTCGAGGACATCGCGTACGGCCTCGCGGGCGATGAGGGCATCGTCGATGTGCACGAGATTGAGCACGGACGTGCCTTCGATGGCGTCGGGGGCGTAGCCGAGCACCGGCAGGAACGCGGGGCTGGCGTAGCGCACGCGGCCGTCTTTGTGGATCACACACATGATGTCGGAGGCGTGCTCGACCAGTGCGGCGAGCTTGATCTCGCTGGCTTCGAGGCGCTGCTCGGCGTCGAGCAAGGCCGAGACGTCGCGAGCGACGATCGAGATGGCGGTCATCGTGCCGTCGACGTTGCGATGGCCGACCAGAACCGTTGCCACGGGAAGAATCTGCTCGGTGCGCGAGCCTGCGTTCTCGTCGTCGGAACGCGTGTGGAAGACGAGGTCTCCTTGCCAGGCCGACTGGTGCGCCAGCGCCGGACGCGCGATCTCGTCGAAGATCTGTGAGGACGATTCGTCGAGGAAGTCGACGAGCGGCGTACCGGTCGCGACGTCGACGCCGAGGAAGCGGGTCAATGCGTCGTTGGCCCAGCGCAAACGGAACTCTGCCGGGTCGACGATCATTACGAGGTCGCTCGACGCGTCGAGCACGCGCGTGAGCTCTTCGGCGCGATGCTGCGCCTCGACTTCGGCAGTCACGTCGCGGAACAGGCCGAGCATGATCGGTTCGGCGACAAGGCCAATGGTTTCGTCGAGCGCGGGTGGTGAGCCGACGAACTCGAGCCAGCGCAACGAGCCGTCGCGTTGGCGCAATCGCAGTTGCCCGTGCACGCCTTGATTGGTGGCGAACGCGGCGCGCAACGCGTCGAGAAAGTCGAGGCGCGCGCTCGCGTCGATCACATCGATCCAACCGTGACCGTGCGCGTCGGCAATCGGCTGTCCGGTGATGGCGGTCCAGCGCGCGTCGACATCGCGCGCGTGCAACGTCGTATCGAGGCGCAACCATCCGCCGGCGAGACGGTCGACGACCCAATGCAACTGGTCGCCGCTGCGGAGAAAACTCGCGCGCGGTTCGTCGCTCTCGTCGGGGGGCTGGTTGGTCTCTGCGCTCATCGCAGGCAGCACCTTAGGCAATCGACTGGCGATGGCCGTTGATGGGCTTCTCGCAGGGGCGATCTCGTCACTACGGGAGAAGCGGCGGTTCGGTCGTCGGCGGAATCGTCGTCGTCGGCGGTTCGGTCGTCGTCGGCGGAATCGTCGTCGTAGGAGGAAGCGTTGTCGTCGTCGTTGTTGTCGTGGTTGTTGTGGTCGTAGTGGTGGTGGTTGTCGTGGTCGATGTGGTCGTCGGCCTCGTCGTTGTCGTGGTTGTCGTCGTGGTCGTGGTCGTCGGCCTCGTCGTCGTGGTGGTGGACCTCGTCGTCGTGGTGGTCGATCTCGTCGTCGTGGACCTGCTGGTGGTCGTGGTGGTGGTCGAGCCAGTGGTCGAGCCCGTGGTCGTCGTCGAGCCGCTGGTCGATCCGTTGCGCGTCGTCGTGACGGAATCACCCGTCGTCGGCGAACCTGACGAGCGAGTCGTCGTGGTGCAGATGACGCAGGGATTGGTCGTGGTTTTGGTGGTGGAGCTCGACCCGCCCCCCGAGGTGCCCGTGGTCTCCTGAGGGTTCGCCGAGGTCGTGGCTGCGCCCTCGGTGGTCGACGTGGTGGACTGCTCGAGTGTGACGCCGCCAACGGCGAGCGACGCGCGGTTGGCTGACCCGCTCGCCGCGGCGCCGGCACCGCTGGCCGCGGCGCTGGTCTCGAGCCCGTTGTCACGCGAATCGCCGGACAGTGCGGCCACCGTGACGACGGCCGCGAGGCAGGCAAGAACCCAGGCCGCGACCGTGAGACGCTGCCGGCGCACCCGACTGATCTCGCCGACGTACTGGCCAGGCGCCGACGCGCGCTGATGCTTGTTGGTCCTCACCGGCACTCCTGCGGGGGAGACTACGTTGTTCCGCTGCTGCCGTCAGACCGACGCCGCAATTCACGCGAAAATGAGCCGTAGGGACGGGGAAAGGCCGTGCGGACGGGGGGACTTGAACCCCCACACCTTGCGGTACCAGATCCTAAGTCTGGCGCGTCTGCCATTCCGCCACGTCCGCTGGCAACCGCCGACTGTACCGGAGCGGGCGTCTCGCTTCGGCGCGATATCCGAGGGACGCGAGCGAGATCGCATGTTTGAGTGGTGGTCACTCGGAGGTATCGACCCGGAAGGAAATGGGCCGAGAAGCACGAATGCGCCCGTGGAGGTCGCCAATGCACACGAATGACTGGATGTCCACCGAGGCCGCATCGGCGTACATCGGGGTCACGCCCCGCACGCTGTACCGGTTCATCGACGAGGGCCAGTTGCAGGCCTACCGCTTCGGTCGCGTCATCCGAATGCGGACGGCCGATGTGGAGGCCTATGTCGAGAGTTGCCGGATCAAGCCCGGCGAACTGGCGCACCTCACGCATTGGCCGGAGTCGGCCTAGCCCGTAAGCCCGCGACATACGCCGATTCGCAGGCCATCGCCGCTACCCTGACCCCGCCTCACTACTCGTTCAAGACGGGGAGCATCCGATGAACAACGACACACCGGCGATCCACAATCTCGTTGGCGCCGATGGCCAAGGTGACATCTTCAACCGCCTGTTGAAGAACCGAATCGTTTTCCTCGGCAGCGATGTCAACGACGATGTCGCCAACCAGATCACCGCGCAGTTGCTGTTCCTCGAGGGCGAAGACCCCGAAAAGGACATCTGGCTCTACATCAACTCGCCGGGTGGTTCGGTGACCGCCGGCATGGCGATCTACGACACGATGCAGTTCGTCCAACCCGATGTGGGCACGATCTGCATGGGCCTCGGTGCATCGATGGGGCAGTTCCTGTTGTGTGCCGGCGCGGCGGGCAAGCGCTACGCGCTGACCCACACCCGCATCATGATGCACCAGCCCTCGGGCGGGGTGCGCGGCCAAGCGAGCGATATCGCGATCCAGGCCGAACAGATGGCCTACATCAAGCGATTGATGGCCGAGCGCATTGCGTTTCACACCGGCAAGCCGGTCGAGCAGATCATCGCCGACTCCGAGCGCGATCGTTGGTTCACCGCCGAGCAAGCCCGTGAGTACGGCATCATCGACAAGGTGATCCTGCGCCGCGGCGAGATCGAAGTCGAGTAGGCGGGTCTTCGACCCGAGCGTGTCGCGGGCGCTCAGCCGCGCGCAGCGTGCGCCTGGGCCCGCAACTCGGTAACGGCGTGTTCGAGGCCCTCGGGATCTTTGAACAGCGCGGTGCCGGCGACGAGCACGTTGGCACCGGCGCGGACCGCCCCCGCCACCGTGCCCAGTCCGATGCCGCCGTCGACTTCGATGTCGAAGTCGAAGCCGCGGTCGTCGCGCATGCCCACGATCTCGTCGATCTTGGCCTCCATGGAGGCGATGTACTTCTGACCCCCGAACCCAGGGTTCACGGTCATCACGAGCAACAGATCGATCATGTCCATCACATGCAACACGTCGCATGCCGGCGTGGCGGGATTGAGGGCGACCGCCGCGGACGCGCCCAGCTCACGGATGTGCGCCAACGTGCGGTGCAAGTGAGTGCAGGCCTCGGCGTGCACGATGAGCAACTCGCACCCCGCTTCGACGTAACGCGAGAGCAGATCGTCGGGCCGCTCGACCATGAGGTGCGCCTCGAAGGGCACCGTGACGTGCGGGCGGATCGCCGCAATGAGATCGGGGCCGAACGTGAGGTTGGGCACGAAGTGACCATCCATCACGTCCCACTGGATGCGGTCGACGCCAGCCTTTTGCAGGGCGACGCAGGCATCGCCCAAGCGAGCGAAGTCAGCAGGCAGGACAGAAGGAACGATCGCGAGAGGGCGCGGCATGAGTCGCGATCCTACCGAGCCCCGGCGCGCTGCATCTCGATAATCCTGTGCTTACCGAAAACCAAGTGCACTGCGAGAATGCGGTGATGAATCGGCTGCAGTTGCACACGACCGGCATCGCCAAGGGCGGTGCGGCAATCGCCCGTGACGCCGACGGCCGAGTGGTGTTCGTGCGGGGCGCGCTGCCCGACGAGGTGGTGATCGCCGAGATCGTCGAAGCCAAGCGTGACTACGCGACCGCCGAGGTGCGCGAGGTGATCGATGCGTCTCCGTGGCGCATCGAGCCCCCTTGCCCCTTTGTGGCGGCGGGTTGCGGCGGGTGCGATCTGCAGCACGCGTCGCTCGAGGGGCAACGGGCGCTCAAGGTGCGCATCGTCGATGACGCGCTCGAGCGCGTGGCGCGCTTGGCGGACCATCCGCCCATCGAGGTCGTGGGCCTACCGGGCGAGGCATATCGCACGACGGTGCGCGGCGTCGTGCACGATCGACATTTCGCGTTCCGTCGGCGCGCCTCGCACGACGCAGTCGCTGTGTCGACGTGTTTGATTGCGCATCCGCTGCTCGATCCGCTGATTCGCGAAGGTGACTTCGGCGCATGCGACGAAGTCACACTGCGGTGCGGCGCGAATACCGGCGAGCGCCTCGTGATCGCGGCGCCGCGGGCAAAGGGCGTCTCCGTCGCCGAGGGTGTGATGGTGGTGGGACGCGACGCGTTGCGCCGTGGTGCGGTCAGCTTCTTCCACGAAGAGGTGAGCGGCGTTCGATTTCGGGTGTCGGCGCGATCGTTCTTTCAAGCGCGCGCCGACGGGGCGGCGGCACTCGTCGAGGCGGTTGGCCACTACGTCGACGACCTGCCGAGCGATGGCGTGGCGGTCGATCTCTATGCCGGTGTCGGGCTGTTCGCGGCGACGGCCCTGGCCCGCTTCACCGATGTCGTCGCCGTCGAGCAAAGCGACAGTTCGGTCCTCGACTGCCGCCTCAACGCGCCGGCCGCGCGCGTCGTGCGCGCCAACGTCGACGAGTGGCGGCCCGAGGCCGCGTCGGTCGTCGTCGCCGATCCGGCGCGCCAGGGCCTCGGCGCCGCCGCCGCCGATCGGGTGACGGCGACCGGTGCGCCCCGAGTGGTGCTCGTCAGCTGTGACCCGGCCGCGTTCGGTCGTGACGTGGCCCTGCTCGAGGCGCGTGGTTATGGCCTGCAGGCACTGCGGGTCGTCGATCTGTTCCCCCAGACGTCCCACGTCGAGGTGGTGAGCCGGTTCGATCGGCGCTGATCGCCTCGACTCACCCCCGTGTCCTCGGCCGGGGCCTGGAACGCAACCGGCGGTGCTGGTGTATTGATGGTGACAGGACAACACCGTGTCGGACGAAACCCACGACGAGACCTCGCTGGTCGAACGCGCACGCGGCGGCGACGCCGATGCTTACGGCGCGCTCGTGAAGCGGTATTCGCGGGACGCCGTCCGAGTGGCAACCGCGATCACGGGTTCGGTAGGTGATGCAGAAGATGCCGCGCAGACTGCGTTCGTCAAGGCGTTCTTGGCGCTCGATCGCTTTCGGGCCGGCGCGCCGGTGCGCCCGTGGTTGATGCGAATCGTGGCCAACGAGGCGAAGAACTCGCGTCGTTCTTCGCAACGGCGCGAGCGCCTCGCCGAGCGATCGCACGAGCGCTACTGCGTGATCGCCCCATCGGCCGAAGAGGGCGCGATCGCCGGAGTGACGACCACCGAATTGCTGCGCGCCGTCGGGCGCCTCGACCATCGCGACCGTTCGGTGATCGCCTTTCGTTTCTTCGCAGAGATGAGCGAGGCCGAAACCGCGTTGGCCCTCGGCTGTCCGGTCGGCACCGTGAAGTCGCGCTTGTCGCGGGCCATGGCGCGGTTGCGCGCCGAACTCGCGACCGACTTGCCGGCAGCAGGAGGGGAGGGCTGAGATGACCATCGATTCGCCGCTCGATCCCCTCGAGAGCGCCCTCGTCGACCTCGCGTCGCGCATCGACCTCAGCGACGTCGACGCGTTCACCGCCGTCACGATGGTGCGGGTGCGGCGCGGTCGCGAC
Organism: Acidimicrobiales bacterium; assembly: GCA_039934635.1. Lineage (GTDB taxonomy): Bacteria > Actinomycetota > Acidimicrobiia > Acidimicrobiales > WLNW01 > DATLFA01. The sequence continues at coordinate 16,114 of JBDTLT010000091.1, forward strand.
GACGAGCGCCGCCGGCGCACGTTCTCGCTCGTGCGCGGCCAGCATGGCCGTCAACTACTCGCGGTGGCGGCCACCATCCTGTTGATCGTGACGGCAGTGCTGGCGATCCCGCGGTCGCGCGACGCGGTCGCGGACCTGCTCGGCATCGACGGGTTGCGCATCCGTAGCGGCGAGGTGCCGCCGACGTCGGTGCCCGGTTCGCCGATCGCCCCCTCGTCCACGGTGCCGCCGTCGACCGTCGCACCGTCGTCAGTCCCGACGGTTACCGGGGGAGCGGTGTTCGAAGCGACGGTGGTCGGCCGTGACTTCAGGCTCGGCAGCGAAGTGTCGCTGGCCCAGGCGCGGACGACGTTGCCCGCGCTACGGGAACTCACGTCCTCGTATGGACCACCCGACGCGATCTACCTCGGTGATCGACCGCCCGGGTTGGTGTCGTTCGTATGGCGAGCGCGTCCCGGGCTCATCGGCTCGAGATCCGCGCCAACGGTGGGCCTGGTGGTCCAGCAGTATCCGAGCAGCGGCGACATGGGCTTCTTCCTCAAGACCCTGACGAGCGACTCGCGCGCCCAAGAGGTGGTCGTCGAGAATGGCAAGGGTTACTGGGTCGAAGGCTCGCATTCGATTGCGTATGTCGGCGCCGGCAACGCGTTCATCGAAGACACCGTCCGCTGGGCCAGCAACGCGCTGGTGTGGGCGGGCAACGGCGTCACGTACCGCATCGAGTCGTCGCTGTCGCAGAGCGAAGCCGTCGCGTTGGTGGCGTCGCTGCGCTGACGGTCGGGAACGCCCGCGCCGGTGCCGGTGTATATGGCGCCAGGAGCGAGGAGGACACCATGGCTCGGTTCCGTTGGTTCGGGGTGGTCGGCGCGACGTTGCTCGTGGTGGTCGGTTGTTCGGGTTCGCAATCGGCGTCCGACAAGGTGGACGCCGTCGCGCCGGCGCCCGTGTCGTCGGTCGACTCGTCGACCGGTTCGTCAGCGACCGCGCGGCCGTCGCCCGCGCTCGGCGTCGCGCGCATTCAGACCGCCGACGGGTTGTTGACCATCGATCTCGCGAACGGCAAGTCGAGCTTTGTCGATGGTCTCGTCAACGCCGACTGGACGCGTGTCGCGTCGGTCGACAAAGGCGTGGCGAGACTCGTCGATGCCGCGTCGCGCGAAGAATTGCGCCGAGCGAATGTGCCCGACGGTCTTCATGTTGCCGCGATCTCCGCGGACGGGCGTTTCGTGGCGTACAGCGAATCCCCCGAATACGGTCTGCGTGGTATCCCGAAGGCGCGGACCACGACGCGCGTCGCGGTCGTTGCGTCGGCGTCGGCGCGTGATGCGAAGGCACAGGTGCTCGACCTGCCCGGCAACCTCGTGCCCGAGGCGTTCAGCAGCAATGGTCGCCTGCTGTACGTGTTGGACTACGTGCCTGCAGCCGCCCCCGACCACTACGAAGTGCGCACGATCGATCTCGTCACCGGGATCACGACCGATGTGGGATCTCGGCTGAAAGAGCCGGCGACGGAGCAGATGCAAGGCAACGCGCGCACGTCGCTGTACTCGCCGGACCGGCAGATGCTCTTCACGCTGTACTCCGAGTACGGAGAGCAGGGCAAGGCATTCATCCACGCGTTGAATCTCAGCGAGAACTGGAGCTTCTGCATCGACTTACCCGACAGTGGGCGCTTCGGTGACGGGCAAGCGACCCTCGCGATGTCGCGGGACAACAAGCTGTACGTGCTCGGCGATTCGGGGCAGATCGCACAGGTCGATGCACAGCCGTATGGGCTCACCGTGGAGCGCACCGTGCAGTTGCCGGCGGCCACACCGGCGAAGAACCGACCGACTGCCGCCGTCGAGGGCAGCCGGTTGATCGTGGGCCACGACGACCGTGTGTTCTTCCTCGATCGCTCCACGCTGCGTATCGACCAGACGATCACCATGCCCTCGACCGTCGTGGGCCTCACCGGTGACGGCAACGGCCGCGTGGCCATCGCTACCCCCTCGGCGATCGACATCGTCGACCAACCGGCGGTCACCCGGCGCGCCGGTCTCGACACGAAGCTGCCGGTGATCATGCGCTTCGATCTCGAGTGAGCCGCGCCCGGAAGCGCACGGGTTCGGGTCGATCGACCACCCGGGGGTAGGGTGCCGCCATGGCCTGGGACTTCGAAACCGAACCCGAATTTCAAGCGAAGCTCGACTGGATGCGCGAGTTTCTCGACCGCGAGATCCTGCCGTTGGAGACGATCGAATACGACGTCACCAACGAGCAATGGGCTCGCCTGACCAATCCGCTCAAAGACGAGGTCAAACGGCAGGGCCTGTGGGCCTGCCACCTCGACGCCGAGCTCGGTGGTCAGGGATACGGGCAGGTCAAGCTGGCGTTGATGCACGAGATCCTCGGGCGCTCGACGTCGATTGCGCCGAGCATCTTCGGCAACAACGCGCCGGACTCGGGCAATGCCGAGCTGATCGCCATCGGCGGTAACGCCTCGCAAAAGAAGCAGTGGCTCGAGCCGTTGCTCGACGGCTCGATGCGGTCCGCGTATTCGATGACCGAGCCAGAAGTTGCGGGCAGTGATCCCACGCTGATCCGCACGACCGCGGTGCTCGACGGTGACGAGTACGTCATCAACGGGCACAAGTGGTTCTCGTCGAACGCGTCGGTGTCCAACTTCTTGATCGTCATGGTCGTGACGAACCCCGATGTGCACGCGTATCAGGGCTGCTCGATGATCATCGTGCCTACCGACGCGCCGGGTGTGCGCATCGTGCGCGACGTACCCAACATGCATCATCCCGATCCGGTGCACGACCTCACCAAGCGCCGCCCTCCGGGCCACGCCGAGATCTACTACGAGAACGTGCGCGTGCCGCGCGAGAACCTCATCGGCAACCCCGGCGATGGCTTCTTGCTCGCACAAAAGCGTCTCGGTCCGGGTCGCATCCATCACGCGATGCGCTGGCTCGGGCAAGCGCGGAGGGCCTTCGACATGATGTGCGAGCGCGCACTGTCGCGCTCTTCACACGGCTCGTTGCTGGCCGAAAAGCAGATGATCCAAGACTTCATCGCCGAGTCGAAGATCGACATCGAGACCGCCAAGATGCTCTGTATGAACGCGGCGTGGCACATGGACAAGCACGGTGCCTCGCGTTCACGCGTCGAGATCGCGATGATCAAGGTCTACGGCACCAAGATGCTCTACAACGTCATCGATCGTTCCATCCAAGTGCATGGCGCGCTCGGTTACACGACCGATCTCCCGCTCGAAGAGATGTACCGCAACGCACGCGCGTCGCGTCTCGTCGACGGCGCCGACGAAGTGCACAAGGTGACGATCGCCCGCCAGATGTTGAAGAGCTACCAGCCTGTCGACGGCTTGCCCACCGAGCATGTGCCCACCCGTCGCGCCGCCGCACTCGAGAAGTTCGCCGAGATCTTCGACATCCAATCCGCCAACAGCTGACCGCACTAGAACGGG
>JBDTLT010000092.1:0-19441 GCA_039934635.1 Acidimicrobiales bacterium
AGCGGTGATGCGCCCGATGGTTGCCGGCCCACCAGAGCGGCCCGCGCTGTACCGCGGTGACGCCGACGAACGCGAGCAAGAACTGCCGCACGCGCCCCGTGCGATACGTGCGATGCGAGAAATAGCGGTGATAGCCACCGGTGATAGCAAGCAGCCGAACGAAATACGTCACCAGCGCGATGACGACCGCGCGACTGGTGACGCCGGTGAAGATGACGAGCAGCGGCATCGCGTGGAAGATCACGAACGGCACGACGCTCAACTTCGACCAGCCCGAGCGTGCGAGCGCAACGGCCTGTCCACCGTCGCCATCGACGATGGGCGGATCGACGAGGACGATTTCGCCGTTCACGACGAAGCAAAGCGGGAGAAGTGGACCATGTGACCTGCACCCTAACCGGAAGACAGTGGTCGAAAGAAGGCGCGAGCGACTCTTCGGAGCGGCAAGTAGGGTGTGCCCATGGCAGAGAAATCGAAACCATCGGCAGAGGCAAAGAAACCCGGCCGAACCCTCAAAGAAAAACGTGCGGCCAAGAACGTCAAGCAGGCCGCGCAAAAGGCGGTTCGCAAGGGTTGGGAGTCGAAGTAGTCGTCCGAGTATCCGAGACCCGATCCGACCCGTAGCCAGATCGATATGAAGAAGATCGTCCGCCTCCTCGACGCGAACGAGGGGTACGCCGCGGCCCGAGCGAACGTGGCCGACCCTCGCCCGAGCCGGCGCCTCGCCGTCGTCACCTGTATGGATGCCCGCATCGACGTATTCGCCGTTCTCGGTCTGCACCTCGGTGAGGCCCACGTGATCCGCAACGCGGGCGGACGGGTCACCGACGATGTGCTGCGCAGCCTTGCGCTGTCGAGCCACGTGCTCGGCGTCGACACAGTGGTCGTGATGCAGCACACCAAGTGTGGTCTCGCCGGGGTGTCCGACGACGAACTGCGCAATTTGACCGGCGCCGATCTCGGGTTCTTCCCGATCGACGATCACGCGGCCGCCCTTCGTGAAGACATCGAGTTGCTGGCCGGCACGCCCTTTCTCGGGCCGCTGAATAACATTGCCGGCTTCATCTACGACGTCGAGAGCGGCGAGATCGACGATCTCGTGCGGTGGGAACGAACCTGAAACACAGACGGTCTGCGTAGTCGACGGAAACACTCTGCGTAGCCGGCCACGGATGCGTCGGTACCACCTCCTATTTACGGTCACTGTTCCGCACCGTCGGGGCGGCAACGAGGAGGTTCGATGAGCACAGAGGATTTCCATCGGGGTCTCGCGATCCAGCGGCAACTGTGGGGCGACCTGGTCGCATCCGACGGGCGGCCGAATACACCAGCGGCGCGGCTGGCCCCTGACTTCTTCCCGCAGACGACCGAGACCGTGTTCGGTCGCATCTGGGGTCGACCGGGCCTCGAGTTGCGCGACCGTGAACTGATAACCGTTGCCATGCTGGCGACGCTCGGACGGTTGGGCGAGTTGAAGGGCCATCTTCTTGCCTCGCGCAACATCGGCCTATCGCAGACCGAGCTCGTCGAGGTGCTGATTCACGTGAGTGCCTACGCCGGCCTGCCCGCAAGCGTGGCCGCGCTCGACGCGGCGGCCGAAGTCCTCACCGAGTAGTCGTCTGCCCCGGTGGACCGGTGACCGGTACGATGCCGCCATGGGGGACCAGGGGGAACTCTTGGGGCGCGCCAGCGAGCTGGCGGCGGCCCTCCGCTCGCTCACCGGGCGAAGCCGAGGCATCGTCGTGACAGGCTCGCCCGGCATTGGCCGATCGGCGTTCTTGCGGGCAGTCGGTGAGCAGGTGTCCGCGCCTGTGGTGGTGGAGCTCACGGCGACGCGACAGATGCGCTCGCGCGCTTTGTGGACTGCCGCACCGCTACTCGATGCGACGGCACCGAGCGACCTTCCCGATTTTCTGCGCGTCCGGGAGCCGTTGCACTTCGGGGTCGCGGCCGAGCGAGACGATCGCGTGCCGCTTGTCGTGGTCGATGATGCGCACTTCGCCGACGCTCGGTCTGCGGCGCTGGTGCAGCAACTGGTCGCGGCGCGCCATGTACGCGTCGCCTTGAGCGTTCCGCACCTTCACCACGCGCCCGAAGCCGTGCGTCGCCTCATTCACGATCAACAACTCGTCGCCATCGAACTCGGTCCTCTCTCCCAGGCGGTCGCCGGCGAACTGCTGTTGCAAGCGGGCCTGGCCGAGGCTCGAGACGACGCGCTGTCGAGCGACGCATGGGCGCTGAGCGCCGGGCATCCACTGCTGGCGCTGGCGGTCGCCCGCGATGCCCGCCGCGGGCCTGGTGAACATCGCGAGGTCGTCGAGGCCACACGCCGCATTTTCGATCGCTGCGGTGGCGCGGCGAGGCGGGCTGCCGAGTTCCTTGCCGCGGGCGGGCCGATCAGCGCCGAGATGTGCGAACAGGTCGGAGTCGGGGGCGGGTTGCGGCGGCTCGTGGCGTTCGCCTTCGCGCAAGGCTCGGACGACGACGGGGGCTACGTGCTCGCGCCGCGGGCTCTCACGATCGGTAGTCGTGAGCTCCTCGGCGCGCACGGGATCCGCGAATGTTGCCGACGGTTGCTCGAGGGTGGCGACGCCCACACTTCGCTCGTCGCCCAAGCACGGTGGCGCCTCGGTGCGCAACGACGCGCAACGGCTACCTGGTGGATGGATGCGGCGCGTGAGGCCGGCGCGGCGAACGATGCTCGACTGCGGCTCGCATGCGCAGAAGCGGCGGTGGCGGCGAGCGCCGGCGCCGTCGGTGAACTCGAACGCGCCAGGGCACTGTCGGCGCTCGGGCGGGGGGCCGACGCCGACGCGATCCTCGCTCGGCTGCACACGACGAGCGACGACGAGCGCGTGCGCACCGACGCACTCGCCGCACGCGCCTGGAATCTGGGTTTCGTGCTGCAGCGGCCATCGGACGCGGACGAACTCTTGGCCGCGGCAGAGCGAACAACCGACGACGCGGTCGAGCGAGCCGAGCTCGTGTGCCTTCGTGCCTCGCTCACGTTGCACGATCGTGGTCCCGGTGTCGCGTTGGCGGCGGCCGAGGCACTGCACGCGAAAAGTGTTTCGTTCGAACGCGCGGCGCGGGTGGTCGAGACATTGGCACCTGCGCTGTCGTTGCAGGGTCGCTGGGAAGAAAGTGAGGAGTTGGCGCGTTCATTCCTCGACGGTCCGGCTCGCACGACCGCCTCTTCGCTCACTCGATTGCGCCTCGCCGTTGTGCGCAAGTGGGCGCAACTGCAGACGGGACAGTTCGACGACGTGATGACGAGCGCGTCTGCGGCGTCCACTTCGGCGACCGCGTCGGGTGCGCTGGGTGACGCGGCGGTATGGCAACTCACCTATGGCTATTGCGCGCTGCTCGCGGGCCGAGTGCGCACCGCAGAAGATGCACTGGCCAACGCCGAACTCGGCCTCCGCGACGTGGATCTGTTCGGGTATCTCCCACTGTGTCTCGCAAGCCGCGGACGCGCCCGGGCATTGCTGAGTGAAGGTGCGGCGGCCGAGGCGGCATTCGACGAAGCGGACCGGCTCGTCGCGTCGTCGCACCCATTCACTGCGCTCGATACTGCGCCCGATCGCGCCTATCTGGCGGCGTGCCGCGGTGACATCGCAACCGCTGCCGCGCTGGTCGACGGCGCCGTCACCCGAGCCGTCTCCTCGGGTCACGCGGGGGTTGCGGTGCGCCACCTATGGGAGCTTGCGATGTTCGGGCGCGCCGTCGACGCGGTCCACTATGCCGACGCCATCGCCGGCCGGGTCCAAGGCGCGTTGGCCGCGACCATCGTGTCGGGTCTTCGGGCAATTGCCGAGCGCGATGCGTCTGGCGTGCTCGCCGCCTCAGAGCACTTCGCGAACATCGGAGCGATGATGCACGCGCACGCGGCAGCGCAACTGGCGGCGACGATGTTCGACGACGCGGGCCGCAGCGCGATGGCGGCGCATGCGGCATGCCGGGCCGCGGCGCTGCTCGCTCAGTGCGAAGGCGCGCGGTCACCGTTGCCGTTCATCGCCGGCCGAGTGTGGCTGACCGCGCGGGAACAACAAGTTGCCGCGCTCGCCGCCAACGGCGCGACGAACCAGGCGATCGCGGCGAGCTTGCGCGTGTCGGTCCGTACGGTCGAGACGCATCTCCATCGGGTGTACTTCAAGCTCGCCGTGTCGGGCCGAGCCGAGCTGGCGGCCGCGTGGTCGCGCTGAGCGACGTACGTGGTGCGCCTCGGGCAACTACGTAGCGGTGCACCGATGACTCCGGGTCGACGAGAACGTACCGTCGGCCCATGGCAGCACTGGGCATCGTCGGGGTCGGCAAAATGGGGGCCAACATCTGGCGGCGGCTGAATGACCGCGGACAGTCAGCGCTGGTCGCAGACGCGAGCCCGGCGACCGCCGCGGTGCTCGGGGCCGAAGGGGCGACGATCGTGGCCGACGCAGCCGCGCTCGCGGCACAGTGTGCGGTCGTGCTGTTGTCCCTGCCGACGTCGGCAGAAGTGCGCGAGGTCGCGCTCGGCCCGCGGGGTCTGGTTACGCGTGCCGCGCCCGGCACGCTCGTCATAGACCTCACGAGTGGAGTCCCTGCCGCGAGTCGGGCAATCGGTGCGGAGCTGGCCGAGCGCGGCATCGGCTATGTCGACGTAGGCGTGAGCGGGGGAGTCGAAGGCGCGAGGAACGGCACGTTGAAGGCAATGGCCGGCGGTAGTGACGCCGACTTCACCGCGGCGCGGCCGATCCTCGATCACCTTGCGCCGTCGTTGTGGCACTGCGGTCCGGTCGGTGCGGGGCACACGGTGAAGACGCTGTTGAACCAATCGAATCAGGCCAAGTTGATGGTCGAGCTCGAGGCACTTCTGGTTGCGGCCAAGATTGGTCTCGATCCGGTGCTCGTCGGGCAGGTGCTCGATACCGCGGTATGGAACCATTGGCTGTTCGGGCCCGACGGACGCACCAACGTCGGCTTCGCCTTGGCGCTCGCGTGCAAGGACTTCGACATCGCGCTGGGCGTGGCGGCGAGCGAGCGGGTGGGTGTGCCCGTTGCGGCGGCCGCGCAACAAGCGTTGCGCCTGGCTTGCGGGGCGGCCGGCCCCGACGCAGATCTCATCGACACTGTCGCAGTGTGGGAGCGCATCGCCGGCACACGGATCGAACGGCGAACCACGACGAAGGAGACGCTCGCATGAGAGATGGCATCCGCATTATCGATGCCGACGCGCACGTCATCGAGCCAGCGTCCCTTTGGGAGCAGTACCTCGACGAGCCGTTCCGAGACCGCGCGCCGCGCCAAGTGGGGTTGACCTTCGGTTTCGAATTCGACGAATTCACCGTCAACTTGCCGGGACAGTGGAGCCCGGGCGGATCCGCCGACGACGTGGCTCGGCTGTCCGAACGCATTCAGGCGACGTTCGCCGAGCTGTTCCCTGCCGCGTACGCCGAAGGGTTCTCGGCGCCGGCGCAGGTGCGTGACATGGATCGCGAAGGCGTCGACATCTCGTTCCTCTATCCCTCGTTTGGATTGTTCGTGCTGGCGAGCGACTCGATCGAGCCGGCGTTCGCGAACGCGCTCGCCCGTGCCTACAACAACTGGATGGCTGACTTTTGCGCGGCGGATCCGGCGCGATTGAAGGGCATCGCCATGTTGCCGCTTCACGATCCCGCACTGGCCGCCGCCGAAGCAGAACGCTGCGCGACCGAACTCGGTTTCACGGGTGCCTTTGCCCGACCGAACCCGATTCACGGTCGCAATTTCGACGACCCGGCCTATGACGACCTGTGGTCGGTGATGTCGCGTCATTCGATGGCCCTCGGCTTGCACGAAGGCGGGTTCCCCCGGCTTCCGCAAGTGGTGAACGGCCGGCTCCGACATCCCGAGCAGGTACACATCTGCACGCACCCCATGGAGCAGATGATCGCGGCCGTCAGCATCATCTACGGCGGCGTGCTCGAACGATTTCCCGGCCTGCGGGTGGCGTTTCTGGAGGCCGGTTGTGGATGGGTCCCGTTCTGGCTGCACCGCATGGACGAGCACTGGGAGAACTCGCGTCGACGCAACTTCGGGTCGACCGATCTGCTGCAGGCCTCGCCGAGCGACTATTTCCGCCGTCAGTGCTACGTCTCCGCGGACTCGGGTGAATACATGCTCGGGCAGGTGATCGACCTGATCGGGGACGACTGCATCGTCTTCACGACGGACTACCCCCACCCCGATTCACCGTGGCCGCACGCGGCGGAAGAGTTCCTCGGACTGCCGGGAGTCGCCGACGAGTCCCGGCGCAAGATCCTCTGGGACAATGCGTTGGCGCTCTACGGACAGACGCTCGGGCCGTAGTATTCGACCCGTGAAACGGGGGGTCCAGTGAGCGACACGGCGACGGGCGATGCTCGAGCATCGGCGCAACACTTCGACGTGATCGTCATCGGCGCCGGCTTCGGCGGTCTCTACGCGTTGCACAAACTGCGCGAGATCGGTTCGAGCGCGCGGGTGCTCGAGATGGGCGACGGCGTCGGCGGCACGTGGTACTGGAATCGCTACCCGGGAGCTCGGGTCGACGTCGAAGGCATCGAATACTCCTACAGCTTCTCGAAGGAACTCGAGCAAGAGTGGGACTGGAGCGAGGTGATGCCCGGCCAACCCGAGCTCGAACGGTATTTGAACTTCGTCACCGATCGTCTCGATCTCCGCCGTGATATCCAGCTCGGCACAAAGGTCGTCGCCGCGACCTATGACGATGCGCGCAACGACTGGTTGGTCGAGACCGACACGGGCCAGTCGTTCGTGGCGCAGTTCGTCATCGCGGCCACCGGCTGTCTTTCGGCACCGCTAAAGCCGAGCATCGACGGTATCGACTCGTTCGCCGGCGCGAGCTTGTTCACGAGCTTCTTCCCCAAGGAAGGGTTCGACTTCACCGACAAACGCGTCGCGGTGATCGGCACTGGTTCGTCCGGCGTGCAGACGGTGCCGGTCGTGGCCGAGCAAGCCGAGCACACCTACGTCTTCCAACGCTCGGCCGCCTTTACTCGGCCGGCGAACAATCGCCCGATCCCGCCCGACGAGATGCAGGCCATCAAAGCCGAATACCCGGACCTGCGGCGGCGCCAGCTCGAGGCGTACGCCGGCACGCTGCGCTTCGGCGCGGTGACCATCGCGCCGGTCGACGCGGCCGAAACGATTCTCGATGCGCCGGTCGAGGCGCGGCTGAGCAAGGTCGACGAGCTGGGGTGGGGCGCGCCGTGGGCGTGGGCCGACGTGATGGTCGACGTCGACGCCAACCGGGCCGGCGTCGAGCTGTACGGCGAGTTGATCCGCCGGCACGTCGCGGATCCCGAGGTCGCCGAGTCGCTCGTTCCGCACTATCCGATCGGATGCAAACGGCTCATTCTCGACACCGGCTATTTCGAAACGTTCAACCGTGACAACGCCACGCTCGTCGATCTGCGCAAGAACCCGATTCGATGCATCACGCCCACCGGGGTGCAGACCGAGAAGGCGCACTACGACGTCGACGTCATCGTCTACGCCACGGGGTTCGATGCAATGACCGGCGCCCTCAACCGCATCGATATCCGCGGGCGCGACGGTGAGCGGTTGCGTGACGTGTGGGCCGAAGGTCCGCGGACCCTGCTCGGCTTGCAGGTTGCGGGTTTCCCCAACTTCTTCACGATCACCGGGCCGGGCAGCCCGTCGGTGCACACCAACATGGTCATGGCGATCGAACAACACGTCGATTGGATCGCGGACCTCCTCGTGCGTCTGCGCGACAACGGCATGACCACGGTCGAAGCGACGGATGACGCGCAGGATGCGTGGGTCGAACACGTGGCGTCGCTCGCTCACGGCACCATCCGCGCCTCGGAGAGCTGCAACTCGTGGTACATCGGCGCCAACGTGCCCGGCAAGCCACGCGTCTACCAGGCGTACATCGGCGGCCAACCGCTCTATCGGCAGAAGTGCGACGAGGTCGCGGCGGCCGGCTACGAAGGCTTTCGGTTGACGTAGCCGTCCGCTCGTAGCGCTGCATCGGCCCGTCAGAATGGAGCGAGCGCGATCAGTCGGGCAGCAGCCACTCCGCGTTCTCGACGAAGACCTTGCGCATGATGTCGGGTCCGAAGCGCTCGAGCTTGCCGCTGATATCGCCCATCGGGTTCTTGCCGCCCTCGGGGTGCGGGTAGTCGCTCGCGTAGCAGTAGATCTCGGGCATGTCGAACTGCTCGATGTAGACATCGACCGGTTCGATGTCGAAGAGCGAGAGTCGCACGTTGCGCCGGATGTAGTCGGACGGTCTCATCGTGATCGGCAACTCGCCCTCCATGTTGTCGAGCGAGAACTTGCGCGAGTGCGAGTGCCAGAAGTCGAGGTTTTGCGCCAACGGTCCGACCCACTGAGCCAGCACTTCGCACGAACCAAAACGCAACCGCGGGTGGCGCTCGAAGACACCGCCGAGCACCATGGTGGCGAGGAAGTTCTGCACCGGCAGATGCAGGGTCGACAACGTCCACGGGTCCATCTGGAACTCTTCGCCCGACTTCCATCCGACGAACGCGGGCGCGTTGCGCCATGCGGTCGTCATCAAGAAATCGGCGTCGGCGCCGAGGTGCGCCATCACCGGCACGTCGGCCGCCGCGAGCATGCCCCACACCGGGTCGAGGTCCGGATGCGCCGGTGACACACCGCCGGGCAACGCCGCGCTCGGCACCCAGATGACGCGCACGCCGTGGTCGATGAGCCGCTTGCATTCGGCATAGAGCGCGTCGACGGTGTCGGCGAGCGCGACGCCGACGGCGCGAATGCGGTCGGTCTGACGCGCGACGCGGATGCACCAGTCGTTGTAGGCGCTGATCAACTCGAGCGCGTAGGCCTTGCGATTGCCGGTGATGGACTTCAACATGTCGGGAAACTGGTCGCAACGGAAGTAGAAGCTGACCGCGTAGAGCCCGATGCTGCCGGGGAACATCATCTGACGACTCACCCCGGTGAAGTCGAGGACCTCGATGCGGCGCTCGAGATCGAACGCCCCGGGTGCGCTGGCGAACTTGGTGTTCCACACCGTGTCGGCAGTGATCTCGGTGTCATCGGCGGCGACGAACCGACGGATCGGCATCTTGGAACCCTCGAAAGCGCGCACGAACTCGCGCACCACCGACCCGAACTGTTCTTCCCACATGTTCATCGGCGTGTACTCGTGGCTGTCGGCATCGAGTATCTGCCCCGCGAACGGTTCGAGCACCTTGGGCAGAAAGGCAGTGGTTGTGGTCATTGCGTCCTCCTCGATACGGCTTCGGATGCCGCGGCGCCCGCGGCGATGGTGACCGGCTCGGTCGCCCGGAACCCCAACACTTCGGCGTTGTAGGCGACGGCGTGCACGCCGTCGCGCATGACGACGTGTTCGCTCTCGCTCATGACCTCGGCGAAATGGTCGCGTACGTCCTCGGGCGTCAGATCGGGGTTGATGTAGCCGCGCGTTTCGGCGAGCAGCGTGCGGGCAACGCGACCGCCGCCGGCGACGAGCAACTCGCCGTTGACCGGGCAATCTTCGTGCGCCAACAGCGCGACAAGTGGTGCCACCAACTCGGGGCGCATCGTGGCGAGGAACCAGTCGCGGAACTGCGACTCGGCGAGGTTTTCGGCCATGCGAGTGGCGGCGGCGGGCTCTACGGCGTTGACCCGAATGCCGTACGCGGCGCCCTCGGCCGCCAAGCCGCGGGTCAACCCGATGTAACTCGCCTTCGCCACCGAATAGGGGATCGAGCGGGGCAGGCCGTGCAACGCGCTCGACGAGGTGAACACGATGCGGCCGGAATGCTGCGCCTGCATGATGGGCCACGCCTCTTGGGCCAACGCGTAGGCCGCGCCCGTGTTGATGGCGAGCAGCGCGTCGAGCCGCGCCAGCGACTCGTCCTCGAAGGCCATACCGCCGAGCGTGAACCCCGCGTTGTGCACGATCGCGTCGATGCGGTCGAACGCATTCACGGTTGCCCGCACCGCGCTACGGGCGCCGTGCTCGGTGGACAGGTCGCCGAGGTAGGCGATTGCCTGCCCGCCGGCGGCGTGGATCGCGGCGACCACTTCGTGCGCGGGGCTGGCGTCGGTGCCGGTGCCGTACAGTTCGGTGCCGGCGTCGCTCACGACAACTTGCGCGCCTCGCTCGGCGAACAACAGCGCGTGGCAACGGCCGATGCCTCGACCCGCGCCGGTGACGAGCACCACCTGGTCGTCGAATCGCAGCGTGCTCATGCTGTCGCCTATTCGGCGAGGCCGCCGTATTGACGCATGTGCCGGCGCAGGCCGCCCTTCACCGCGTCGCGCCGGTGCTGCACGCCGACGTTGTCCCACGCCACGATGTCGCCCGAGCGCCATTGGTGCGCGTACCGCGGCGCGTCATTGGTGATGTGGGCGCGCAACGCGCCGAGTATCTCGTCACTTTCTTCGCGGTTGATGCCGGCGACGCGATCGGCGAAGTCGTTGACGTAGAGCGCCCGCCGCCCGGTGTGCGGATGAGCGGTGAACACCGGATGCATCGCGTCGGCCAAACGCGGCAGCTCGCTCGGCGGTGGCAGTCGAGGATCGAAGTAGATGATCTGACGGTGCTCGAGTTCGCTGCGCAACGCCCGCGGCAGCATCTCATAGGCCGTGTAGGTGTCGCGATACTCGGTGGGCACGACACCCTCGTCGACCTCGAGGGCCTCGAGCACGCTGACCACTTTGAGCATTGGTCGGTGGCTCTGGTCGTTGTGCCAGACGAGCTCGCTCGCGCCCTCGGGCCCCGGGTCGTAGTAGGTGGAGCCGGTGTTCGCGAGGTTGCGGTGTTGATACGCGACCATCTCTTTCGCGAGATCACTTGCGGGACCACCGAGATTGCGATGCCCGCTGTAGTGCGCGAAGCCATCCTCGGTCTCGAGTACCAACCGTCCGAATGCTCTGAAGAACTCGTCGAGTTGTGGTTCGCTCGGCGCCGCTTGACCGCGCAAGACGAGCAGCAGCGACCGGCGCAGCGCAGCCGTCAGCAGCCGCACGCTGTCCGCGTCGGGCTTGCCCCACGTGATGCCAGTGACCTCGACCCCGAACGGGGCGTCGGGCAGACCGCGGAACTGCAACGCAGAGTCACGAGGCACGTCGAGGCCGAGCGCGGGGGAGAACACGGGGCCAGGGTACTCTCGGCGCGGTGGGCGCGACACGCGACGAAGCGACGGGGCTGTGGCGTCCCGAGGGCTGCGTTCTCGATCTCGGTCAGGTGCTGGCAGTGGCCACGCAGACCAACGCCGCGCACCGCGCCATGGGCACCGAGCTGCTCGGGCTCGAACGCCACGGCGTCACCCTCGGCCTCGCGTGGAGGGAGGATCTCGTCGATGTCGTTGGCGGTGGATTGGCCAACGGTGTGCTGGCAACGTTGCTCGATCACGCACTTTCGCTGGCGGTGTGGTTGTCGGTGAACGACGAGAACAACGGCGGGGCGACGATGGGCGTGCGGGTCGACTATTTCGCCCGGACCGAACCACGGCTCGGCGTACACGTTCGCGCAGAGTGCGTGCACCGAGCCGACTACGTCGCATTCGTGAAGGGCACCGCGTTCCATCCCGATCGTCCCGCTGCCGTCCTTGCGATGGGCACGGCCACCGTGGCGAAGCAACCATGACGACGATCGACGAGTTGATCGCGGCGTCGCCCTACTACCGATACCTCGGTCTGCGCTACGGCCCGGCGGGCACCGTCGTGTTACCGGCGGATCCGCGCAACATCGGCGATCACACGCGGTCGGTTTTGCACGGCGGTGTATTGGCGGCGTTCCTCGAAGCGGCTGGCTCGTTGCACCTGCGGGCGAGCGGCGCGATCGGTGCCGCGACGATCGAGTGCTCCACCGATTTTCTGCGCGCCGCACCCGTCACCGACACGACGGCATCGGTGACGGTGGTGCGCCGCGGCCGACGCGTCGCTCATCTCCGCATCGACGCGTGGCAAGACGATGCGTCGCGGCTCGTCGCGGTCGCCCACGGGAGCTGGCTCGTTTGAGGCTCGCCTCACTCGGAGACGAGGTGCTCGGCCATCCACGCCACGCCGAAGTCGACCACGTCGGCCGCGTCGATGAGTTCACTGGTCGCCCGGCCGACGACCCCCGTCGTGGCTCTGTCCGTGGCGAGGTAGTCGCGCAAGATCACCGGGAAATAGTCGCCGCCGGGATAGTCGACGATGCCGTCGCAGTCGTCGAGGCACGCCACGACGCGCAGCTCGGGATGTTTGCGCCCCTTGACGAGACGGTGCCGGCGCACGCGCCGTTTGGTCGGTAGTGGCACGAGGTACTCCGCGTAGTGGAGCACGGTGAGCGTGTCGAGGTCGGCGCCGAGGCGCAGCACCCGCCCGCCGGCGTCGACGAAACGATGCAGCACCGAGTCAGCGCCGTAGTAGTTGTCCCACGGGGCGTCATCGAGTAGTTGGTCGGCGAGTCGACCCGAAGCACCCATGCGGCCTTCTGGATGATCGTTGACCTTCGTGCGGGCACGGGTACGGAACACTTCGGCCAACACACCGTTGTCCGGGTCCGCGGGCGCGACGAGGCAATCGAATGGCTCGGTGTCGCGCAACAACGCGGGTCGCTCGGACTCCGGTCGATCGTTGACCCATCCGAAGTCGTCCCGCGCGCCGAGCGTCATCAATAGCGTGCCGCCCGCGCCCACCGCCGCCTCGAGCGCGTCGACGACGCCATCGGCGCCGCCATCGACGGGCCCGATCGAGCGCAACGACGCGTGCACCATGATCAAATCGCCACTGGTGACGCCCAGCCGACGGATGTCCTCGGCCAGTTGCTCGACCGTCCATCGCGGAGATTCCACGCCGACATTCTGCCGCGCGGTCAGCACCGGTCCTGCTCGGTCTCGCTGTCGCGCTACGGCCCGAGCTCTATGGGCGATGACGGCGGGCCATGCAACAGCAGCTGCGCGAGCAGTCCGGCGAGATCGCGGGGGATCAGTCGATCCGACGTGGAGGCGAGCTCGGTGGCCGCCCACCAACGGTACGCAGAGATCGTCGCGTGCTCGAGGGGAGTCCACCCGGTGCGAGAGACTTCCGCATTTGGAACGCGAGCGAGGAACCAATGCTCACGAATGTCGGTGAGCTGATCGAACATCGTCGCGACCAACCGCCGCCGTCCGACATCGATCAGTTCGGCGGGCGCGGCAAATCCGGTCTCTTCGAGGACCTCGCGTCGCGCTGCTTGGTCGATGGTTTCGCCGTCCTCGATACCCCCGCCGACCGGGCACCAGTAGTACTTTCCCCTGTCGGCGTAGCGCAACAGCAACAACCGGTCATGCTCGTCGACGAGCAAAACGCGGGCGCTGACTCGCAGCACCGCGTCGGTTGCAACTTCGTCCGGCCAGGGTTCCACCGCTATGGCGACAGCGTTCGCTCGACGTCCCATCCGTGATGCACGACATCGTGCGCACGTATCAGGATCACGTCGGCCAACGTGAGGTTGCCGAGCTCTTCGTGGATCATCGTGAACGGTGTCGCACCGACGAGTGCGATCGCCGCTCGCCAATCGCCGACGGCACGACCGATGGTCCACAGCGCGGCCGGGACATCGACGTCGTCATAGTGGCGCGCGTCGGCCAGCAGGTCTTGGTCGTACAGTGCCACCGGGCCGTCGTTACCGAGCGCGACGCTTGCCACGCGCTCGGCCCAGATGCCGATGTTGTCGCCGACGTGGCAGAGATAGCCCGACACGGTCCATTGCCGGTCGGGATGGCGAAGGCGCCCGTTCTCGCGTGTCGCCATCGTGCCGAATCGCCGTGGTGCGTCCTCGATGATCTCGTTCGCGGCGACCAGCGGTATCGACCACTGAAAGCCGCAGCCGCGACACGGGTCTCCGTACAGCGCGGTTCCCCAGTTGTTCATGCGGGCATTGTTGCGCATGGTTCAGGCGCGGCGCAGCAACGCCAGCGCGTCGCGCCACGCGATGCGCGAGCCGCGCCGTAACAGCACCTGTTCGTAGACCTTGCCGGCCAGCTTCCACACGGCAAAGGTCGTGGCCAGCAACAGCACCATGGCGGCCACGATTTCGGCCACCGAGGCCGCGCCGGCCGCCATGCGCATCGGCATGAGGAACGGCGCGATCGGCGGGATGATCGACAAGATCCTGCTGGCCCCCGACTCTGGGACGTAGCCGAACACGAAGACCAGCAGGTAGGCGCCGACCAACGCGGTCATGATCGGTGCGGCCGCGCCCGGCGCGTCTTCCTGGCGGCTGACGAGCGAGCCGGCCAACGCGAACAGCGTCGAATACAGCGCATAGCCACCGAGGAACCATACGATCGTCACGGGCAGTGTCGACCAGATCTCGCCCGGCACATGGGTGCCGGAGATTGCCAACGACACCAACCCGGCCAGTGTCGCCAAGACGAATTGCAACAGCGCCACGACGCCGATGCCGATGACCTTGCCCGCCAAGAGTTGATCGGCGCGGACGCGCGCGAGCAGTAACTCGATGACCGCGGTCGATTTCTCCTCGACCACACCCACGAGCACGTAGTTGCCGAAGGTCTGGAGCGAGATGAACAAGAGGATTGCGGTGAGCGTGCCCGTGAGCACGGCCAACCCCATGTTGTCCGAATCGCCGTCGACAGTGACGGCATCGAGCCCGGGCGGTGAGAGCACCGTGCTCACTTGCGCGGGGCTGAGGCCGGCATCGACCAATCCTTGGCGGATCTCGGCCGCCGTCCACGCCTGCTGGACGATGGTGCGCACGTCGTCGTCGATCTCGCCGGAGAAGACCATCTGTCGTTCGCTGCCGATGATCGCCACATCGACATCGCCATCGTCGACGGCACGGCGGGCCGACTCGGCGTCACCGTAGGGTCGTACGGCGACGGTGCGATCGACCAAGGCGCCGGTCTGCGCGATTGCCGACTCGAAGCCGATCGGGATCGGCGCAGTCGCGCCGACGAGGATGGTCTCGGCCCCGCCGTCGCCGGCCACTCGGTTGATCACGCCGATGGCGAGGATGATGAAGACCAAGATGCCGGTGAGGACGGTGAACGTCTTCCCGCGTAGGCGCTCATAGATCTCTCGGCGCGCGATCATGCGCACGACATGCGTCGTACGCATCGAGTCGTTGCGGTCGTCAGGCATCGGGCGGGCTATCGATGCGGTTCCGTTCGGCGACGTCCAACTTGTCCCGCCCGACCGCGCTCAAGAAAACCTCCGAAAGATCCGGCGGCGCAAACGAGTAGGCGACTACTTCGCCGCGTGCGTGGGCTGCCGCGATCAGGCTGCCGGCATCGGTCGTGCGATCGACGATCGCTCGGTAGCGCCGCTTGTCGTCGGTGGTCAACGCCACGCCATCGGGAGCCCAGTCGGTCGGAGTCGCGAACTCGACGTCGAGGTAACGCGTCGTACTCGCGGAGCGCAGCTCGGCCACGTCACCGCGCAGCACGACTCGACCGTGATCGACGATGACCACTGCGCTGCATACGTCGGCGACCAGGTCGAGCTGATGGCTACTGAGCAGTAGCGCGGTGCCGCGCGCGACTTCTTCGCGCAGTACGTCGCCGAGCATCTCGACTGCGATCGGGTCGAGCCCGGAAAAGGGCTCGTCGAGCACCAGCACGTCTGGCTCGTTGAGCAATGCCAGCGCGAGTTGCACGCGTTGTTGATTGCCACTCGACAAGCTCTGCACGGTGTCGCCGCGACGATCGCTCAGATCGAGGCGCTCGAGCCATTCGTCGGCCGAACGGGCGGCTGCCGCGTCGCGATAGCCCGAGAGCTTCGCGTAGTAGACGAGGTGGTCTCGCACCTTCATGCGGGGGTACATACCGCGTTCGGCCGGCATATATCCGAACCGCTGCCGGACCTCGTGGTCGATGGGATTTCCATCCCAGGTCACCACGCCGCGGTCGAGCGTTATCAACTGCATGATGGCGCGCATGGTCGTCGTCTTGCCGGCGCCGTTGGGCCCCAGGAAACCGACGATCTGGCCTCGCTCGACCCGCAAGCCGACGTCATCGAGGGCGAGCAGCGAGCCGTAGCGCTTGGTCAGCCCGTCTACGAGAAGCATCGCCCTGCGAGTATTGCATCCACGTTGTCAGGCCGTCGGTCGGTCGACGAGGGCGGCCAGTTTCTTGGGGGCCATCACGCAGTAACTGTGCCGCACGAGCTCCGTGACGAGGTCCCAGTCGACGTCGTCTTCGAGCACCAAGCCGGCAATGTCGGGGAACCACACCGGCCGGAAGTACGGGTAGCCGGCGCTGCTCAGCGCGTCGAGCTCCGGCCCCGACGAGCGAAAGGTCAGCACCGTCACCGGGCCGTCCGTGCGGGCGGCGCGGGCGTAGGCAGGGGGCCACCCTTCGTCAATGGCGACGACGTGAGCGAAGTTCTTCTTGCGCACGACCCAACGAGTGCCTACCCACGCCTGTTCCTCGGACACTTCGGGTAGCGCGAGGCAGACCGCGCGCAGCGCGGCGACGATCTCGTCGGACACCTCCGTGTGTTCGGTCACCCCGCTGCTCCCAAGGTCGGCGACGGCGGTCTACCGTACCGGAGCCGCGGGGCGAGCCTGCGGGCGCGAGACGAGGGGAATCACGATGCTCGAAGAGTTCGAAGGCCGAGTTGCGGTGATCACCGGCGCGGGCAGTGGCATCGGCGCGGCCTTGGCCCGCGAGTGCGCGGCGTTGTCGATGAAGGTGGTCGTGGCCGACCTCGATCAGGGTCGAGCCGACGCGGTCGCGAAGTCGATCGAGGGTGTGGCCGAAGCGGCGTTGCCGATCGCCGTCGATGTCGCGGACCCGGCGAGCGTCGACCGGCTCGCCGATGAAGTGAGCAAGGTATTCGGCGCGCCCGATCTGTTGTGCAACAACGCGGGTGTGTCCCCGTTCGGCTTGCTGTGGGAATTCGCACCCGTCGATTGGAACTGGGTGATCGGCGTCAACATCTTGGGCGTGGCCAACTGCATCCGCAGTTTCGTCCCTCGCATGATCGCGGCGGGCCGCGGTGGGCACATCGTGAACACGGCTTCGGCCGCGGCGTTGCAGGGACAAACCCGGCTCGGCGCGTATTGCGCGACCAAACACGCCGTGCTTGGCATCTCGGATTCGCTGCGACTCGATCTCGTCCCGTACGGGATCGGCGTCAGCGTGCTGTGTCCCGGCGGTGTCAACACCAACATCTCGCAGACACTCGGCCGATTGTCCTCGACCGATCCCAAGGATCTCGACGCCGACGTTGGTGCCTACATCGCGTCGATCGACGCCAGCATGAGCACCGCAATCGAACCCGAACGGGTTGCATCGCTCGTGTTGCGGGGCGTCCGCGAGAACCAGCCGTACATCATGACCGCGCCAGGGCAGAAGCCCTCTGTCGCCCAACGCTGCGAAGCGATCCTCGCGGCGCACGATCACGCGCGCGCTATCGATCCCTCGCTTCCCTGAGCGCGTCGGACGCGATCCACGACACGATGAGGCTGTCCGGATAATCGACCAGATGATCGCGGGCCAACGCGTCGACGAGTTCGCTCTCGTCGTCCAGATGGGCGCGGGCGATGGCCACCACCTGCCGGTCGCGGCTCGTGGCCGCGATGTCGCGCGCCCGGTCGAGGCGGCGGGGGTGGCATTCCAATAGCGCGGCCATCGTGACGACGACCGCGTCGGCGGTCGTGTCCGCTTGGGCCACGATCCACGAGATCGCGGCGAGGTCGCCGCCGATCGCTCTTCGGATCGAATTCTCCACGGCGTCATCGGTCATGCACCGAGCCTGCACGCCGTCGCTGACACTTCGCTGACCACGGTGACCCGTCGAGTGCTGCAGGTGTCAGCGAGGTGTCACGGCCACCGCTCACCATCGCGACAGTGGGCAGCACGGCCCGCTTCGACCTTCGGAGGCCGGTAGACGTGAAAAGCGAAACATTCGAGATCAAGCGGTGGGCACGGTGGCTCGGCACATTCGTCGGGTTTCCCCTCGCCGGCGTGGCGGCGAGGATCGTCGCGGGCAACATCAACGGTGTCGGCGCAGCCGCCATCGGCGGGCTGGCCGGCGGGGCCACGCTCGGGGCCATCCAGGTGGCGATCGGCGCGATGGCTGCCGAAGATCGAGTCCGCTGGATCGCCGCCACCGGCGTCGGCTTCGCGGCGGGCCTCGCAACCGGCGCGAGCACGGTGGGTTATCGCACCGACACCGCCAGCCTCGTCGTCATGGGTGCCCTCAGTGGCGCCGGCGTCGGGCTCGCACAAGCGCTGTCGGTGCCGATGCGCGTCGTCGACCGCATCCTGTGGGCAGTAGGGACACCCGCGCTGTGGGCCGGTGGTTGGTTGATCACTTCGCAGGTGATCACCGATGCTGACCGGCAACACGCGGTCTTCGGTTCGTCGGGCGCGTTGGCCGTGAGCGCAGTCGCCGGGGTCCTGTTCGCCATGCGCCGTGGCCGCACTACGGCAACGGTTGCCCTCGTCGGCACCGCGAACGATCGGGTGGCAGCGTGATGCGGCGGCTCGGACAGGTCGTGGTGCGCCGCCGGCGCGCCGTCATCCTTGCGTGGGTCGTGGCGCTGCTCGTCACGGCCACCATCGGAAGCTCGGCCTTCTCGGTCCTGTCGACCGAGTTCGGCGCGGGCAGCAGCACCGAGTCGGGTCGGGTGGCGAAGCAACTCGACGACATGGCGGAGACCGGCGGCGAGATCGCGATCATCGCCGACGGTATCGACATCGACGACCCTCAGGTGCAACGCGAGGTCACTGCGGGGCTCGCGCCGATCGGCGCGCTCGACGGAGTGCTCGACGTGGCCGACCCGTGGTCCACGGGCGTCGCTGCGCTGCGGGCCACTGACGGACGCGCCGCGCTGTTCGTGGTGACCGTCGCCGGTGACCTCGACGACGACGCAGAGCTCGCGGTCGCCAAAAAAGTCGAAGACCTTGCGCACGACCTCCACGCGACAGAGATCCTCGTTGGCGGCAACGTGCTCGTGAGCGAAACCTTCGGCACCGCGTCGGAGAAGGATCTGTTGCGAGGCGAAGCGATCGCGCTTCCCATCGCGATCGTCGTCATGGTGTTGTTGCTCGGCGGGCTCATCGCGGCCGGCATGCCGTTGCTGGTCGCGCTCGGCGGTGTCATCCCGACGCTTGCGGTGCTCGTCGGCGCGACGCTCGTCGGCGACGTGTCGATCTTCTCGGTGAACGTCGTCAACATGCTCGGCATCGGCTTGGGCATCGACTACGGGCTGCTGATGGTCAATCGGTTCCGCGAAGAGCGCGGCCACGGGATCGAACTCCACGATGCCGTGGTGGCCACCGTCGCCGCGGCCGGCACGACGGTGCTCTTTTCGTCGCTCACCGTGGCGGTGGCGATGTGCGGCCTGTTCGTCTTCGGTGTGCCCATCCTCACGTCGTTCGGCATCGCCGGTCTCGCAGTGGTGTTGCTGAGCATGTTCGCGGCGGTGACGTTGTTGCCGGCGACGCTGGCGGCGGTCGGC
>JBDTLT010000093.1:0-19437 GCA_039934635.1 Acidimicrobiales bacterium
GCTTCGAGCCGTCCGCGGTGCTCGACCGCCCGTATCTGATGATCGCGGTGTCGGTGCTCTGCGCGGCCACCGACGAAGACGCGGATTACCTCGCGGGCTCGGGGCGACTGTCGTTCCTGCGCCTGCGCACGGGCCGCCCTGGGCGCGTGCCCAGCCCGGCCGATGCCGCGGCCTATCCGTTCACGCCGGGCGAACGCGCCGCGATTCGTGATTGGACCGGCTCGCACATCGTGGGCGGCCCGGCCACGGTCGAGGCGGGCTTGCGCGAGTTGCAGTCGCGCACGGGCGCCGACGAGTTGATGGTCACGTCGAGCACGTGGGCGCACGCCGATCGCTTGCGCTCCTATGAGTCGATCGCCGAGATGTTCGAACTCATATCTTCGCCAGCTTCTCGTCAACCGTCATCGTGACGCCGTCCGAGCGCTGCATCACGGCCACGAGGTCTTCGTAGGGCTGTAGCGCGGCGAACAACGACGGGGGTGCGAAGCAGGCGTAGATCGTGCGCCGGCCGTGCTCGCCGATCTCGAGACCGCCCTTGGGCGGCGGCGCGCCGTGCAACGTGTGGCTGTAGTGCACGGTGCAGTCACCGGCCGCAGTGGTGAGTGCGACGATCGGCCACCCGGACGTGTCTTCGATGGCGGGGTCGGGGCTGCTCGACAGGTGGGAGCCGGCGGCCACATGCAGTTGGCCGCTGTTCTCGTCGCCCCGGTCGAGATGGACCCCGATCAACACCATGGGACAGGCAATCGGATGGAAACCCATGCCGCAATCGGTGTGCAGCGGCAGATCGGTCATGCCTTCGCTGGCACCGGGGTGCTTGTAGATGATCTTGGTACCTTCGTTGCGGTCGAGGTTCGGCTGCAGATCGTCGCGTCCTGCACCGGCGAGCAGGCTGCGCATCCGCGGATCATCGTGCAACGCGGTGACCGCGTCAGAGCGCTGCGCGCCGTACTTGACTTGGCACACGGCGGGCGCGCCGTCGGCGAGCCGCGTCCACCACGTGGTGACATCGTCGGGGGCCGAGTCGTCGGCGAGGCGCGTGACCTCGTCGCGCAATACGGCGATCTCGTCCGCGCTGAAAACGTCGCGGACGTGCAAGAAGCCGGTCGTTTGCAAGAAGTGGGCACGGTCGAGCGGATCGTCATCGAGTGTGAACGACTGCGACAGGTCGAGAGGGTCGCCGTGCCGATCAATGAATTCAGCGGAATCCGGTTGATAGACGGGACGCCCGTGAAATAGCGCGCGCAGCGGAGGTTCCCAGTGGCAGAGGTCTTCGAAGGTGCCGGCGGCGAACGAAATGCGTCCGTTGTACAGCAACCCGTAGCGAGTGAAGCGCTCGCTGGCGAACGCCTGCCAGTCGGCTTCGGTCAGATCGACGATCGTTGCCGCGCCGTCGACACCCTGGCGCAGCCAGAACGAAGAAGTGTCTGCTCCGACGGTGTACGCACGCCCGTCGGTCAAGCGAAACGCGATCGGCGCGAGTGAGTCTGGCCGCGGCCCGGCAAGGACGCGGGCAGAACGAGTGCGAGCCTCGAGGTCGCGGTGGAAGAGATCGAAATCGAGTGTGGTCGTCATGACGCAAGCTCCCGGTTGACGATAGGTAGTACTTCGGAGGCCATCAGTTCCATGCTGGGCGCGACCAAATCGGTCTCCATGGCACCGGCCTGGACGAGGGCCAACCAGTTGTCGAAGGCGCCGACTCGTTTGCGGAACGTCAGCAACTGCTCGGCGACCTCTTCGGGCTCGCCGGCGAAGCAGAACCCGCCATCGACCAATTCTTCGATCGGGGCATACGCCAAATGATCGATGGGGCTCGGCAAGCGGCCCGTCTCGTACTGCGCCCGCAACATCTTGACGCGCGTCGCGGCATCGAAATATCCGGGCACGTTGACGAACTGCGGCGCCACCTTGTTGTGCTGGATGTACCACTGCACAGCTCGTGCACCCTCCAACGCATCGCGGCGATGCTTGGCCACGAACACCAAGCCGAGGTAGGCAAGTTTGTCGGGCGGCGCCTCCGTGCCGTGTGCCGCAACGAAACTCTCGCGATATGCGTCGAATATGCGGACGCACCCTTCGGCTCCGTTGAGGATCGTGGCGACCGTGTAGCCACGTTGCGCGGTTTCACGAGCGGTGCTCGCCGTCTGCGTCGGTACCCAGACCGGCGGGTGCGGTTGTTGCAGCGGCCGCGGCCAGATGTTCACCTGGCGTTGGTGGAAGAACTCGCCTTCCCAGCTGAACGGGCCGTCGTGCGTCGTCCACGCCTTGATGATGAGGTCGACCGCCTCCCACATCCGTTCTTTCATCAGAACGGGATTCGAGTTCGCCGGGGAGATCTCTTGTGCGACGCCGCGTACGAAGCCGACCTCGGCTCGGCCGCCGGAGATGACGTCGATCATCGCCATCTCTTCCGCGACTCGCACCGGGTCACGCCGGTTCGCGACCGGATTGCCCAGCGCGAGTATCCGCGCCGACTTGGTCGTGCGGGCGAGGATGCTCATCGTGAGCGGAACCGCGGGCTCGACACACGTCGCCGTCGAATGATGCTCGTTGAGCATGATGTCGAGGCCATAGCGATCAGCTCGTTCGTAGAGATCGAAGTAACGCTTGTAGAGCTCGTGCCCGACCTTGGGATCGTAGATCTTGTTGGGCAAGGTCACGCGCACCGATTCGTGCGCGTCTTCGTCGACGAAAGGGAACTGCATCTCGGTGAATACGAACGCACGCATGATTCTCCTACCGAACGTCACGAAGGTATTCGAGCACCGAGTCCGCCAGCGCGACGGGCTGTTCCTCTTCGACCCGGTGGCCGGCACCGCTGATCGTCTTGAGCGCCGTGGGCCCGCCGAAGAGCCCGCCCAGTCGGCGGTAGTAGTCGAGGCTCGCCACGAACGCGTCGTCCGTGCCGTGGATGATCGCCGTCGGGCATTTCACGCGCGTCAATCGGTGCCGTAGCAGCGGGTTGTGCAGGTAGGGCTCCCACGCGAATCGCGCGACTGCCTCTTGTGCGACGGCGAGGCCCAAGATCTCGTGATCATCGAGACCGGCCTGCCGGCGTAGCGCGCCTTCGGGGTCGGCATAGAGAACGGACGCGCGAGCCGCGATGTCGCGAGCAAAGAGGTCGGCGAATTGCGCGGTCTCGCGATCGGTGAGCTTCACACCGACGGGGGAGATCAACACGAGGGCGGAGAACGACCTCGGCTGCTTGGTGGCCATCTCGAGCAACAACCACGCGCCGAGCGATGCGCCGACCGCGACGATCGGCGCAGTGGTGCAGCGGTCGATCGCCTCTAGATAGTGGTACGCGAGCTGATCGATGGTGCGCAGCCAAACCGGCACCGGTTCTTCGGTCCAGCCGGGGCACGTCGGTGCAACCACGTCGGTGAGGGGAGCGTCGAGGCCCGCGCGGAGCGCGTCGACGAACGGTTGTGCGGTCAGCGGCCCGTCGTCGCCGTGCAGGAAGAGCAACGAGTCGCGGGCGAGTCCCGGCAGCGCGATCATGCGAGCGCCGCCCGCACGCGATCGGCGACGAGTGTCCAACATTCTCGAGCTTCGGGGACCGTGGCGATGAGGCCCATGAAGCTGTGGATCTGGCCCTCTACGCGGCGCAACTCGACCTCTACCCCGGCGTCGCGCAACCGCGCGGCATACCGCTCGCCGTCGTCGCGCAGCGGATCGAATTCGGCCGTGATGATCAACGCCGGCGGCTGCCCCCGCAGGTCGGTCGCGTAGATCGGCGACAACAGCGGGTGCTCACGCGGTGTTTCGCCCGCGTACTTCGACCAGAACCAACGCATCTGGTCGGCAGTGAGGTAGTAGCCGGTCGCGTTGTCGACGAACGACGGTGACTGGAACGTGGCGTCGAGCGGCGGGTAGACGAGCACCTGCATGACCGGCTGCGGTCGACTCTCGTCTGCCGCGCGCAGGCAGATGGCGGCCGCGAGGGTCGCACCGGCGCTCGTACCGATCGCGGCGATACGACGGCCGTCGGCACCGAAGTCGCCGGCGTGGCCCACTGCCCATTCGAACGCAGCCCACGCGTCATCGACCGGCGCCGGAAATGGATGCTCGGGCGCGAAACGATAGGCAGCCGACATGACGATGCATTTGCTGCGGTTCGCAAGGAAGCGGCACGCGTCGTCCGACATCTCGATGCTGCCGGTCAGCCAACCTCCGCCGTGAAAGTGCACGATGAGTCCGGCACCGGGCGCGGCGGACTCGGGCACATAGATGCGGGCACGACAACCCGACGATTCGACGGTGACATCGTGGACGTGCGCGACCGGTTCGCCCTCGCGGGGCACCGCCGTCGCCGCGCGGGACGCCTGGATGTAGTCGACCTCTTGTGCCGTCGTGATCGTCGCGAAGTCAGGGGGCGCCGGCAGCAACGCAAGTTGATCGAGTACTGCCTGCGCGCTGGTCGACAACGCCATCTGCCCATCCTTCCGCCGGTGAACCCTGAAGTCCGTGCACTCGAAAGTCGGTGCACTCCTAAAGTCCTGTGCCCCAGACAGTAGAGTCGCCGGCGGAGGTCTCCCAATGCACCAGCGGGCCGAGCTCGCGGTCGACGGGCCGCTCGACCTCGCGATGACGATGGGCTTGATCGGGATGTCCTCCCGCGATCCGTCGTTTCGGGTATTCGGCCGCAACACCGTCACCTTTGCCACCAACACCCCTCGCGGGACCGCCAGCGCCCGATTCGTGCACCGTGATGGCGTGCTGGCCGTCGACGTGTGGGGCGACGGCGGTGACCACGTGCTGGCCCGGGCGCGCACCCTCGCCGGCCTGCACGATCGACCGCTCGACTTCGCTCCCGAGCACCGCGCCCTCGCGTCGCTCGCACGTCGCTACGCCGGCCTGCGACTCACCGCGGGGGCCGACCCGATCGAGATCGCGATGCGCGCCGTGTTCGGACAGCGCGTCACCTCTGACGAGGCGCGACAGAGCTGGTGGCGATTCGTGCACCGCCACGGCGAGACTGCACCCGGTCCCCTCGAATTGCGGGCACCGCCTCGCAGCGAACTGGTGGCCCGCCTCGGGCGCGACGCGCTGCTGCGGGTCGGTCTCGACCTGCACCGATCACGGGCACTCGTGGCATTGAGTCGCGAGTCGGACCGCTTGCGGGCGACGTGCGACGACGGCGAACTGGTCGCGGCTCGGCTGCGCACGCTGCCGGGCATCGGGCCGTGGACGATCGGGCTGGTCCGCCATCTCGCGTACGGCGACGCGAGCGCGGTGCCGCTCGGCGACTGGCACATCGGGCGTGACCTCTGTTTCGCGTTGAGTGGAGAAGAACGCGGCAACGACACGCGCATGCTCGAATTGCTCGCGCCGTTCGCCGGTAACGAAGGCCGGGTGTGGCGCCTGATCTCCGCCGCGGGCATCCATCACCCGCGACGGGCCAGTGGTCGCGCGCCGAACCCGCTGCTCGCGGATTTCGTCGCTCGGCGTTGACCCGCTCGTTCGCCCACGGATTGGTCGGGCGATAATCCGCCCTCGCGGTGCTGATTGGTCGGGCGATAATCCGCCCTCGCTAGGGTGGGAGCCGACGAGAGCAAAGCGGGGGATACATGTACGACCTGATAGTGCGGGGCGGGACAGTGGTCGACGGATCTGGCTTGGCGCCTCGGCGGGCCGATGTTGCCGTTCGTGACCAGCGCATCGTTGCCGTCGGGCGACTGCGGGGCGAGCAGGCGACGCGCGAGATCGATGCCGAAGGGCTGATCGTCGCGCCGGGCATCGTCGACGTGCACACGCACTACGACCCGCAGATCACCTGGGATTCGTCCTGCGACACCTCGGTGCGTCACGGCGTCACCACCGTGGTCGCCGGCAACTGCGGGTTCTCGATCGCACCGTGTCGCCGCGACGATCACGCGTACCTCGCGCAGATGTTCGCGCGCGTCGAAGGCATGGCCCTCGAAGCCTTCGATCATGTGCGGTGGGATTTCGAGACCTTCCCCGAGTTCCTCCGCTCACGCGAGGGCAAGTTGGGCGTCAACTTCGGCTGCTACGTCGGCCACTCCGCAATACGGCGTTACGTCATGGGCGACGCCTCGTTCGAGCGTGCCGCGTCCGACGATGAAGTCACGTCGATGCAGGCACTGGTGGACGATGCCATGCGCGGCGGCGCCATGGGTTTCTCGTCGGCACAGGTGAATCTGCACTTCGACAACGCCGAGCGGCCGGTGCCGAGCCGGCTCGCCGACGACCGCGAGATCAACGCGCTCGTCGATGTCGTCGGTCGCTACGGCATCGGGTCGCTCGCGATCGCGCCGTATAGCACCGTGGACGGCCTTGACGACGCCGATTGTGACCGCATGATCGACTACGTCAAGCGGGCCGGCGTGCCGATGATCTTCCAGGGCTATGGGGGGCGCAATCGTCGTGTCGATCCCGATGGCGCGTGGCGCGGCCTCGAGACGCTGCTCGATCGGTCGGTACGAGAACGGGCGCCCGTCTATTCGCTCGTGATGATGCGCAACAGCAACGCGTCGTTCCATCTGGCCCAGGGCACGTCGCTGTACGAGAGCGTGCCGTTGTGGGCGGCACTCATGGCGCTCACGCCACAAGAGCGCCGCGTCGCCATGCGCGATGTCGCGGCGCGGGCGGCGTACCAAGATGCCATCGACCACCCGCAGCCGGTCCAAGGGGGCGCGACCACGCCGCCGAGTTGGGACGGCCTGCGCGTGCGGCGCACGTTCAGCGCGGAGAATGCCGGCTACGAACGGCGCTCGATCCAAGAAATCGCCACCGCCGAGCAACGCCGGCCCGTCGACGTCATGTTCGACCTCGCGCTGGCCGACGACCTCCGCACGCTGTTCCACTGGTCCAACGAATCGACGGCGCTGCGCGACGTGTTGCGGCGCGTGCAATTCCATCCGATGGTGCTGCCCGGCATCTCCGACGGTGGCGCCCATCTCGAACGCGACGACGGCGCCGAATGGTCGACCTACTTCTTGCGCATGTGGTGCCTCGACGAAGGCGGCTGGCCGATCGAAGCCGCGATCCGCCGCCTGACCGCGGTGCCGGCTGCGATCTGTGGCATCCGCGACCGCGGTCAGGTCCAGGTCGGCTCGTTCGCCGACATGATGTTGTTCGATCCGGCCCGCATCGATATCGGCGAACGGTCACTCGGCGTCGATCGCATCACCAAGACCGAGCGCTTTTACAGCGCGCCCGTGGGCATCGCGGCGACCATCGTCAACGGTGAGGTCGTCGTGGATCACGGCGAACTGATCGACGACGCCCGTCCCGGCAGCGTCATCCGCCCCGCGTAAGGGGCGGTGTCTCAGCGTCTGAGCGCGAAGAGTTCGACCGCGTTCTCGCGCATGACGCGCCGTACTTCGTCCTCGGTGCGCCCCTCGAGTAACTCGACGAACCCGTCGGGCTGCGCGAAACCTTCGGGGTGGGGGTAGTCGCTGCCGAAGAGCACTCGCTCGGCGCCGATGCGGTCGATGAGCTTGGAGACGTCGTCTTCGGGATACGGCGACACGTACACGTGCTCGCGGAACACTGCGCTCGGCCGCCCCGACCAATAGCCACCGACCCACGGTCCGCGCCGGCCCATGCCCTTCTTCTTGTCGAGCAGTGTCAGGAGATAGTCGACCCAACCCGAACCGTTCTCGATGGACAGCGCGCGCAAGTTGGGGAATCGCCCGAACAGGTTGCCGTAGATCAACGCGCCGAACGTCTCCATGATCGGCCGATCGCCGTGCAGGAATGCCCATGCCCACGCCGACTGCTCGCGAACGTTGGGCGTCGATGCCTCGCCCCACTCCGCGCCCCACACACGGTGGTAGCCGGAGTCCGCGATGTGGAACGCGACGGGCACGCGTGCTTCGTCGAGTCTCGCCCAGAACGGATCGAAGTAAGGGTCGGCCGGTGAACGACCGAATGCGGGACCCGCGCGCAGGTGCACCACGCGGGCGCCGGCGGCGAGGACACGATCGAGTTCACGGCACGCTTCGTCGAGATCGAGCAGCGACAGCAACGGCGGGGCGAAGATGCGGCCGTGGTGATCGAAACCCCATTCGTCGTCGAGCCATTTGTTGAACGCTCGCAGGTTGACGTAGGTCTGTTCGACGTCGTCGGACATCGCCGGTTCGACACACACCGCAAGCGTCGGGAGGATGATCGTCGACTCGATGCCTTGCTCGTCCATCAACGCGAGGCGGGCGTCGCGGTTTTGGAACGCGGGCAACATGTTGTCGGCCGTGTAGCTGTCGGCCCACTTGCTGGCGGAATCGCGGTTGCGCACCATGTCGTAGAGCGAACCCGGCGGGTTCGTCTTGTCGAACTTGGGGTCCATGAAGCTGAACGGCTTGTCGCCGACGACGATGCGCTCTACGCCATCGACGACGACCGGTCTGATGGCCTTGTCGCGATAGCGCGGCTCGATGTAACGAGTGAAGCAGTCACGCGTCTCGTAGTAGTGGTTGTCGGCGTCGAAGAGCAGGTAGTCGAGCGCGGCCATACCCACGAGGCTACCCCCGGCGTTCTTGTGGTGTTCGATACGTGTAGATACGTATCGAACACCACAAGAACAGTCGGCGGTGGGGGGACGGTCAGGGGCGGAGGTACCAGCCGCCGCTGACGGTCACGATCTCGCCCGTGATGTGGGCCGACTCGTCGCTGCAGAGAAACACGATCGTGTTCGCGACATCGATCGGCTCGGCGTGGCGGCGCAGCGGCGTCGCGTCGAGAAACGTGTCGTATCGTTCCCGCTGCTTTTCGACCCACTTGGAATTGACGAGGCCGGGCGCAACCGCGTTGCACCGGATGCCGTGGGGACCGCCTTCGAGCGCGACGGCGCGCGTGAGTTCGTTGAGCCCCGCCTTGGCCACCGAATAGGCCGGCTCGCGTCCGTTGCCCCCCATGTAGGCCGCCACCGATGAAACGTTGACGATGCGGCCCCATCCGCGATCGCGCATCGATGGCAAGACGGCGCGCGAGAGGTAGAAGCAGGCGGTCAGATCGACCGCGAGCACGCGCTCGAAGACGTCGGGTTCGTAGTCGAAGATCGATCCCTGGATGTTGATCGCGGCGTTGTTGATCAAGATGTCGACGAGACCGAGTTGGTCGTGTATTGCCTCGAGGGCGCCGTCGACGGCGACGCGATCCGCGACGTCGACCGCGGACGCGCAGACCGGCACCCCGAATTCGTCGCGGAGTTCGTCGGCCACTCGCTGGGCGCGGGCGCCGTGTTCGTCGAGCACGGCCACCGAGGCTCCGAACTCGGCGAGTCGCCGGCAGGTCGCGCCCCCGATGCCGGCGCCGCCGCCACCGGTGACGACGGCGACGCGGCCGGCGAATTCGTTCGCTCGTGCCATCGGGTGCTCGCGCGGTTGGAGGCCGGGCCGGCGATCAGGATTCGTCGACGTTGATGTCGGGGCGCACGATCACTACGGCGCACGAGGCGTGCTGCGCGATCTGCTGGCTGACCGAGCCGAGCAACAGCCCCCGGAAGCCACCGCGTCCGCGCGAACCCACCACCAACATCGCCGCGCCTTCGGCCGCCATGATGAGCGTGTCGGCGGCGCGGCCCTTGAGGAGCTTGCGTTCGATCGTGATGTTGCTGTGCGACGCGACTTCGTCGATGACGGCGTCTTGCATCTTGCGCACTTCTTCGACGAGGTCGACAGGATCGAGGGGGACGTAGCCGAAGTCGGGAGCCGCGGGTACATAGGTCGGCAGATAGGCGGTGACGACATCGACGACTGCGTTGCGGTGGCGGGCTTCGTCGAGTGCCCACTTCAACGCGTTCTTCGAGCCCTTGGAGCCTTCGACACCGACGACGATTCGGTTGGATCGTGCCACGCCGCCTCCTAGCCGTGAGGGGGCGATGCTAACCCACGATGTTGCGCGTGGGAACTAGACCAGTGCTTTTTCGACGCGCTTGAGCGCATCGTCTTCGCTGACGTTGAGTGCGAAGGACAGCTCTGACACGAGGACGTTGCGGGCTTTGTTGAAAAGCGACTTCTCGCCGGCGGACAGACCCTTGTCGGCGTCGCGCAGCGCAAGGTTACGTACGACTTCGGCGACCTGATAGACGTCGCCCGACTTGAGCTTCTCTTGATGGTTCTTGAAGCGGCGGCTCCAGTTGGCGGGCTCGCGCACATCGCGCCGCTGCAGAACCTCGAAGAGGTCCTCGACATCTTCTTTGCTGATGGGCCAACGCATGCCGACTTCCTCGGCCTTGTCGACGGGGACGGCAAGAGTCATCTCACCGTGAGCCATACGCAGAACGAGATAGTCCTTCTGCTCGCCCGTGGGCGCCTTGCGCTTCTCCTTCTTTGTGATCACGGCCGCGCCGTGATGAGGGTAGACAACGCGATCGCCGACTTTGAAGGCCATGGTTCTCCCGGGACACCACCAACACCGAAGAACATTCAGGATGCCAAAGCTTTCCCCACTTCCCAAACTCGAACCAGGGAAATCTCGTTCTTCGCCCCGTGGAGGGCCTTGCCGCTACCATTCTCAGGCCGGAATCCGGTTCACCGGCTCGGGGCGAGGGCCCGGCCGGATCACACCACAGGGGGAATCGTGCCAGTAGGTGGTCAGCGCGATCCGCAGGAGACGCGAGCAGCGTTGGTCGAATGGCTCGGCCGCCAGATGCCCGACGCGCACGATATAGAGATCGAAAACCTCGTCGTGCCCCAATCGACCGGCTTCTCGAACGAGACGTTCCTCTTCGACGCGTCGTGGCGCGGGGGCCGAGCAGAGCTCGTGTTGCGGGCACAACCACAGGTGTGGGCGGTCTTCCCCGAGATCGATGTCATCAATCAGCAGTACCGCTCGATGAAGATCCTCGGTGAGCACAGCGACGTGCCCGTCGCGAACGTGCGGTGGGCCGAGCCCGGTCGCGATGTGCTCGGCACGCCGTTCTTCGTGATGGACCGACTCCACGGCAACGTGCCCGGCGACCGACCGCCGTACACCGTCGAGGGCTGGTTCCTCGAACTCGACGACGACGAACGCCGAGCGCTCAACGTCGATGGCCTCACCGCGATGACGAAGGTCAATCGGGTCGATTGGCGGTCGCTCGACTTCGACTATCTCGATCGCCGTGAATACGGTCCGGTTGGACGAGCGCAGCGTCTCGGCTACTTCGACAAGTACTGGCAATGGGCGCGCGCGGGCAACCCTCATCCGGTCGCTGATCCTGCGTGGGATTACTTGCGTGAGAACTGGCCCGACGACGAGCCGGTCGAGCTGTGTTGGGGCGACGCTCGGCCCGGCAATCAGATGTACGCCGATGGGCGTTGCATCGCCGTGATGGATTGGGAGATGGTGTCGCTCGGCAACGCCGTGTCGGATCTCGGTTGGTGGCTCTTCTTACAACGCTTCCATACCGAGGGCACCGGTGTCGCGCTGCCCAGCGGAATGTTGCCGCGCGACGAGACCATCGCTCTGTGGGAAGACAAAGTCGGCCGGCGCGCCGAGCACGTCGACTTCTACGAAATCGTCGCGGGCTTCCACTTCACGCTCGTCATGATGCGCATCGTGGGAATGTTCAAGGAGCTCGATCCGCAGAGCTACAGCCCGGGCGGTGACATCTACAACCCGGTGTCGATGTTGACGGCGGGAATGCTCGGCATCGATCTGCCGGTGCCGAGCAGGTGACCAGCGCGTGGCCGCAGTCGAATTCACTCGGGTAACCAAGCGCTTCGGCACGACCACGGCAGTTGACGGCCTCGATCTGAGCGTCGCCGATGGCGAGTTCCTCGTCCTCCTCGGCCCATCCGGCTGCGGCAAGTCGACGGCGTTGCGATTGCTCGCGGGCCTCGAACAACCGACGGAAGGCACGATCTCCATCGGCGGCCGGCGAGTCGACGACGTCGACCCCAAGGATCGCGACCTGGCGATGGTGTTCCAGAGCTACGCGCTGTATCCGCACATGTCGGTGGCCAAGAACATCGCGTTCCCGCTGCGACCAAGAGGCATCGCCAAGGCCGAGCGCGCGCGCCTGACGAATGAGGCCGCCGAGATGCTCGGTCTCGGTGCGCTGCTCGATCGCAAACCGGCGCAGCTTTCGGGCGGGCAACGACA
The DNA here is from genome assembly GCA_039934635.1 of Acidimicrobiales bacterium. Lineage (GTDB taxonomy): Bacteria > Actinomycetota > Acidimicrobiia > Acidimicrobiales > WLNW01 > DATLFA01. The sequence continues at coordinate 12,052 of JBDTLT010000093.1, forward strand.
GCGCGTGGCGCTGGCGCGTGCGATCGTGCGCAAGCCTGCCGTCTTCTTGATGGACGAACCCCTGTCCAACCTCGACGCGAAACTGCGCGCGCAGACGCGAACCGAGCTCGTCGACCTCCACCGTCGGCTCGGCACCACGTTCATCTACGTCACGCACGATCAGATCGAGGCGATGACCATGGCCGATCGCGTCGCCATCATGGAAGCGGGGCGCCTCCAACAAGTCGGTACACCGCAGGCGGTCTACGACCGTCCGGCGAATCTCTTCGTGGCCCGCTTCATCGGATCGCCACCGATGAACATCATGACGGGCGTGCTCGAGCCGGCACGGCGCACCGTGTCCCTCGCGGGCACCGCCATCCCTGCGCCCAGCGCGCTGTGCGAACGGTTCTCGGCCCGTGCCTCGGTGCCGGTCGAGGTCGGCATACGCCCCGAGCACTTGCGAATCGTCGACCCCAGCCAGGCCGGCGTCCATATCACCGCGACGGTGCGGCTCGTCGAAGCACTCGGGCACGAACAACTCGTGCACGTCGTCAGCTCCGGCGGCACGCCGATCGTCGTGCGGTTGCCCCTGTTGGGCGGGGGCCTGCCCGTACCCAAGCTGTCGGTCGACGCCGCCGTGCACGTGGGGCTCGACCCGGTCGACGTGCATCTCTTCGATGCCTCCTCGACGGAACGCCTCGATGCGTAGGCCTCGGCGGCGCCGCGATTGGCCATGGGCCGTCGTATTGCTCGCGCCCGCGCTCGCCGCCTTTGCACTGTGGGTGTTCTACCCCCTCGGGCGCACCATCTGGTTGGGCACGCAACGCTCTGACCCGTTCGGTCTGCGCACCGAATATGTGGGCCTCGATCAATATCGCGAAGTACTCGACAGCTCTCAGTTCCACAACAGCCTCAAGGTCACGTTCGCCTACGTGCTCATCAGCGTGCCCGTCGCGCTCGTGCTCGGGCTCGGCCTCGCGGTGCTGGCCAACACCCAGTTGCGCGGCATGCGTTTCTTCCGCACCGTCTTCTCGTCGACCGTGGCATCGTCGGTCGCGGTCTCGGCATTGCTGTGGTTCGTGCTGCTGCAACCGTCGATCGGCGTCGTCAATCAGTTCTTGAAGTCGATCGGCCGTGAACCGGTCGATCTGCTCAATGATCCCGACCGCGCCTTGTTCGCGGTCTCGGCAACCTCGGTCTGGCAGAACCTCGGCATCGTATTCGTGACGGTCATCGCGGGTTTGCAAGCGATGCCGCAAGAACTGCACGAGGCGGCGCGGGTAGACGGTCACGGCGCCTGGTCGCGCTTTCGCAACGTGACGGTGCCGATGATCTCACCGACGTTGCTCTTTACGACGGTCGTGCTCACGATCCGCGCATTCCAGACGTTCGGCGAGATCGACCTGTTGACCCAGGGCGGCCCGAACGAGCGAACCAACGTGTTGACCTACGCGCTGTACACGACGGTCTACAAGGAGCGCGATCCCGGTGGTGGTGCCGCGCTCGCCGTTGTTCTCTTCGTCATCATCTTGTTGTTGACGATGGTGCAGTTCCGGTTCTTGGAGAGGCGAGTGCATTATGCGAGCTGAGCGCCACCTGCTGCGCAAGTCGTTGCGGTATCTCTTGTTGATCGTGGCTGCCGCGCTCGTACTGTTTCCGATCTACGCCGCGCTCGTTGTCGCCGTTCAGCCGATCGGCGAGTTCCGCGACCTCGGCGTGCTGCTGCCTTCGCACGTCTCCTTCTCGACGTTCGGCGACGCGTGGACCGACGGTCACATGGGCACGTATCTACGCAACAGCTTCGTCGTCACGATCGCCATCGTCATCGGTCAAGTGGTGACATCGACCCTCGCCGGCTACGCGTTCGCGTTCCTTCGTTTCAAGGGCAAGCGGTTTCTCTTCTTCGTGGTGCTCGCCACGCTCATGGTCCCGACCGAAGTGACCATCGTGGGCAACCTCGACACGATCAACAAGTTGCACTGGGTCGACACCTTTGCCGCGCTCATCGTGCCGTTCTTGGGTTGGGGTTTCGGTGTGTTCCTGTTGCGCCAGGCGTTCTTGGGCATACCGGGCGAGTTGCGCGACGCGGCGGCGATGGACGGCTACACGCACTTCGGTTTCTTGACTCGCGTCGCGGTGCCGCTGGTGCGGCCCGCGATCGCCGCGCTTTCGCTCTTCTCGTTCCTCGTGGCCTGGAACCAATACTTCTGGCCGTTGCTCGTCACCAACGACGACTCGAAGCGCACGGTGCAGATAGGCCTCAAACAACTCGTGAGCACCGATGCGGCGAGCTTCAATCGCGTCATGGCCGGCACACTGATCGCGGCGCTGCCGATCGTGCTGCTGCTCGTGGTATTCGAGCGTCAACTCGTGCGCGGAATCACCGCGGGAGCGGTCAAGGGGTGAACACACCTCCGCTCGATGCCCGACGGTGACGTAGCCTGGCCCGAGATCGAACACCATCTTCCCGATCTAAGGGCCGCTCGGGCCTGTCTCTGGAGGTTCACGTGAAACGAGCCCGGCGCCTCTTGTTGGCGATGCTCCTTGCGGTCGCGCTCGTGTCGATGTCGTGTGGAGGGGGCGACGACAAGGACGCGGGCCCGTCGACCACCGGCACCAACGATTCGCCCACGAGTTCGGGCGCGGCGGCGACCATCCCGACCACGACCGCGGCCAAGGTCGATCCGAAGTTGTGCCCGGTGAAAGCGCTCGACACGGCGAAAGCACCCATCGAGGTCACGTTCTGGCATTCGATGTCGGCCGCCAATGAAGACGCGCTCAAGAAGCTCACCGAGAAATACAACGCGTCGCAGACCAAGGTCAAGGTCGCGCTGAAGTATCAGGGCACCTATGACGAATCGATCCAGAAGTACGTCGCGGGGGTGCGGGGTGGCGAGTTGCCGAGCATGATCCAGACCGAAGAGACCGCGATGCAGACGATGATCGACTCGAAGAGCATCGTGCCGATCGGCGCCTGCGTCGCCGCCGACAACTACGACCTGTCTGACTATTCGCCGGGGCTCATCGGTCAGTACTCGTTCGCGAGCGTCTTGCAGACGATGCCGTTCCAGTTGTCGAACCCGATCCTCTACTACAACAAGAAGGCGTTCCGGGCGGCCGGGCTCGATCCGGAGAAGCCACCGACCACGCTCACCGAGATCCTCGAGGCGTCGCGCAAGATCGTCGCCACGGGCAAGGCCAAAGGTGCCACCGACAAGGGCTTCGCCTTGGAGATCCAGGCGTGGTACCCCGAGCAGTTCATGTCGAAAGCCGCCGAGGCGGTCGTCAACAACGAAAACGGTCGCGCGGCGCGAGCGACCGCGGCGCGGCTCGATTCGAAGACGTTCACCGACACGCTGCAGTGGATTGCGACGATGAACAAAGAGGGCTTGCTGCTCAACGCCGGCCGCAACGCCAATGGTCAAAACCACTTCCTCGCCGTGGCCAATGGTGACGTTGCGATGACCTTTGGGACGTCGGCCGCGCTCGGCACGGTGTACCAGTTGCTGCCGAGCTTTCCCGCGGTCGAGATCGGTCTGGCCCCGCTGCCCGGGCCGGCGACCGCCGGCGTCACGATCGGCGGCGGCTCGCTGTACATGACGGGCAAATCGACCGACGAGCAAAAGGCGGGGGTCTGGGACTTCATGAAGTTCTTGAACACGCCGGAGAATCAGTCGTACTGGCACGTCAATACCGGCTACATCCCCACGCGCGTGTCGGCCACGAAGTCGGCCGAGGTGCAGAAGTTCTGGACAGACCGCCCGGGCTTCAAAGTGGCGTTCGACCAGTTGGCCGCGTCGAAGCTGCCCGTTGGTGGCGGCGGCCCACTCATCGGCGACTACCTCGGCTTTCGGGCCGCACTCGAAGCCTCGCTCGAGTCGGTGATGACCGACGGAGACGTCGCCAAAGCGCAGGCCAAGGCCCAGACAGACGCAACGAAGGCCATCACCGACTACAACAAACGAATCGGCGCCTGATCGAACCCATGACGTGGCGCACCGCGACGCGGGGTTGCCCGTCACAAGATGTGATCGAGTTGCAAGCGGGCGACGATCTTGTGCCAGGTCTCCGCGGGCAACAGCTCGGCCAGGTCGACGATCACTTCGCGCAGATCGAGATACGCCGCCAGGGCGTGGCGACTGAACATGCCGTCGTCCATCCACTCGGCGTCGCTCGCCGACAGTGAATCGAGGTCGAGTTCGCCCGCCGCGCATTCGCGGCGCAGGATCGACCACGGGGCGCTGTCGGACGGCCGCCCGCGATGGAGTTGTTCGATGGTCGACCAGGGGAGTGGCGTCGAATCGAGATCGCGATCGAGGACCTCGGTCAGCACGCGATCGAGCCAATCGAGCGCCCACAGCAACTGCGGGTCGTGAGCGGGGGGCTCGGTGGGCAGACCGAGCACCCGCCGGCAGCTATCGGGCACACGGCCGAGCACCGATGGTGGCCCGATCACGTCGACGAGGACCGGCGCGCGCTCACCGGTCTTCGCGAGGCTGACCTCGAGACCGCGCCGATCGAGGAAGTACACGACTCGGACGTCGAATGGCGAGGCATCGTGGTCATCGAGGTGATGGGCCGCCCCCGAGGTCACGATGCCGAACGCGACCCAGTCGTCGGGCGCCCGAAAACCGTAGAGGGCGCCGACAGGATCGAACGACGGCAACGGACGTACGGAGAGGTCGATGTAGCCGTCGTCGGAATAGTTGGCGAGGGCGACGGCCAGCGTTCCCTCGATCTGGTCATCGAGGAACATCGACGCGAGTTCGCGCAGCAGCGCGGCCCGCGACGGCGGGGAGACAGTGGACATGGATGGATCCTTCGGGTGAAAGCCGTTGCAAACGGCGATCGCTCGAAGGGGGATCGCGCACCCGTGTCTACGAGTATGACGAAGGGGACTGACAGTCTTTAGCCGCGGGCTTTGCGGGCCTTGGTCATGCGCCCGCGCTCGGTGGCGTTGAGGATGACCTTGCGCAAGCGCACGGTCTTTGGCGTCACTTCGACGCACTCTTCGGTGTTGATGAACTCGAGCGCCTGCTCGAGCGACAGCAGCCGCGCCGGGATGAGCGTGATCGTGTTGTCGGAGCCCGACGCTCGCATGTTGGTGAGTTTCTTTTCGCGACACACGTTGACGTCCATGTCGTCGGCGCGGACATTTTCGCCGACGATCATGCCCTCGTAGACCTCGCGCCCGGGCTCGACGAAGAACGACACGCGCTCTTGGAGGTCTTTGATCGCGTAGGGCGTGGTCATACCCGTGCGGTCGGCGACGATGCTGCCGCTCTGGCGCGTGCGCATGTCACCGTGCCACGGCTCGTAGCCCTCGAACACGTGGTGCATGAGGCCGGTACCGCGAGTGGTCGTGAGGAATTCGGTGCGAAACCCGATGAGGCCACGGGCGGGCACGAGGTAGTCGAGGCGGACCCAGCCGGTGCCGTGGTTGACCATCTGCTCGAGGCGAGCCTTGCGCGTCGCCACCATCTGGGTGACGGCACCCAGGTGCTCTTCGGGTACGTCAATGGTCAGTCGATCCATCGGCTCGTGCAGCTTGCCGTCGATCTCACGGGTGACGACCTCGGGCTTGCCCACGGTGAGCTCGAACCCTTCGCGCCGCATGATCTCGACGAGGACCGCGAGTTGCAACTCGCCGCGCGCTTGCACTTCCCACGTGTCGGGACGATCGGTCGGCAAGATGCGTAACGACACGTTGCCGATCATCTCGGCCGCGAGGCGATTCTTGACGAGGCGAGCAGTGACCTTGGTGCCTTCGCGCCCGGCGAGGGGCGAGTTGTTGGTGCCGATGGTCATCGACAAGCTCGGCTCGTCGACGGTGATCACCGGTAGGGGACGAGGATCGTCGGCGTCGGCGAGTGTCTCGCCGATGTTGATCTCGCCGATGCCGGCAACGGCGATGATCTCGCCCGGGCCGGCCTCGTCGACCGCGACGCGGTCGAGTGCTTCGGAGACGTAGAGCTCGCTGATCTTGACGCGTTCGATGGTGCCGTCGACACGACACCACGCAACCGTCTGGCCGCGCTTGATCGTGCCGTTGAAAATACGGCACAGCGCGAGCCGGCCGACGTACTGCGACGCGTCGAGGTTGGTGACCCACGCCTGCAATGGATGCTCGGGATCGAACGTCGGAGCGGGGATGCGATCGACGATCAACTCGAACAACGGCTTGAGGTCGGTGCCGAGCGCGCCCTGCTCGAGTGCGGCCCAGCCTTGCTTGGCGTTGGTGAACACGATCGGGAACTCGATCTGCTGTTCGTTGGCGTCGAGATCCAGGAACAAGCCGTAGATCTCGTCGACGACCTCGCTGATACGCGCGTCGGGACGATCGACCTTGTTGACGACCACGATGACCGGCAGGTTGGCTTCGAGGGCCTTGCGCAGGACGAACCGGGTCTGCGGCAACGGCCCTTCGCTGGCATCGACGAGCAGCAGTACGCCGTCGACCATGGTCAACGCCCGCTCTACCTCACCACCGAAGTCGGCGTGGCCGGGGGTGTCGACGATGTTGATCTTGACGTCGCCGTAGTGGATCGCCGTGTTCTTGGCGAGGATCGTGATGCCCTTTTCGCGCTCGAGATCGGTCGAGTCCATGACCCGTTCGTTGATGTCGGCGTTGACCCGGAAGGCACCGGATTGCCACAACATGGCATCGACCAGCGTCGTCTTTCCGTGGTCGACGTGGGCAATGATCGCGATATTTCGGATGTCAGAACGCTCTTTCACCCTCCGAGGCTATCGGCCTGCGGCCATGTAACCTGCCCCGCTCGTGCTGTCCACCCTCATCGCCCTGGTCGATTTCCTCAAACCCGAGAAGATTCTGGACAAAGGCGGCCTTGCGCTGCTGTCGTTGATCATCTTCGCGGAGTCGGGTCTGTTGGTCGGGTTCTTCCTTCCCGGCGACTCGTTGTTGTTCGTCGCCGGGTTCTTGTCATCCGACGCCGGTGACCACCGACTGCCGGCGCTTCCATTCGTCTTGTTGTGCGTGGTCGTCGCGGCGATCGTCGGCGATCAAGTCGGCTATGTGTTCGGGCGCAAGGTCGGGCCGGCGTTGTTCACACGCCCCGACTCGCGCCTGTTCAAGCAGCAGAACGTGCTCAAGGCGCAGGCGTTCTTCGACAAGCACGGCGCGAAGACCATCGTCCTCGCCCGCTTCGTGCCCATCGTGCGCACCTTCGCACCGATCGTCGCCGGCGTCGGTCAGATGGAATACCGCACGTTCATCAAGTTCAACTTGCTCGGTGGATTGCTCTGGGGCGCCGGCATCACCACGCTCGGTTACTTCCTCGGTGAAGTCGACTTCATCAAGAACAACATCGAAGTAGCGATCGTGGCGATCGTCGCAGTGTCGTTGCTGCCGGTCGCAATCGAGATGTGGCGTCACCGCAGAGC
>JBDTLT010000094.1:0-19174 GCA_039934635.1 Acidimicrobiales bacterium
TGCTCGATGTACTCGCTCGGCAACTTCTTGAGGTCGAAACGGAACCGATAGCGGTAGTACCCGTCGTCGAGTTGCTCTTTGAAGTACGGCAACCATCCGCAGTCGACCTCGGCGAACACCAAGTTGAGATTGGGGAACCGGTCGAACACGCCCGAGAAGATCAAGTCGATCAGATGACCTGTGGCACCGGTGAAGCGACCCGCCGCCGGCAGCGCCAGCGTGTTGAGCATGGCGGGCAGCGAGGTCGACAGCGACACGTGGATGTTGAGCGTGTGGCCCTGCTCTTCGAGCGCGGCGAACACCGGATCGTCACTGGGCTGGGGCTGCAGCGTGCCGCCCGGGTACGCACACATGAGAAAGCCGCCGGTCGACGGCCGTCCGCCGACTCGTTCGATCTCGGCGAGCGCCTGATCGACACCGCGGTTGGGGACCATCGGCAAGGCGCGGAAGCGCTCGAGATCGTACGACGCGTACTCGTGGAGCCAGTCGTTGTACGCCTGCACGAGCGCGAGGTGCATCTCGGGGTCGGTGTTGGCCGCCGTCGTCTGGGAGACACGCGGCGTCGGGTACAACACCTCGGCGTCGACGCCCGCCACCACGATCTCCTTGATCCGCACCGCGGGGTCCCACCCGCCGCTGCGAATCTCGTCGAAGCGCACCCAGTTCTGACGCAACCGCGGGTCTTGCCCCGCGCACGCGTTGAGCCCGATCGGCATCGGCCCCGGCATCCCCTCGATGACCCACGCATCGCCGTCGGCAAAGCTCTCGACCCGCGGCACCCGATCGCGCCACTTGGCGGCCACCCGTGACGTCCACAGATCAGCCGGCTCGTTGATGTGGCTGTCGGCAGAGATCAAGTGGTGGACGAGCTTGCCGCTGGATTTCTCTTGCGTGCCTGCCGGAAAAGGCTCGGTGACAGTCATCGACGCTCCCCTAGATTCGTATCTTTGAAACTTAGCCGCTCTCTCGGCCTTTTCGGATGGTCGGGGCGCCGCTCACCCGCCGCCAATAGTGTCGCGCGATGACCACGCACACTCGGCTCACGGTTTCGTTCCCGACCGGCGGGTTCTTCGGCGCCGGTTCGTGGCACCGCGTGCTCGATGCCGCGCGACTGGCCGACCGCGCCGGTGTCGACACGCTGCGCCTGCCCGACCACGTGGTGATGGGCGAGCGGTCGGACCGCTATCGCTGGGGCGCGTTCCCGTACCCCGTCGATGTGCCGTGGCTCGATCCGCTCACCGCCATCGCGGCGATGGCCGCGGTGACCGAACGTGTGCGCTTTTGCACCAGCATCCTCATCGCTCCGCTGCGATCGGCACCGGTGCTGGCCAAGATGGCGGCCACCATCGACGTGCTGTCGGCCGGACGGATCGAGCTCGGCGTCGGCACCGGTTGGCAACGCGAAGAGTTCGAAGCCGCCGGCATCGACTTCGCCCAGCGCGGCCAGTTGTTGACCGACACGATCGGCGCGTGCCGCGCATTGTGGGCAACAGGTGCCGCGTCGTTCACGTCGCCCACCGTCAACTTCGATCGCATCTGGTGCGAACCCAAACCGGTACAGCGCGGCGGCATCCCGGTCTTCTTCTCGGGCACGCTGACCGAACGCAACATTCACCGCATCGTCACGCTCGGCGACGGATGGCTGCCCATCATGGACGCCACGACCGATGACGTCGCGCGCGACGCCGTGCTGCTGCGCCAGAGGTGGGCCGACGCCGGCCGCGACCCGAGCGACCTTCGCATCCACGCTCGCCTGCCCGTGTTGAAGGACGGTCTGGGCAAGGCCGATGTCGATCGCACCGTGCAGGGTGCCCGCCCGCTCATCGACATCGGTGTCACCGATCTTCAGTTGGCATCGGTGCCCTACGTATCGAGCCCCGATGGGTTGGAACAGTTCTTCGCCGAAGTCGGGGACGCCCGCACGCGGTTGCTGGCGTAGCGGCGCGACCGGAAGAACAGCATCAGCGCGCGATCCAATACTCCTGCACGAGCATCCACGTCGTCGTGGCCGGATCGAGGAACCGCGCCGAATCGGCGCGCGTCACCGCGGAGCTGTCGTCGAACGCGTAGTAACGATCGATCAAGTCGTCGACCGATCGGAACCAGAACTCCGAGATGCCACCGACCGTCGACGGTACATCGCCCGCAACGCGCGACACGATGTTCTGTTGGTACTTGCGCACACCGGCATGATGTATGCGCGCAACGGGCACGTGGTCGCGGTAGCGCTCGGCGAATTCTTCGTCGGTGATGTCGGGTCGCTTGCCCACGAACGAGATCTGCTTGATGCCGATCGACGGAGCACCGTCGTAGTCATCGGGATCGTGGTCCCACGCGACGTGCTCGTCGACGCGCCACGCGTGCACTTGCTCGAAACCGTCGTCGAGCATCAAGGGCGTCGCGTCGGATTCGTGCCAGAGATGCGCGACAACCTGCCACCGCGCCGCAATCGCAGGACGACGCCCCAGGCGTTCGTAGAGCGCGTCGTCGGCGGGAACGTCGATGGCAAACCGCGTTGCACCACTCGGCTGTGCAGGCCGCGGCGCTCCACCACGAGCCCGTAGCGCGACGATGGTCTTGTTCATGGGCGATTCCTCGTGGCGATTGACGCCTATCGGTCGCGACCCTAGTCTTCGGACGATCGTCTGAAAATTATGCGTCGCTTCCGCGCGCGCAGCACCGAGTGGGGGATAGCGATGGCCGAACGAAAAGTTGCGCTTGTGAGCGGAGCCAGCCGCGGCATTGGCAAGGTCTGCGCGATCTATCTGGCGCGCGCCGGCTTCGACGTGGCCGTCACGGCCCGCACCGTCAACCCCGGCGAAGCGCGTGAGCACTCGTCGACGTTGCGCGCGTCGAACACCAAGCCGCTGCCGGGCAGCCTCGTCGAGACCGCCGCGCTCGTCGAAGCAGAAGGCCGCGAGGCACTCATGGTGCCGGCCGACTTGCTCGATCTCGACTCGGTCGACCGCGCCGTCGACACCGTGTTCGACAAGTGGGGCCGCATCGACGTGCTCGTCAACAACGCGCGCTATATCGGGCCGGGCCACATGGACCGCTTCATGGACACGCCGCTCGAGATCCTCGACCTGCATCTCAAGGCCAACGTGATCGCGCAGCTGGCGCTGATGAAGCGCGTCATCCCGGGCATGATCGAGCGCGGGCAGGGCACCATCGTGCAGATCACTTCGGCCGCGGGCTACGGCGACCCGATGAAGCCCGCCGGCGACGGCGGATGGGGCATGGGCTACGGCGTCTCCAAGGGCGCGTTCCAACGCATTGCCGGGTTCATCGATGTCGAGCTCGGCCCGCAAGGCGTGCGGTGCTTCAACCTCTCACCGGGCTCGGTGGCCACCGAACGCATCGCGCAGGACATGGCCGAGTTCGGCATCCCCAACAAGGGCGCGCCGGCCGATGTCGTGGGGGCGGTCGTGGCGTGGCTGGCGACGTCGCCCGACGCGGACCAATTCACCGGCACCAACCTCGAGGCCCAGTTCGTGTGCGCCGACCGCAACCTCGTGCCGGGATGGCCCGGCCCCGTGCGCTACCAGAACAACATCCGCCTCGATGAGTCGGGCACCAACCTCAACCGCCTCGAAGCCGACATCCCCGCGGGCTGAACAACCGGTATTTGCCTATAGGCCTGCTTTGACACCCCCGGACCTCGTGCCTAGCGTGTCAGACGGTCGTCTGAATTCGGCGCGGCAGCTCTTTGCCTGCTCCGGCGCGACCACCTGGAGGGGTTTGTGGCAATGGCTCGACGTTTTGGCGTACGCATCGCGGCAGTAGTGGCGCTCGGCGGTTTGATCGCCGCCGGTTGCGGTGACGATGGCGACAGCGGGGCAACGGCAGCGACGACGACGGCTGGGTCTGCCGTCGCACCGACGACGACCGAAAAGACACCGGTCGCCGGAGGCACGTTGACGTTCGGTCAATGGGCCGCGATCCCGAGCTTGGATCCGGCCGCAACGTCGGGTGTCGGCACGAGCGGTGGCTTGGAGATCGGTGCGATCTACGACCGCCTCGTCGAGTGGAATCCGCTCACCAAGAAGTACGACATGAAGACGGCCGAGTCGTTGACGCCCAACGCGACCAACACCGAGTGGGTGCTCAAGGTGAGGCCCAACATCAAATTCGCCGACGGCACCGCGTATGACGCGGCCGCCGTCAAGATCAACTACGACCGCCAGAAGACCAAGAACACCAACGTGCGCGGTCTGCTCACCAGCATCACCGACGTTTCGGTCGTCGATGCGCTCACGGTGAAGTTCACATTGAACGAGCCGTGGGGCGGCTTCCCCATCATCTTCAACAACGTGGTCGGCAACATCGTGTCGCCCGCGGCCATCACGGCACTCGGCGACGACGGGCTCAAGTTGAACCCGGTCAACGCGGGTGCAGGTCCATTCCAGATCGAGTCGTTCAAGGCGGGCGAGAGCATCACGCTGAAGAAGAACCCGACCTACTGGAACGGCCCGGTTTACCTCGACTCCATCAAGTTCGTACTGATCCCCGGCGCGTCGGCGACGTTGGACGCACTGAAGACGGGGACGCTGCAAGCGGCATTCCTCCGCGACGCGGTGGCCATCGCCAAGGCCAAGGCCGACGGGCTCGGCAACGCCGACGCCATCGCCAGCGGTGGCGAGATGCTCATCTTGAACGCGGGTGTCGAAGTCACATGTGCCAAGGAGCTGCCGGCCGCGCAGTGTGCGGGCAAGCCCGACGGCACCAAGGTTGCGACGAACCCCGCGACCAAGGACCTCAAGGTGCGCCAGGCGATCGCGGCGGCAATCGATACCAAGGCCATCGACGCTCGCGCCAACGAAGGCAAGGGATATCCCGCCACGAGCCTGTTCGACTCGACGTTCCCCTGGGATCCCAAGGTTGCGTTGGCTCCGTTCGACGTCGAAAAGGCGAAGAAGCTCGTGACCGAGGCCAAGGCTGCCGGCTGGAACGGCAAGGTGCGCCTGACGTGTGGTGTCGAAGATCAGACCCGCTCGAACGAAGTTCTCACGATCACCACCATGCTCAAGAACGCCGGCATGGATGTCGACCTCACCCGGGCCAACATCAAGGTCAGCGAACAGGTCGATGACGTCATCACGAAGAAGGACTTCGACATGGCGTGTTGGGGTCTGCAGAACACTCCGGATGACGCGGCATCGGCGCAGATCGATCAGTTCCTGCGCAGCACGTCGGCCAGCAACCGCACCGGTTACAAGAACCCGACGATGGACGCGGCGCTGACCGAGTTGAAGGGCGCCGGCACCGACGCCGCTCGCACCGCGGCCTACAAGAAGATCGCCGACCTCTGGAACACCGATCTGCCGGGTGTGCCCATCTTCCAAGCGCCGCAAGGCGTCTACTGGACGACCAAGGTGCACGGGATCAAGGGCACGGCGTTGTCGGCAGCCGCGTTCGACAAGGCGTGGATCGAGCGCTGAAAACCAAAGAGGCGCGACGCGCGCCCGCCGGGGCCAAGTACACGCTGCGGCGTCAGCGTGTACTCGACGCGGCGGCAAAGCTGTTCGCCGAAAAAGGTTATGAAGCAACGAGTATCGGCGAGATCGCCGAGTCGGTAGGGCTGCTCAAGGGCAGCCTCTACTACTACGCACCGTCGAAGGAAGAGTTGCTCTTCTCGATCATCCGTGAGGTCCACGAGATGGGGCGCAATCTCGTCGGGCGCTTCACCGAATCCGATACCGACCCGGCCACGCAGTTGCGCGACATCATCGACGCGGGCGCGACGTTCGTGATCGAGCACCGCGAGATGAACATCATCTCCATGCGTGACTTCCGCGCGTTGTCAGAGCAACGTCAACAAGAGTTGGAGAGCGGCCGGCTGGTGATCTGGCACTATCTCCGCAGCCTCATCGCCCGCGGGTGCAAAGAGGGCTACTTCCGCAGCGACGTCGACGTGGTCGTCGCGACGACGGCGATCCTCGGCGCCATCAACTACCTGCCGACGTGGTACGAGTCGGGTCGTCCGCCCCGAGTCGATCGCATGGCGAAGGGCTACGCCCAATTCCTCGTCACAGGATTGCTCGTGGCCGACGCACCGGTGCCCAAGGCCAAGAGCCTTGCGCCGGCCAAGGGTTCGACGCGGCGCTGACGTGGACTTCGGTATCGACCTCGGCCGGTGCCATCCGCGCCTGTGGCGCGATGTCGCCCGCGTGGCGGACGAGCACGGCTACGAATCCGTGTGGATTCCGGAGCACCTGGTGTTCCCGATCGACATCGCGACGTCGTTCGTCGATGGCGCAACGCATGCGGGGGTCGACCCGCGCACACCGACGTTCGATCCGTTCGTGATGCTGGCCGCGATCGCTGCGGTGACCACGCACGTGCGACTCGGTACCCACGTCTACAACATCGGTTTGCGCCATCCATTCGTGGCGGCCCGCGCCGTTGTGTCGCTCGACGTCGTGTCCGGCGGGCGAGTCGAGTTCGGCATCGGCGCGAGCTGGATGAAAGAAGAATGGGACAGCGTCGGCCTCGACTTCGCCACCCGCGGCGCACGCGTCGACGAGTCCATTGCGCTGTGCCGTCGGCTGTGGACGGAGCCGGTCGTCGCACATCGCGGCCGCTTCTTCGAATTCGACGCGGTGGCGTTCGAGCCGAAGCCCGTGCAACAACACATTCCCATCCACGTGGGCGGCGACAGCAAGCGGGCGCTTCGGCGCGTCGCCGAACACGGCGACGGTTGGATCGGGATGATCCACGACGTCGCGTCGTTCGCCGAGTCGGTCGCGTGGCTGGCGCATCTGTGTGCGGACAACGGACGCGATCTCGAGGACATTCAACGCTCGGCGCTCGTCGCGCATCCCACTGCGACCGACGTCGAGGCGTGGGGCAACGCCGGCGCGACAAGGTTGATCGTCGCACCGTGGCGCAGATCGAGCGAAGCCATCGACGGCGTCGCGGAGTTCGCGGCGCGGTGGAATCACTCGGGTCGTGCGTAGATCACGACGTTGTCGCTGTAGGACTTGGTCGCGGAATCGTATTGACCACCGCAGGTGATCAGCGCCAGTGTCGGCGCGCCGTCGAGACGGAAAAGGTCGGTGACGGGCAGGTCGGGTTTGGCGAAGCTGCGGCGCGCGGTGGTGATGAACCAACGGGTGGAGCCATCGTCATAGTCGACGCTGATCCGCGCCCCGGGCTCGACGCGCCCCAAGCCGAAGAAGACTCCGACATGACCGCCGTAGTCGACGTGGCTGGCGAACACGGCCGACCCTGTTTGTCCCGGCGATGGCCCTGGCGCGTACCACGCGGCGACGTCACCGGTGGGCGGAAGCTCCATCTCGGTCGTGAGAGGGTCGGCGCCGACCGACACGATCGGCGCGCGTATCCCGAACCCATCGATGGCGACCGATGTGGGCACCGGGCCAACGCGCCTTCGGCGATCCTCGAGGCGCGCCGACACGGTCGCCATCGCGCCGAGGATCGGTCGGTCGCGCTTGGCCGCGGCGATCGTCGCCAACTTTTGGTGCGTCGTCGCATCAGGTTCGGCGCTCACTGACCCCGCGTCGCGCACGGCCCGAGCGCCGGCCCAGTGCGTCGAATTGACCACGCCCGCGACGCTCGCGGCTACCCCGCCCGCGGCGATCCAACGACGCGTCGTGAGCCATCGGCTCGGTGTGCGAGACGAGCGGGCCACGATGGACAAGAAGATGACCGTCAACAATGTGAGCAGCGCCACCTGCAAATAGGGGAACTCGTGCGGCGCGGCGAGGCCGCCTTCGCCCGAGCGCACCGCCAACGGCGCGACGCCGAGCCCGCTGACCGTCTGCGCCAACCAGACCAGGCTGTTGTCCGTCGCGGATCCGACGAGGTACATGAAATTGGCCGTCCCCGCGTCGAAATTGACATCGTTGGACGGGACGATGTTGCGTCCACCGGATTGGACTGCGACCGCGTGCGATCCGGCCGGCAACTGGCGCGCGGTTTGGGCGGCAGTCGTCAACGCGGCCGCCACGACCTGTTGATCGATCTGCACGTCGATCGGCGGCGCGGCGGCTGCGTGACGCAACACGACGCGCGCTTGGCCCGCGGGGACCGTTGAGATGTCGTCGGGGTACACGGTCATCGCCGGCTGTCCGGTCGCGGAAAGGTGCACGACCGCCGACTGACGCGAGCCCGCGGGGATGTTGAGCGTTGCGGCGAGCAGCGCGGGTGATGTCGTAGGCGCACCCGTCGCTCGCACCTCGACCGCGTGCGGGCCGGCGGGAAGAGTCAACGGCCCGGCAGTGCGTTCGGGTTGGAACACCTGCAGCACCATCTTGCCATCGAGATAGATGTCGGCCACCAGTCCGCGGACTCCGTGGACCAACGTCACCGTACCGGTCTCGGCCTGAGCGTTCGCCGGCACCGCCAGCACGAGCGCCGTCACCGGAAGGACCAGCGCGACGGTCATGACTGCGGCTGCAAGTCGTCGAAGCATGCAACCCCCCTCTCCGTTACCGCGGTAATCTACACGTGATCAATATGCGGCCGTTGCGAATCGACAGGGCCTTCACAACAGCGTGGTTCGGCCGGTGGCGACGAGCCCTACGGACGTGGCCGATCGCCGCGCTGTCGGTGACACTTCTGGTGCTGCTCGGCGACCTTGGTCCGGCAGCCGCCCAAGATGAACTGCGCATTGCGCGCGTCGTCCGATCGCCGAGCGACGAGGCGGAAGTGCTCGTCTCGGTGCCGCGAGCGCTCTCGGGACGCACGCTCGGGGCGAGCGCGTTCACCGTCACCGTCGATGGCAATCCGGTGACCGCTACGGTCACGCGGGCCAACGGCGGAGGATTCGACATTGCGCTCGTCATCGAGACGTCGAGCAGCGGGACCGAGCAGCAGTTCGTGGCCACGAAAGCCGCGGCCGTTGAATTCGTTCTTCAGCAACCCGCCGATACGCGCATCGAGCTCGTTGCGTCGGATCCATCCGAGGTGACGCTGGGGTTCACCACCGACCGCGCGACGTTGGTGGCGGCGATCAAGCGGCTGTCTCGCGTGCCGGGCGAGGGTTTTGCGGCCGCGCTCGACCTCGCGGCGCGCTCGACCGGTGTGACCCGCCCCGTGACGATCATCGCCGCGCCGACGGCCGGCGAATCGACCTTGCCGGCCACGGCGTTGCGCGACGAATGGGCGGCCGCGCTGCGCACCGGTCCCCACCAACTGTTTGCCGTGGGTGCCGTCAGCGCGTCGCTGGCGCAACTCGCGGGGGACAGCGGTGGCTTTGCGCGCGTAGCCGATGTCCGACAGCTCGTCGGTGCGTTCGACGCGGTGTCGAGCGACATCGCGGGACGGTACGCGCTTTCGTTCGCGGTGCCGGCCCGCGCCACGCGCTTCGATGTGCGAGTGACGGCGCCAGAAGGAACGTCGACCGCATCGTTCGCACTGTCCTCGGGCGCGGGCAAGAGCGCGGGCAGCGCGGGCACGACACCGCCCGCGGCCGACCCCGTTGTCGCGGCGCGATCAGCGAATGATTCTGACGATTCGTCCGGCGCACTGCCGATTGCGCTCGTCGTCGGTGGCCTGCTGGTTGCCGGCCTCCTCGGTGTGTTCTTCGTTCGTCGGTCGCGGCGAGGCACCCAACTCGCGTTCGTGCGGGCAGCTCCGGCTTCGGCTCTGCCGCCGCCACCTCCCGCGCCGCTGCCTCCTGCGCTGGCGCCTCCTGCGCTGGCCCCTGCGCTGGCGCCGCCGCCGCTGCTCGACCTGCGGCGAGCGCCTGCGCCGGCGCCGCTGCCGATAGTCGACCTGCGGCGAGCGGCGACAGCGATGCCCATGGTCGGGTACGCGCTCACTGCGCTGTGCGACGACGACGAGTTCGCCGAGCTGCGCGCGGCCGTCGAATCCTGCGGCATCGTCGTGTCCCAGGCGTACACGGCCGATGAGGCGTTGCGCGCAGTGGTGAGCGGCCGAGCCCGGGCGTTGTATGTCGATGCCGCGCGCGACCACGCGTGCGAGCTGGCGGCGGCGGTACGACAACGCAACGACGAGGGCTGGAGCTCGTGCCCGACGCTGGTCCACGACTCGCGCCGCGGTCCTCTCGACCCCGCGCTCGTGGCCGTCGCCGATGCATTCATCGCGGTGCCGATCGATGCCTCACTCGTCGTCGCCGCGCTGGCGACGCGGGGGTAGCCCGCCGCGAAGTCACACGGGCCCGTTACTCCTTTGCGTGACCCGCGCAAAGAGCTTGCCGACGCACCGTCGGTCCGCAGATCGAAATGACATCGCTGTAACTGTCAGACCCCCTGGGGATACTCGAATCACCTCCCCCTGACAGAAGGAAACAACGATGGAAACCGATGATCCTGCACAACTCGACCGGGTCATGGCCCGCCTCGCCGATGGTGATCTGGCCTACGTGGTCACGCTCGCCGAGGGCTGGCGGGGGCCGCTCGCTCGCCTCGTGCGCGCCCTGTTGCTGGCGATGGGTCGCCGTGATCTGGCCGCCAATCGTGACGAGGTGGCCGGGCTCGTGCTCGACGCCTGCTTCGTGATCGCCGATCGCGCCGGCGGCTGGCGTCGCGGTGGTGCGCCGCCGTGGGTGTGGGCCCGCTGTGCCATCCGGGCCGAGGTGGCACGGTCGATCGGCCACCGCTGCGTCGAGCTCGACGACCGGTTCCATGACGAAGGCGAGCCGGCGCCCGTCGACACGGTCGACTATGACGAGCTCGTCGAGCGTGATCCGCGCTTCGCCAGTTTCGACGACGTGCTGCGCCAATGCACCAGCGAGCGTGACCGCCGCATCGTCATCGAATACGTGCAACAGCGGGCCGCCGGCGATCCGTCACCGGCGCACACCGTCGGGCCGATGTTCGACCTCGAGCCGGCCACTGTGCGTCAGGTGCACAGCCGGGCGATGCGCAAGATCCGCCGGCTGCTCGGTGACGAGCCGCCCTCGAGCGAAGGATCGAGAGCCGCATGATGCGCGACACGAATCGCGACGACGTCGGGCTCGACATGACGATCTCCTGCGAGCGACTGGCACAACGGCTTCGGTCTCGGGGTGCGACCCATCCTGTGGCGGCAGCCGTTGCGCTGGTCGCTCGCGGGCATAGAGGTGTCGACACCGAGCCGTTCGCCGCCGCCATCGGTATCGACGCGCGCTCGCTCCGCGCGGTCGAAGCCGGTGCCGTCGCGTTCGCCGATCTGCCCGACGAGATCGCGATCGCGTTTGCGGAGGTCCCCTCGGCGAACCTGTTTCTCATTGCCGACTTCGAGAGAGGAATGAAGTGATTCCGCGCAATCTGTCATTGAGTTTCATAAAAGTGAGGTCTAAACTCACTTTAGTGAAACGAACCGACTACGACGCCCTCTGGGATCGGCTCTTGGCCCATGGCCAGGGCACGGTCAGCTCCGGGCAGATCCAGAACCAGACGGGAGCCGGTCCGGCAGCCGTCCGAGCCGCCACGGCCAACGCAATTGGCAAGGGGTTGCTGTTCTCGCCTGCCCGAGGCCTGTATGTACCCGTGCCGCCGCGCTATCGCAGTTGGCGGGTGGTGCCCGCAGACCACTTCATCGACGCCATGATGCGCCACCTTGGATACGGCTACTACGTCGGATTCTTGTCGGCCGCAGCGCACTGGGGCTCGGCGCATCAGGCCGTCCAGGAGTATCAGGTGGTCGTCGACGGCCACGTGCTCGACCGTGACATCGAGCGCGTCCGTTTGCGGTTTCATCAGACCCGAAAGCTCGACGAGCGCGACATCGTGCGCGTCGCAGGCGCTGAAGCCATGCTTGCCGTCGCGACGCCCAACCAATGCGCGGTCGATCTAGTTGAGTTGCCTGCGTGGGGCGGTGGGCTGTCCAACGTCGCGACAGTGCTTGCCGAACTCCGCGACCTCGACGGTGCCGATCTGGCGCGGCTCGCCGACCGTAGAGCGCGCCCTGTCGCGCAGCGCCTCGGGTGGCTTCTCGAGCACGTCGGTGCCGACGTCGACCTCGAGCCATTGGCGGCCCTTGTGCAGGCGCGAAGTCGGTCCGTACTGCTCGACCCCCGACGGGCCGCTAGCGGTGATCGCAGCGAACCTTGGCGGGTGATCGTGAACACCGAAGTAGAGGCCGACGTTTGATCCCGGCACAAGTCGTCACCGCTTGGCGGGCGACGCATCCGTGGGCCACCGACCGGCAAGTCGAGCAAGACCTCATTCTCAGTCGATTGGCCGTCGAGATCGGGCAGCACCCGGAGTTGCGTGATCGGCTCGTGTGGCGTGGTGGGACGTGCCTTCACAAGATCGTATTGCCCGCGCCGCTGCGCTACAGCGAGGACCTCGACTACGTGGCATTCGGAATTGGAGGCACGGACTTCGGCCCGATTCTCTCCGCCCTCCGCGACGTCGCGGGGGGTATCGGGCTCGAGGTCGCGCGCACTCGCGCGACTTCCCGAAAGCTCGAGATTCGCCTCCGCTTCGATCCGTCCGGGGGCGGCGCGTCATCGAACATTAAGGTCGAAGTCAACATCGATGAGGTCGATTCGCTCTTTGCCCTGGACCGACGCACTGTGGTCATCGACACCGAATGGTGGGCCGGTCAGTCTGATGTTCTCGTGTTCGATCCCACCGAAATGATCGGCACCAAGTTCCGCGCGTTGGCCCAGCGGAGCAAGGGCCGCGACCTCAACGATCTGGAGCTGGCCCACCTCGAGCTTGCTCTCGACGATGGTCAACTCGCTGCGTGCGCGGCGCACTATCTGCACCATGAACGCATCGGCGCCAACGAGTTCAAGGCAAGGCTGTTCAATCATCTCGACAATCCCGACTTCGTCGAGGATGTCGCGCGTTTCATCACCAAGCCGACACACCTATTTGAGCCGGCGCGCCTCGTCGAGCGATGGATCTTGTGGAGCGACGAGTATCTCGATCGAGCCATGATCGACATCGACATCGCGGCCGACGCCCCAGGTGCAAATGACCGGCTGTCGCAGTGGCAAGCGCGACGCGATGGTCTTGTCCAGTGCGCGGCCTGGATCAACGACAGCGGCAACCGTCGAAGGTGTCGTAGGCGATTGAGCTCCGGCCGTGAGTGTCTCATGCACATCTGACCAACTCCGCATTTCGTCACCGGAGAATGAGCAGGCGGTCGAAACCGAGCGCCCTCCCGGGGGCCCGCCACCACAAAAAGCGCAAGGCCCCCGGCAGCGATTGCTACCGGGGGCTCACGCAACAGGCGTAAGGCAGGGGGCACCTACGCCGCGTTCAACGCTCGCGCCTTCGGGGCCACGACCTGATCGAGGTGGATCACACGGTCCGCGATCGACAACATGCGATCGTCGTGGGTCGTGGCGATCACGATGCGCCCGGGCGAGGCGAGCCGACGCAAGAGCGCCAGCACGCCGTCGACCTGCACACGATCGAGGTGCGCGGTCGGCTCGTCGGCGAGCACGAGACCGGGGTTCGCACCCAACGCCCGCGCAATGGCGACACGCTGTTGCTGGCCGCCCGACAGCTTCGCCGGACGATGGTGCAGACGCTCACCGAGATCGAGCGACGTCAGGAGTTCGTCCGCCCGTTCGAGTGCTTCCCCGCGCCGAGCACCGGCCGCGACCAACGGTGCGGCCACGTTCTCCCGCGCGGTCAGACTCGCCACGAGGTTGAACGACTGGAACACCACACCAACCCCGCTCTGGCGGTAGCGAGTCAGCGCCTTGCGCCGCAGCGTCGTCACCTCGACCTCGTCGAGACGGATCGAGCCCGCCGTTGGCGTGAGCAGACCGGCCAGCGCCGACAGCAGCGTGGTCTTGCCGCTGCCGCTCGGGCCGAGCAGCAACACGAGCTCACCGTCGTTGATATCGAGGTTGAGCGAATCGATGGGCCGCACGATGTCGCCACCATGGCTGTATTCGACGGTCAGATCTTGGACTGAAAGTTGCATCACGCACCTCCGAAGGCGAGTGCAGGGTCGATGCGCACGATCCGGCGGAGACCAGCGAGGCTGGCGATGCCACCGACGATCAATGCGACCGAGAGGAGTTGGATGTAGGCCGCAGTGGGGATCTCCACTGCGAAGGGGAACGTCGGCGTGAGCGCCAACGCAATGCCGGCGGCGATGACTGCGGCGAACAGTGCAAGCACGCTGGCCTGTAGCAACAACCCTCGAACGAGCGAGCCGTTGGACGAGCCGGTCGCCTTGTAGACGGCGAGCTCACGAGTGCGCTCGAGCACGGTGATGTAGACGAGGGCCGCGATGATGCCGGCGGCCATGATCCACAACAGCGTGTTGATGATGCCCAGCGTCTGTGCGGTGTCGATCAGCACCCGGTCGAGATCCTCACGAACGTCGCCGTTGGTCATCAACGACAGGCCGCTCGGGACCGACGACGCGGCGAGTGGTCCACGCACGACCACGGTCGTCACGACGGGTTCACCGGCAGTGAGCGCATCTCGCACGTCTTCGATCGGCAAGAACACCGTCGGCATGCCGAAGTAGAACGACGTCTTGGTCGTGACCGCGCCTACGGGAAAGCTCTTTCCGCCGAAGGTGACGGTGTCGCCGACCTTCAGGCCGAGCGTGTCGTCGACGGTTGCCACACCGCGTTCGGTCGGTGGCGTCCCGCTCGTGACCCGCAACGGTTGGGTGAACGAACCGCGTTCGTAGCCGACGACGTTGATGTCGTCTTTCTTGGACACCGACCGGCCGATGAGCAGCGGGCTCGCATCGTGCACGCCGGGAAGTTGACGCACCGTGTCGACGGTATCGCCGTCGAGGTACGACGCCGCGGTGAATGGACCAGTGACACCATCAGCGACCACCCACGCATCGGCCTCGTACAGGTTGACTGTACGGACGCCCTCTTGGCGCAAGTTGTGCAAGGTGCCGCTCATGATGAGGCTCAGCGCGAAGGCCAGCCCGGCGGCGACGATGGCGATGATGAATCGCCGCCGCCGCCATTGCAGGTCACGAAGAGTGAAGAACCACATGATCCCGCCCCTTACGCAGCGGCGGGTGCCGCGGCGGCCATGGCCGCGAGCATTCCGTCGAGGTCGGCCTGCACCGGCGCGGGTGCCGCGGGCATGTTGGGGATCTGCACCGACAGCTCGAAGGCGGCTTCGAGTTGCGCGCCGTGCAGTGTCGGGCCGTGGGCACTGGTGATCTTCGTTGCGCCGAGGCGGCGGATCGAATCGACGTGCGCCGCGTAGCGATTCGCATCGAGCCACTGATGCCACGGGCTCACCATGCGGGCGAACTGCAAGAAGCCCTCGCGCCAGAAGCCCTCGTCGAGCTCGTTGATGTCGCGCACGTCGTGCGTCACCGGCGTACCGAAGCTGTCGACGGCCCAGTAGACGCCCGTCGACGGATCGAACAAACCGCGCGTCGTCGGATTGTCGAACACCGGCGGCGTCACTGCGACGAGCTCACGATCGCCGACGGAGAATCGCTCGCCGTCGTTGACCAAACGCATCCGGTCGAACGGCAACACGTGCTCGGCGCTGAAACGCTCGGCCATGAACCAGGTGCCGACCAACTTCGCGTTGGGGCACAGCTCCAACATCTCGACCAGGTTGCCGCTGTGATCGTGATCTTCGTGCGACAGGAAGATCCACCGCACGTCTTCGGGTTCCACGACGGCGAAGACCTCGTTCATCCACGCCTTGCCGCTGATCTTCGGGCCGCAGTCGACCACGACCGGCTCGGCGCCGGTGATGACCATCGAGTTGATGTACACGGCGACCGGCGAGAAGCCCTCGCCCCAGATCTGGCGGATGAGATGCGTATCGGCCGTGACTCGTTCGGTTTCGACCTGACGGTACGGAGCTTCCATGTGGAGTGCCTTCCTCTTTGCGGTGTCTTCGTTTGTTTGGACACTGCAAGTTCTCGCATGCGGCCCTTGGAGCCGGCTTGGAGGCGCGGCAAATCGGCTTGGAGAACGCTTGAGGCGCTGGTCAGAGCGTTATGTCGAGCTCGGCCGCGGTCTCCGCGACGAGGCGCGAGTAGAGCAGCGCGCCGTGCGCGTCGGCTACTGCCATACCCATGGTGAACTCGTCACGGGCCGCGCCCGCGTCGCCCGCACGGTGCAACAACACTGCGCGCAGACGGTGCAGTTCGGGCTCGTAGCAGACCTCGCCGGTGCGCCGCCCGAGCGCGAACGCTTCGTCGATCAGTTCGTGACCGCGCTCGATCTCGTTTCGACCGACGGCCAACTCGGCCCTGAGCGCGATGATCAGCGGCAGGATCAACAGCTGGCCCGCGGCGTACGAACGGGCGATGCAGTCGGCCAGCAGCGCGTCGCCGGTCGCATCGCCGAGCCGTGCCATGGCCCATCCTTTGACCGCGCCGGCCCACATGTCGTAGGACGAGTTCATGTCGCGCATCGCGATTTCGTAGGCCGGCTCGGCGTAGTGCAACACGCGGTCGACGTCGCGGATGTGGCCCGCCACCCACGCGCCGGTGAAGTACGCGTGCGTCTGGTCGAATCCGTTGGGATCGCGGTTGGCCGCCTCGATCGCCTTGTCGACACGGGCGAATGCGTAGTCCACACGATCGTGCATGAGATGTGCCGGGGCGGAAAATCCGTAGGACCAGCTGATGACATTCAGCCCGAAGCGGGTGCGGTAGTCGGTACTCGCGAGCGAAAGCTCGAGGGCGCGCTCGATGTGCGCGAGCGAACCGGCATGGTCGCCCACGTGATGCAGCGTGTTGCCCAACGCCAACGACCCGCCGAGGAGGTAGCCGTCGTCGTTGGTCAACGCGGCGTGCGCGAGCATGTCCTCGCCGATCGCGCGGGCTTCGGCCAAGTGTCCGCTGACGACGTGGAAGCCCCATTCGTGGGTGCGCGCGCCGACGAGCTCGGGGGGTTCCTGTTCGCCGGCCGCCACGCCATCCATGCGCTCGAGGGCCTCGCGGAACTGCGGTGCGGTGAGCCCGTGGCGGCGCTGCATGAGTTGCACGAGTCGTGTGTTGGCCCGCAGGTGCCAGTTGCGCCGTTGGGGCGTCACCGGCAGCCGTTCGAGCAACGACAACGCGCGGTTCAGGTGTTCTTCGGTACGTTCGAGTGCGATCAGCCGCACCAGATTCTGGTCGGCCGCGAGCAGTGCGCTACTCACGGCGTCGTCTTCGAAGCCGATGTCGGCGGCGTGCCAGAAGTGTTCGGCGACTTCGTCGAGTTGACCTTGCTGCGACGTCGAGAGGTACCGGCCGATGTCGCCGTGCAACCGAGCGCGTCGGATCGGCGTGAGCGTGCTGAGGATCGTCTCGCGCAACAGGTCATGGCGGAATCGCAATTGCGACAGGGACCCGGACACTGGGATCAACACGCGCTCCGCGAGCGCGGCTTCGACGTGATCGAGCGCGTCACCGATGATGCTGTTGAGCAACCGGAGGTCGACGCCTCGACCCGCGACGGCGGCAACTTCGAGCACGCGTTGGGTTTCGTTGGGCAACGTGGCGAAACTGCGACCGAGCACGTCGCGCACACCGGACGGTACCGTCGCCAGTGCGTGGGGCAAGTCGGCGACGCCGATGTGTTCGAGCGAGCGGGCGATCTCCTGCACGAAAAACGGATTGCCACTCGTTCGCGCGTGCACATCAGCGGCGATCGCGGCTGCGACATCGCCACCCAAGCGATCGTCGAGCACCCGCACCACGTCGTCGACCGCGATGCCGGTGAGCTCGATGCGCAACAGATCTTGATGGCGCGCCAGGGCCGCGAGCGTGTCCTTGAGCGCGGGGTAGGGCTCGTCGGGGCGATACGTGCCGAGCACCATGATGCGATCGCGGCGGATGGCGTCGGCGGCAAAGCGCAGCACGAACAACGACGACTCGTCGGACCAGTGGAGGTCGTCGAGTACGACGAGCAGCGGACGGTGTACGGAGAATGCGCTGAGCACCGCGACGATGGCGGCCGCCAATTCGAACCGCGCCGTATCGGCGTCGACTGCGGTTGCGGGCTCGAGACCGGGGATCAGTTCTTTGAGCTCGGGCATGATCTGCGCGAGCGCCGGTGCGTGCGCAAACAGTGCCGCTGGCGAATTTTCGATGTGCTGCGCCGTGATCAACGGGCGCAACACCTGTAGCCACGGCCAATAGGAGGGTGCACCTTCGCCTGCGTAACCGTGGCCTTCGAGCACCGCGATCTTGTGCGAACGCGCGGTGACGATGATTTCGTCGGCCAAGCGCGACTTGCCGATGCCCGCTTCGCCGGCGAGCAACACGATGCGACCGCGGCTGTGCAACAGATCGTCGATCGCGGGCTCGACCGCGCGCAGCTCACGCTCGCGGCCCACGATGCTCACCGAAGGCAGTGGGCGGCGGGGTCGTGTCGCGGCCAAGGGTTCGCGGTCGGGCGTCGGCACGGGAGTGGTCGCGACTGCGGTCGCGGTGGTGGGCGCAACGGCGGGCGCGACCATCAACTCGGGGCTCTGTTGGAGGATCAGCTGTTCGAGGCGTTGCAGGTCGTGCCCGGGGTCGAGGCCGAGCTCGTCGAGCAGGCGCTCGCGCCCTTCGGCATAGACGCGCAGCGCGTCGGCCTGCCGGCCCGATCGGTACAGCGCGAGCATCAACTGGCCGCGTCGACGTTCGCGCAACGGCGCGGTCGCCACGAGCGATTCGAGCTCGGCCACGATCGCATGGTGCTGTCCCAACTTCATGCGAGCATCGATGCGGTCTTCGATGGCGGCTTCGCGTAGCTCGGTCAGTCGGGCGGCTTCGGCGAGTGCCCACGGCTCGTGCGCGAACTCGCCCAGGGCATCGCCCCGCCATCGTCCCAGTGCGATCGCGATGGCGAGATCGACGCCGCCGAAGTCGCCGCCGGCCTGCGCGTCGCGCGCGGCCCGGAGATCGTCTTCGAACTCGTCGGCGTCGACGGTCGCGTCGGTGAGGGCCAGCTGGTACCCGGGCGGCGCAGTGAGCAGCACCGAGGGGCGGGCGCCGGCGGCCCGGCCGGGCTCGATGATGCGGCGCAGGGTCGAGACGTAGGACTGCAGTGTGGCGTTGGCGCCGGGCGGGGGAGCGCCGCCCCAGAGGTCGTCGATGAGGCGCTCGACGGACACGACCTGCCCTTTTGCCAGCAGCAGGCGCGCCAGGAGTGCACGCTGGCGCAGGCCTCCAAGTTCGGTTGCGACCCCCTCGCGCACCAACGCGAACGGGCCGAGTATTCGATATTCCACGCCACCTCACTGGCTGTGGCGGATTGTAGTTGGAGGCCCGTGGGCGCCGACAGCCGCGCTGAGTGAACACCGCGTGATTTCGG
>JBDTLT010000095.1:0-19031 GCA_039934635.1 Acidimicrobiales bacterium
CGTCGCACAACTACACGCCGACGTCGACGCCTGCACCAAGTTGTTGCGCGACCGCGCGCGTTAGGCGATCGGCGCGTAGTGGCGATCGGCGAGTGCGCCCATGGCGGGTCGCATCAACTGGGTGTCGCGGGCCGATTGCCGCAGGCAGTAGTGGAGCACCCGTTGCTCGTCGATCGCCGCCGCGTCGATGGTGTCACACAGTTCCGCGCGCGCGGACTGCAGATCGCCACACCCATAACCGAGCAACTCGCTGAGATCGGCGAGCTCGGCATGGCGCGCCGCGGCACCTAGCCGATCGACCTCGCGCAAGTACTTGATGAGGCGGGCCATGCCTTTGGCCCGGCGTGACGCGAACCCGTCGGTGAGGTTGGGCACGATCAGATCGCGCAGCTCGTCGAGCGCCACGTCGTAGACCCACGAATCGGTCGTGTCGCCGGTGTCGGGCAACGGCTCGGCCGCGAACTCGAGGCCTTCCGCCGCGATGAGCGCCTCGACCACCAGGCGCAGATGCAGCGCGTAGTAGATCAGGTTGTTCGCGACCTCGCCGCGGCGGTCACGGACGAGGACACCGTTGCGGGTGCCGATGGCACAACGCGTTTGCGCGAGCACGCGGAAGTAACGCAGCCGATCGAGATCGATGCGCCGGCCACTCGCCTGCTCGTAGTCGCGCAAACGATCGGGCATGTGCGTGAACCGTTCTTGAAGGTCGCGCACATAGATCCACCCGAGGTCGTCGTGCAGATCGCCGAGGTGCGCCATCTCCCAATCGGTGACGGCGACGATCTCACCGTTGCGATACATGAAGTTGCCCGGCCCGGTGTCGCCTTGCACGATCACCACCGGCCACTCGTCGTCGGGCGGGAGGTGACGGCGCAACCACGACAACGCGAGCACGAGAACGGGCTCGGGTTCACCTTGATGGCGATACTGCTCATCCCAGATGTCGAGCTCGTCGATCACATGACGACTGACGCAATCGGGCACACCGAGCTCGGGCAATTCGAGGCGGCGCGGATCGAGCCGGTGCAACTCGGCCAGCTGGCCCATGAACGCCGACGCCAAGGTCACTTGCTCGACCGGGTCGCTGATCTCGGCGAACCAGTTCTGACCTTCGAGGCGCTCGAGCAAGAATGCTTCTCGAGTCGGATGCAGCGCAACGAGACCCGCCACTTTGACCGGCGTCGGGGCGAGCACGCGATAGACGGCGGCCTCGCGCCGCAGTGTGTAGATGCCCTGTGATTGCGGCCCGAACCCCGTGTCCATGCGCAACCACAACGCGGTGATCGTGCCGTCCGGTTGCACCGCGTCGACGGCGAAGCCGGCCCGTGACGCGCCGGCGCTGCGCCGTTCGATGCGCAACGTCACCGCGCCGGTGACATCGCGGATCCAGTCGAGCATGCCCGGGTCGAGCCCGGCATCGTCGGCCACGGTCACCGGATCAGTGCACCGATCTCGCTGGCGTAGGCCCGCCATTTACGGGGGTGCCAGATGTCCTGGTCTTCGCCCCACGCAACCGCACCGTCGTAATCCCAACGGGCGAGGCTGTTCCAGCAGAACATGTCGGGATATGCCGTGAAGACTTGGCGACTGACCGCCGTGCCGAGCGCCTCGAGTGGGCGTCCTCGTTCGTCGACCGCCTCGATGCGGATCTCTGCCGGTCGACCGCCCGCATCGCGCGTCACCGTGCGGGTGCCGGTGGCCAGCCGGGACCACTGCCCGTCGCGCATGAGATAACCACCGATGATGCCGTCGTGTCCCTTGCGGTCGATGGAGATCGCGAGGAACGAACTGTCCGGGCCGACGGTGGCGTGGCAGTAGCCGAGCTTGGGTTGGCGGCGCGGCGCACGGATGCCCCACGACCGATCGCGCATGGCGATGCAGTCGACGTCGATCGATTCGCCGTGGAGCACGAACTTGCCGGCGACGCGGCCCGGCTGATCGATGTGATTGCCGTGGTTGAACGGCGGCGTCTTGCGCGAGAGCATCGGCTGCATCAACGCGTCGTAGGTGAGATCGAACTCGACGTCGTCGTTCTTGTAGCCGAAGCGGAACTTGCGTCCGTGTTCTTCGCAGCGCAACGTCATCCCGCCGAGCACGTCGAGATCACGCAGATCGACGTGTTCGGGCATCGGCTGATGCCAGTGCCAATCGAACACGGGGATCTCCCACGGCAGCACGGCGGTGTGATCGAAGACGAGCACGCCGCCGAAGTTGACGCCGATGTTCGGCCGAAAGACCGTGTACCAGTAGCCGAGCAGGTTGCGCTCCGGCACCATCCATGAAAACCACACGGTTTCGGTCCACCACGGGTCGTCGGACTCGGGCGGATGGAACATGTCGTCTTCGGGAACCAGCCCCCACTCATCCATGCGCACGCTCGGTCCACATCGTCGTGAGCGGCGGCGGCTCTTTGTCCCACATCTGATATTTCGGTTTGGCCGTGGCCCGGTACTTGTCGGTGAGATGCACGGGATCCTTGTCGAACTCGGGAATCACATACTTGCCGAAGGTCTCGATCATCTCGAGCGCTTCTTCGTGACTGACGTCATTGGGCACGCCAAAACCGAGTTGGTCGATGCCAGCTTTGACGTAGGGCTGTAGCTGTTCGCAGATCTCTTCGGGCGTGCCCACGAGGCCGTAGCCGAGCTGCAGCATCTCGTCGATGCCCTCGGCCGGGATACCGATCGGCGGGTTGGGCCAGCGCGCCGCGAGTGGGTTACGGGGGAACGTGTCGTGATAGAGCGTCACCAACGTGATGATGTAGCTCGGGTTGGAGGCTTGCTTGCGCGCCTTGTCGCGGTCGAGCGAGCACCGCACACCCGACGTGATCATCACGTTGTCGTTCTTGAACTGACCGACGGGATCGCTGCAGTCGGAAACCGCTTGCTTGTAGCTGTCGAGCAGCGGACCCATGTCCTTGATCGACGAGAACGTGAAGCCCAGCGCGCCGATACCCAGCTCGCCGGCGTCTTTCCACGTGCTCGGGCTACCGACCGCGCGCCAGATCGCCGGATGACCCTGACCGTTTGGCTTGGGCAGGATGTCGTGCGGCGTGTCGAGCTGAAAGTGCTTGCCTTGGAAGGTGTAGTCCTTTTGCTCCCACATGCGCACGATCTCGGGCAGCACCTCGTAGTACTCGCTCTTGGTCGACGACGGGTCGTGGATGTTGAACGTGGCGACCTCGTGGCTGCCCGCTCCGCGACCGGTGCCGAACTCGAAGCGGCGATTGCTCAGATGGTCGAGCATCGCGACCTTCTCGGCGGTGCGCACCGGATGATTGACGCGCGGCGACAGATTGAAGATGCCCGAACCGATGTGAATGCGTTCGGTGGACGCGGCGAGATAACCGGCGACGGCTTCGTTCGCGGACAAGTGCGAATACTCAGGGAGCGCATGGTGCTCGGACAACCACACGTACTTCCAGTTGTGCTTGTCCGCAGCCTTGACCAACTCCATTTCCTTCATGAGGAACTCGTGTTCCTTCACCGGGTTGTGTGCATCGGGACCAGGCATGTAGCCCTGGATGAAGATGCTGAATTCCATGGTCTCGCCTTCCTCGCTGGTACTTTTTCGTTCTCGTCCTCGGGACGCTTGCCAACTACAACCGCAGTGCGGCGAAGGGCGGCGCGGGCTCGTCGCGTTCGCCGGCGAGCACTGCCAACAACTCGGACATCTCTTCGAGTGAAGCCGTACGCGCGGGCACGGTGGCGAACGGGTAGCGACCCGACCCCAACAGCTCGACGGCGGCGTTGAACTCGGCCATATCGGTGCCCCGCGCGCCGACGATGTGCAGTTCCTTCAACACGATCACGTCGGGTCGAAAGCCCGGCACGTCGGCCTCACCGTGGATGCCGGCCACACAGACCGTGCCGCGATCGCGGGCGAGATCGAGTGCTTGCACGAACGCCGCGGGGGCCATGGCCGTGACATCGACGACGACGTCGGCGAGCGAACCGGCCCGCTCGAGCAACGCCGCGACCGGATCCTCGACGGCGACGTCGACCACGAGATCGATGCCGAAGCGCCGGGCCAAGTCGAGGCGCGCTGCGTCGCGCTCGCCCCGCCCGGTCAACATCACGAACTTGGCGCCCGCGTCGCGCGCCG
Source organism: Acidimicrobiales bacterium (assembly GCA_039934635.1). Taxonomy (GTDB): domain Bacteria; phylum Actinomycetota; class Acidimicrobiia; order Acidimicrobiales; family WLNW01; genus DATLFA01. The sequence goes on from JBDTLT010000095.1 coordinate 4,105, forward strand.
CGACGGCGGCCGACAACCCGCGAATGCCCGGGCCGAGCACCGCGACGACATCGCCGGGTTTGGTCTTGGGCACGACCGCGCCCCAACGAATGCCGTTGGCCACCGCGTTGAACATGGCCGCGACGACCGGATCGAGATGCGCCGGAATACGCACGATCTGGCTGTCGGGCGAGAGGTACTGGTATTCGCCGTAGCCGCCCCAGATCGACGGCGCCGTGTGCACCGAGATCGAGCCGTAAGTGTCACCTCGATGCCGCTCGCAGCCACGAGGATCGCCCGACCGGCACGTCGCGCAGTCACCGCACGCCTGGCGTGGTGCCACCCCGACCCGGTCGCCTGCGGCGACACCCCAGCGGGCCGCGGCGACGGGCCCGATCTCTTCGATGATGCCCACCGCCTCGTGGCCGGGCACGAGCGGGAGGAATTTTTGCATCTCACCCGACCACATCTCGTGGTCGGTGCCACACAGCCCGCAGGCCTCGATGCGGAGCAGGGCATCGTCTTCGCCCACCACAGGTCGGGGAAAAGACCTGACCACCAGCTCTCTCGGTGCCTCGAGCACCAACGCTCGGACCTGATCGTTGCTCATGGGCGCCCCCTCGAGAATCTTCCCCGACTGGTCGCCGGAACGCACAGTTGTACCCGCACTGACAGGCCCGAGGGGGCTACCGCCGCTAGCGTGGCGGGTGTGAACAACCGGGGTTGCCCCCGCACCCGCTCTGGTCGCTCTGCTCGCCGACGGCGCCAGGTGCACTGGGTCGCCGCGGCAGGACTCGTATTCGCCGGCGCGTGCGGCGACGACCGACCCACACTGACGCCCGCCAGTTCGACGAGCATCGTGAGCACCGCCACGACCGCCGCCACGACCACCACCTTGGCGCCCGCCACCACCGCGTCCCCGTCGGGGCCGACGACGAGCCTCGGCGCGGCCCCACCCGAACTCGACATGCCCAAGCTCACCGATTCCTCGTCGGTCACGACCGCGGGCATCGGGCCGCTCACGTTCGGGATGACCGTGGCGCTGGCCCAACCGGCCATCGGTACCCGTTTGCTCACCGAGAGCGGCCGCGCACCGGTGGGCGAGTGCTACTACGTGAAGCCCGAACGCGGCCCGGTGGGCCTGTTCATGATGGTTTCAAAGAGCACGATCGAACGCATCGACATCAAGTCGGGCAACGTCAAGACGCGGTCGGGGCTCGGCATCGGCACGACGCTCGAGCAATTGAAGACCGCGCTCAAAGAGCAGTTGCAGATCAATGGCAACACCGCAGTGTTCGTGCCGACCTCGGCCAACGATGCGAACTATCGCGTGATTTTCGAAACCGACGGTACGACGGTGACGAGCTATCGCGCGGGCAAGGTTCCCGAGGTCACCAACGCCGCCGGTTGCGGCTGACGCTCGTCAGCGCGAACCGAGGGTCGGCGCGACCTCATCCCTCGTCGACGAACATTCGACGACCACCGAACCGACGCCAACCGACGCACCGTCGGCAGAACCGAGATCGATGTCGCGCACGAACGTGATGCCATCACCGACAAGCCGGTCACCGTCGCGTTGAATCGTGAGCGGAACCTTGGCATCGGCTTCGTAGATGTACTCGTCGTCGCCGAACATCAAGCCGACGTACGCACTCGCGGGGCCGTGGATCAATCCCTTGACCGCCTTGCCCGTGGCGGCATCGGTGCCGACGCCGACTGCGGTCAGATCATCGCCCACCGAGAAACACGCAACGTCGAGTGCGTAGGTGATATCACCGACGATCAGCGTCGCCGACGAATCGACCACACTGGCGGCATCGAGCGTCGCCCGCGTGCCAGCGGAACAGCCGGCAACGACAAGTGCCGGCACAATCAATGCAGGCACCATCAGCGTGGGCACAAGTCGAGGGAAATATCGGCGGTAAAAAGCAAGCATCGTGGTCGTCCCAGCTACGACCACGATGCTCGGAATCGATGCGGGAGTCCAGTCCGATCGACTTGTTTGGTGGCACTTGCCGCTGGTTCCGTTGGCGTGCCGCCTGTAACTGAATAACGCGCCAGGTCGGCAGAAGTCGCGAAATTTCTCCGATCAGGGGCTATTTGGGTCGTTTGGCCTACTGAATCGGGTGCGGGGCAACTCGGTGAAGACCGTCGAGTTGGTGATGTGCACCGATGAGCCGTCCTCGACGCGCACTTCGACCGACGCGGGATGCAACGCGACGATCTGACCGACCACTTCGCCGACTTCGAGGTGATCGCCCACTTGTAAGAAGCGATGCAGATAGCGGCCGAATGCGAGTTCGCGACCGAGGTCACGTCCGCCGAACCCGACCAACAGTGCGAACGCCAATGCCAACGCGAACAGCACCGCACCGATCATGATGTTCAAAACGGCGGTGTCCACGCCGAGCTGACGCAGCGACAAGACCGCCGACGTCACCGTCACGACGAACCGCAGCGCCTCGGCCAGTTGATGGCGCAACCGCGACGACGTGCGCGAGAACGACCGCAACGTGTACGCGTGCAATGCGTGACCGAGCGCCCGACCGAAGATGAGGATCAAACCGGCCGCGAGCACGTGCGGCGAGTACGACAGCAGCTTCGCCGGGAATGGGCGTAGCGAATCACGACTCGTCACGCCCACCGCGACGATCACGCCGATCGCCGCGAAGAACACGAAGACGAAGATCGACGCCGCGCGCGCCGCGTCGGTGACTTCGGTGCGGTCCTCACGACCCTTGAGAATGATCCCGCGCGCGAGCGCCGCGCCGATCAGACCCGACAGCAGCCCGATGATCACCGCGCCCGTCGCGAACAACCAGGGGTTGAGCTCTGATGCCAAGATCAGCGCCGGCAATGGGAACGCGAGTAACTCACTCATCGGAGTCCTCCTCGATATCGAGGATGGTCTTCGTCGCCGACCATCCCACAGTGAATAGATCCAAGAACGCCGTGAACGCTGCTTCGTTGCGCAGCCGGCTCTCGACTTGACGCGCCGTACGGAATTCGACGTCGGTCGGTGCGGCGAGCGCGTCGGTGAGCTCCGCCACCAACGAATCGCCGAGGTCGGACAGTTCTTCCAAGAGCGCCATGCAGCGCTCGCAAGTGTCGATGTGTTTGCCGACGCGGGTGGGCTCACCGCTCTCGAGCCACGCTTGCAGTTGTTGTTGCGAAGGATGTCGTCTCATCGCCATGCCTCCAGTGCTCGCTTGAGCTGTTGCCGAGCGCGGAACAGTCGGGTCTTGACAGTGGACAACGGCAGCTCCATCGTCTCGGCGATCTCTTCGTAGGTGAGGCCTTCGATTTCGCGCAGCACGATCAGCGCGCGATCCGCTTCGTCGAGCGCGCCCAGCGCGCCGCGCAACTGATCGAGCGCGGCGCGGCCTTCGACGGTGCGCGCCGGCGACAGGCTGCTCTCCTTTTCGGGGATCGCGTCGGAGCCGTAGAGCTCTTCGCGCCGGCGGCGCAAGATACCGATCGCGGCGTTGCGGGCGACGCGCGCCAACCAGGCGCGCGGGATGTCGCCGTCAGGCTCGATCGGCGCCCAGCGCCACGCCCGGATCATGGTCTCCTGCACGACGTCGTCGGCGAGCGACCGGTCGTGCACGATCGACAGCGCCAGCCGGTAGATGTAGGCCGCATGCCGATCGATGGCGTGGCGCAACATCTCGGGGTCGGCCGCCGGATCGTTCGGGGCGCGCCCGTCGCCTCCAAGAGCGCGGCCAGGGAACGGTTCGGAAGACGGCATTCCTTTCACCGATCGGCACGCGCCGCCCCCGGTGTTAACGCAACCGCATCATCATCTCGATCGTGGTGGCGTCGTCGCGCGACCAGCAGTAGACAGCGTCGAACACACCACTCTGCGTGAGCATGGCATCGATCTCGGCCGGCGGCAGTGCGTCTTCGGGATGGACGTCGGCGGCGATGGCCAACTCGCCGGACCGAGCGAGACACCACGCGCCCCATCCCACGAGACGCGGATCGAATGGTGCGGCGCCCGCCAAGGCTTCACCCACCGATCGCCGGCGATCGGCGCCGACGTACGCCGCGAGCACGTCGTCGATGCGCGTGCGGGCGGCATCATCCAGGCGCGTGCCGGCCCCGATCTCGAGCACGCGCGTCCACGGGTGACCGCTGCCGGGTCGGCGCAACCCCGCGGCCCGCAAGCGGCGGACCAACTCGCGGCCCGTGACCGAGATCGCACCATTGCGGATGGCGTCGATCCGCAACGCGGAAGGGACGTCGTAGTGATCGCCCTGGAACGACAGTCGGCGCAGACCGAGTCGCTGTGCGAACCGGTGCAATTCGTCGAAGCTCTCGTCGCTGACGAGGTGCGCCCATCGGTCGCCGCGAAACGGCCAGGTCGCCTCGTCCACCAAGATGGCCACGACGCCAGGTTACGAGACGTCCACGCGCGATAGTTGGGCTCGTGGCCGTCCCTCGCTACATCCCACCGATGAAAGCCGCGCTCGGCCAACTGCCGGTCGATGCCGGCTGGACTTTCGAGATCAAGTGGGATGGCATGCGGGCGATCACGTGCATGGATGCGTCTGATCCGGTCGGGTTGCGCATGTGGTCGGGCAACGAGATCGACATCACGCATCGATTTCCCGAGCTCGAGCTACTCGGACAGTCGATGGGCGGCGCGCGCGCAGTCATCGACGGCGAACTCGTCGCGCTGGCCGCAGACGGCCGGCCGAACTTCGGTCGTATGCAGTCGCGGATGCACATCGATCGCGCGGCCGACGCGCGCCAGCGAGCCGCGGAGGTCCCCGTTTCGTACATGGTCTTCGACCTGTTGCTGCTCGACACGCACGATCTCACGCCGTTGCCGTTTTCGGCTCGCCGTAGCGCGTTGGAGGAGATATTCGAACCCGGACCCCACTGGCAACTGTCTTCTCTCCACGACGATGGCCACGAGTTGAACGACGTCGTGCACGAGATGGAGCTCGAAGGGTTGATGGCGAAGCGCCTCGACAGTCCGTACCTTCCGGGCAAGCGCACGACGGCATGGCGCAAGGTGAAACGGCGCATCGAACAGCACTTCGTCGTCGGCGGGTGGGCCGAGGGCGAGGGCGGGCGCAGGGGTCGTATCGGCGGCTTGTTGATCGGCGGCTACCGCGACGGTTCGCTCGTCTACGCGGGCCGCGTCGGTTCGGGCCTGCGCGACGAAGAGATCGGTGTGCTCTCGCGGGCCTTCGCCGATAGTCGCCGCGAGAGCAGCCCGTTCGCGGCGGGGTCCGTGCCGCGCACCGAGGCCCGCGTGGCGCGGTGGGTCGAGCCCCAGATCGTCATCTCGGTGGCCTTCGCCGAGTGGACCAACGAAGGGCGGGTGCGTCATCCCGCGTACCAAAGGCGCGTGCCGGGCGTGGACCCCCGCGCCATCACCCTCCCCTGAATACCCCGTTCAGGTGCCGGTCGAGCCGAAGCCGCCGTGGCCGCGTTCGGACGATGGCAGCTCGTCGACCTCGTGGAAGTTCACGTACTCGACGCGTTGGATCACGAGCTGCGCGATGCGCTCGCCCCGTTTGACGAGAAAGTCGTTGTCGGGATCGGTGTTGATCAACAACACCTTGAGCTCACCGCGGTAGCCGGCATCGATGAGCCCGGGTGTATTCAGACACGTGACGCCGTGCTTGAGCGCCAGCCCGCTGCGGGGTTGCACGAAGCCGGCGTAGCCCTCTGGTATCGCGATGGCGGCACCGGTGGGGACGAGCGCGCGGCCACCGCCCCGAGTCAGCAACACCTCGTCGCGTGCAACGAGGTCGGCGCCGGCGTCACCGGGGCGAGCGTACGCGGGGAGCGGTAGGTCGGGATCGAGGCGAAGCAATGGGATGTCGAGCACGGCGCGACGTTAGGCCACCGATACCATGCGCACGTGCTGGCGTGGATGGACCTCGAGATGACCGGGCTCGAACCCGATCGACACGTGATCGTCGAGATCGCGACATTGATCACCGATGACAACCTCGAGGTGGTAGCCGTTGGCCCCGACCTCGTCATCCACCAACCGCTCGAGGCGATGGCACAGATGGACGACTACGTGCGCGAGATGCACACCCGATCCGGGTTGCTCCCGCTCATCGAAGCGTCGACGACCACGCCCCAACAGGGCGCCGAGCGCACGCTCGCATTCCTCAAGGAGCACATCCCCGAACCGCGCACCGTGCCACTGTGCGGCAACTCGATCGGCACCGATCGGCGATTCCTGGCGCGTTTCTATCCGGAGATCGAGGACTACCTGCATTACCGGTCCGTCGACGTGTCGACGCTCAAAGAACTGGCCCGGCGCTGGTATCCCGAAGTTCTCACCAACGCACCCAAGAAGGCGCGCGGCCACCGCGCCCTCGACGACATTCGCGAGAGCCTCGACGAGTTGCGGTACTACCGCGCCCAGCTCTTTCGCAGCTGACGTCACAGGCCCGAGCCGGAGTTTCTGTAGTGGGGGCTCTAATACATTGGCTGCGATAATCCGCCGCTAGCGTGGTCAGGTGAGCCAATCCACACATGAGGGTGACCACTCCGCGGGCACCCATCGCTACGCAAAGCAAGAACAAGAGCCGGCGACCGACGAGATCACCGAGGTTGCCCCGGGGGTTCTGCGCACGCAGCTCCCCGTGCAACTGCCCGGGCTCGGCCACGTCAATTGCTACCTGCTCGAAGACGAGCGCGGTATCGCCGTCATCGACCCCGGCCTGCCCGGCCCCGATTCGTGGAACGCCCTCGTCTCGCGGCTCGGCGCCGCGGGCTACGAGGTGCGCAACGTGCACACCGCGGTCATCACGCACTCGCATTTCGATCACTTCGGCGGCGCCAATCAACTGCGCGACGAAGCGGGGTGCGACGTCTTGACCCACGAGTCGTTCCGTTTCGCTTTCGACATGAAAGAGCTCGGCGAGAACCCCGACACCGAGTTCGACATCAACGACGAAGAAGACCTCGCGCGGTTCCGCGAGCGGTTCACGCGCAAGACCCCGTGGGGCACGCACTGGACGCCGCCCACCGACGGGGATCTCAAGCGCATGCTCAAGTACGGCCGCGGCGCGATGCAACTGTTGCCCGAGCCGTCGATCCGCGTCATCGACGCGCAAGTCGTGCGCCTCGCCCGGCGCGAATGGATCGCGGTACACACCCCCGGACACACCGGCGATCATCTGTGTTTGTTCGATCCCGAGCACGGCCTCTTCATCTCCGGCGATCACGTGCTGCCCACGATCACGCCGCACATCGCCGGGGTCGCCACCTCGGCCGACCCGCTGGCCGCGTTCTTCGCGTCGTTGCAGCGGATGCACGACTTCGAGGTGACCACGGTGCTCCCCGCGCACGGCCATCCGTTCCACGATCTCGCCGGACGCGCCGACGACATCGCACGGCATCACGACGAACGCCTCGACATCTTGCGCAACGTCGGCCGCGGTGAGCTGCACCTCGGCACGGTCGCCGAGTTCATGCGGTACCTCTTCAAAGAGCGGGCGTGGGGCGACATGGCCGAAAGCGAGACCTTCGCCCACCTCGAGCACCTGCGTCTGCTGGGCGAAGCCACCGTCACCGAAGTCGACGGCCTGCTCGCCTACGCGTTCAACGACTGACGCGCGCGGGGGTCAGGGTCAGCGGCGGGGGCCACGGTCGCCGCGGCCGATGGCCCGGCGGATCGCGATGGCCGATCGCGCCATGTCGAAACCATCCTTGAGCGGCTGCACCCGGCTGCCGTCGGTGTGGTTCCACGTGACGGGCATCGGTTCGGTCGAGATGCCGTCGTGGCGCGCCCGCGCCAGCAGCTCGACATCGAACGCGAATCCCTCGGTGTGCAAGGCGCCGAACAGTGCCGTCGCGGACGCCGCCGAAAAACCCTTGAGCCCGCACTGCGTGTCGCGCTCGGCAGTGAGACCGAGTAGCCGCAGCAACAAGTTGAAAGTGCGCCCCGACAGCACGCGGTGCGCGGGTTGGCTGTGGCGCATATCGCTGCCCGAGTGGGCCCGTGTGGCGTAGACGACCTCGGCGCTGCCCTGCTCGATGAGCGCGAAGCACCGCTCGATGTCGTCGACGGTCACCGAGAGGTCGGCATCGACGTAGACGCGCGTCAAACCCTTCGCCTGCAACATGCCGTGGCGCACGGCCGCACCCTTGCCCTGGTTGCGTTCGAGCGTCAGCACCGCGGCGTGGAACAGGCCCACTTCGGCCAGCACCTTTTCGGCGGCCTCGGCGGTGCGATCGGTGGAGCCATCATCGACGAGCACGAGCTCGAGCTCGGGCCGGTTGAGCGGCGAGCGGGCGAGGGTCGCCAGGGTCCCACCGATGCGGCCGGCCTCGTTGTACATGGGGATGACCAGCGAGCGCGCCGGGACCCCGGGTACTGGCTCCTGTGCCCTCGTCACGAGTCTCCCTCGGTGCTGGTCCACGGCTCCGGCTGAGCTTACGATAGGGGTCCCTTCAGTTGACGCAACAATCGCCTGTGCCGCCGTCAGTTCTCGTTCCCTCCCTTTTCCACGAATCCATGCGCGCCCGCGCCGCGGAGGCCGGCATCAAGCATGTGCACCTCTTCGCGTTCCGCGACCTCGACGATCCCGAGGGCGGCGGTGCCGAAGAGCACGCGGCCCAGGTCTGCGCCCATCTGGCGCTCGCGGGGATCGACGTCACGATGCACACCGGAAGGGTCAAGGGTGCCCCCCGAGAAGTGCGGCGCGACGGCTACCGCGTGCTGCGCCGGGGCGGCCGGCTCGGGGTGTTCGCAATGGCGCCGTTCGACGAGATCACCGGACGGATGGGCCCGTGTGACGGCCTCATCGAGATTTTCCACGGCGTGCCGTTCTTCGCTCCGCTGTGGTCACGCAAACCGCAGATCGGTCTCGTGCATCACGTGCACCTCGGCACGTGGGACATGTTGCTGCCCGGCCCGCTCGGCCGCGTCGGCGAGTTCTTCGAGCGCCATGCCGTACCGATCGTCTACCGCAAGCGCGCCCTCGTCACTGCCGCACTCTCCGCGCGCGACGAGATCGTCGAGCACTACCGCGCCGCTCCCGAAAACATCTCCATCGCGTACCACGGCGTCGATCCGCGTTTCACGACCGGTGGTTTCCGCTCGCCGCGACCGCTGGTCCTGACGGTCGCCCGCATGATGCCGCAAAAGGGCCTCGACGATCTCTTGCCCGCGCTCATCGACGTGCGGTCGCGCGTGCCCGATGTCGAGGCGGTGATCGTCGGTGACGGCCCGCACCGCGCCCGACTCGAGGCCAAGGCCGCCGCGCTCGGCGCCGGCGACTGGCTGCGCTTCGTCGGCAAGGTCTCCGACGACGAACTCGTCTCGTGGTATCAACAGGCCTGGATCGTCACGAGCGCGTCCAAGCGCGAGGGCTTCGGCCTGACGCTCACCGAAGCGGCCGCGTGCGGCACGCCGGTCGTGGCGACGCGGATCCCCGGTCATCTCGACGCCGTCGACGAAGGGCGCAGCGGGCTGCTCGTCGACAGTCTGACCGAACTGGCCGACGCGGTCGTGGCGCTGCTCAACGACTCTGATCGCCGCGACGTACTCCGCGCCGGGGCGCTCGAGCATGCGGCGAAGTTCACCTGGGAGGCATCGACGGCCGCGCTCTTCGGCGCACTCTGCGACGAAGCCGACCGCCTCCACGGCCAAGGAAAACGCCGCCCGCGATGACCGTTGCGACGACGAAATCGACCCATCGGGTGTCGTTCGTCGATGTCGTCGTGCTCACCGCGACGTCGATCTTCCCGTTGCTCCTCGGTGCCGACGGGCGCCTCAACGCCGACACCAAGCAATACCTCTATCTCGATCCCGGCGGCCTGTTGCGCCGTGCGTTGACGTTGTGGGATCCCGCGGTTGCGGGCGGCACCGTGTCACATCAACAGGTCGGCTACCTGTGGCCGATGGGCCCGTACTACTGGTTGATGGATGCCATCGGCCTTCCCGACTGGGCCGCGCAACGGATCTGGATCGGGCTCATCCAGTTGGTCGCCGGCCTCGGCGCGCTCGTGTTGTTCCGCACGTTGATGCCACGTCATCGCGCACAACTCGTCGGCGCGCTCGCCTACGGGCTGAGCCCGTTCGTGCTCGGGCACATCACCGGACAGTCCGCACTCCTGTTGCCGTTCAGCGCGCTGCCGTGGCTCGTGTGGTGCGCGATGCGCACTCTCGACGAAGGCGGATGGAGATGGCCCGCGACCTTCGCACTCATCGTGACGAGTTGCGGATCGCTCAACGGTAGTTCGGTCTTCTTCGTGATTCTCGGCGCCTGCATGTGGATCCCCTACGCGGTGTGGTGGCAACACGAGATCACCTGGCGCGACGGGTGGCGCGCGCTCTGGCACATGGGTCTGCTCACGGTGGTCTGCCAGCTGTGGTGGCTGGTCGCTTACTCAATCGGCGGCAAGTACGGCCTGCCGATCTTGGCCGTGACGGAAAACGTGCGCGCGACATCATCGTCCACATCGGCGGCGGAGATCGTTCGGGGTCTCGGCTATTGGTTTTTCTACGGACGCGACCCCGGCCGGCCCTGGCTCGACGGTATTGCGCCTCCGTACCAGACGAGTCGTCTGCTCATCGCCGTCACGTTTGCTCTGCCGATCGTCGCGCTCCTCTTCGCCGCCTCGATGCGCTGGCGGGCGCGGCACTACTTCGCTTTATTGATTTCGGTCGGCACCGTCATCGCCGTTGGCGCGTTCGCCACACCGACCCGTACGCCGGTGGGCGCAGCATTCGAAGATGCGAGCCGCCATTCGAACCTCGTGCTCTCACTGCGCAACACGCAGCGGGCCGCGCCGCTCGTGGCTCTGGGGCTTGCCGCGTTCCTCGCCGCCGGGCTCAGCGCGCTCAGCCGTCGCCACGTCCGCGTGGCGGGTGCGAGCACCCTCGTCATCGTCGTGTTCGTCTTCGGCGCACTGCCGGCGCAGTGGCGCGAGGGGTTGATCGCACCGCGCTTTTCGCGTCGTGAGATCCCGCAGTACTGGCTCGACGCGGCCCGCGCCCTCAACCGGGGCGACGGACGCATTCTCGAACTGCCCGGCATCGACTTCGCGTCGTATCGATGGGGCCACACGCTCGACCCGATCACGCCCGGGCTCGTCGATCGGCCGGTGATCGCCCGCGAGCTCGTGCCTATCGGCAGCGCACCCGGGGTGTCGTTGCTCGGTGCGCTCGATCGCAGCATCCAAGAGGGCTGGTTCGAACCCGCGACGCTGGCCACGGTGGCGCGTCTTCTCGGCGCCACCGACATCGTCGTGCGCAACGACCTCGAGTACGAGCGCTACCGCACGGTGCGCCCGCAGGTGATCTGGCCCCAGGTGAGCGCGGCGCCGGGCCTGTCCGCGCCGCAAGTCTTCGGGCCGCAATTGCCGAACGTCGCCGCCGCCGACCGGCCGCTGATCGACGAGCTGCAACTGACGCTCGACCCGCGCGCGCCCACACCGCCAGAGGTCGCGATCTTCGCTGTCCAAGCGGCGCCTCGCGCGATCTTGAGCGCGGCGACGACCGGCGCGGGCACGGTCATCGACGGTGACGGCGAGGGCATCCTGGCCGCTGCCGCGGCAGGTTTGATCGATCTCGATCGTCTGCCGGTGCTGTTGGGTGGTGACGTGTCGGTGACCTCTGCGAAAGACGCGCTCGGCCGCGGCACCGTGTACATCGTGACGGATTCCAATCGCAAACGCGCGCAGCGTTGGTACGCCTTACGCGACAACGTAGGCGCGACAGAGCCGGCAGATTCGAGCGTCGTACTCGACGACATCTCCGACGCCCGGCTGCCGGTTGTCGACGACGAACCGGCGAACGCGTTGACGGTCACGGAGTTGCGCGGCGCGCAGCGCATCTGGTCGTCGGCCTACGGCGGCGTGTTCACACTCACGCCCGAAGAACGACCCACCAATGCATTCGACGGTGATCCGCGCACGGCATGGCGGGCCGATCTCCCGACCGCGACGAGCCCCCCGGTGATCGGTATCGAGCTCGGGCGCGACGTCAGCGCCGATGCCATCTCACTGCGCGATCCGCGGCTGCGCCCGGGCACGCAACTCGTGACGCACGCTCGCGTCACCCTCGACGGCACACGCGACATCGACGTCGAGTTGCCCGCCGAACGCGGCCCCGAGCCGATACGCGTGAACCTCGACGGCAAGCCCTTTCACAAGCTCGAGATCACTATTCTCGCCGCCGCCAACGACAACGACGGGGCCGCCGGTTTCGGCGAGATCGAGATCCCCGGCGTCAGTGTCGAAGAGTTGACGGTGCTGCCGACGGCCGTGCTCGACCTGCTCGGATCGAACGCGGCCACCGCGCCATTGGCCTTCACGTTGAGCCGCCAGCGGGCCAACCCCGCCGAGCCTGTGCGCGCGGATCCGGAACTGTCGATGCGGCGAATCCTCGATCTGCCGACGCCGCTGACCCTGACGGTCGACGGCACCGCGCGCGTCAACCCGGGCGCGGACGAGACGGTCCTCGATCGGCTGCTGGGCTTCACTCGCAGCGGTGTCGCATCGGTGCGTTCGAGCGAACGGCTCGCGGGCGCCACCACATCGCGCGCGTCGGGCGCGATCGACGGTTCCACCACGACTGCGTGGTCGACGCCGTTCGTCGGCATCACCGGACAGACCTGGCAGGCCGAACTCACGTCGGCCATCACACTCGACACGCTCGAGCTCGACGTCGTCACCGACGAACACCATTCTCAACCGCGCTCGCTCACGCTGCGCGTCGGCGCCAACGATCCGGTGCAACTCGCGCTGCCGGCACTCCCCGTATCCGCCCTCGGTTCCACCACGCACGTGTCGTTGCCATTGCCGCGTCCGTTGGTCGGCGACTCCGTGCAGCTCACGCTGGGCGGCTACGACGCCCGCACCACGCCCGACTGGTACTCCGGCAACGCCGTCGACTTTCCCGTCGCCATCGCCGAGGTCGGCCTGCCCCTTCCCCCACCCGCGGCGGCCATCACGACCATCGCCACCGGCTGTCGCAACGATCTCGTCACCGTCGACGGCGCTCCGTTGCCGGTACGCATCGACGGTGACTCGGGACCGACCCGGCGTGAGGCGCTCGTCGTCACGCCCTGCGGATCGGCGCTCACGCTGGGCGCCGGCCGCCACGAGATCGCGACGGCAGTGGGGCTCGACAGCGGCATCGACATCGATCGCCTCGTGCTTCGCTCGGCCGCCTACACCGCCACCGCCGCGGCGCCGGCGGCCACGCCGCGTGCGACGCCAACGGTTACCGTCGATTCACACGAAGCGACGAGCGTCAAGGCCACAGTGCAATCCGACGGCGCGCCGTTTTGGCTCGTGCTCGATCAAAGCATCAACGACGGATGGCACGTCGACATCGCCGATGCGCGAGTAGATGGACCCCACCCGATCGACTCGTTCGCGAACGGTTGGTTGATCACGCCCGAACACGCCGGCCCGTTCGACGTGCACGTGCAATGGACGCCGCAGCGCCGCGAAAACATCGCGCTGATCGTGTCGTCGTTGGCGGTGATCGTCTGTCTCGTGCTCGCGTTGCGCCGCCCGTGGCGCGCGATCGAGCGCGCGCCCGACACGCCAAAACTCGTGTGGCCCGACCGACGCGGTGTACTCGAGTCGGCGCGCCCCGGGCGCGCAACGATCGCGGTCGCGTTCGTCATCGGCGCACTGTTCGTTCATCCGATCGCCGGCGTCGTGATGGCCGCCTTGTTCGCGGCGCGCCGCCGCTGGCCCGAGCGCGCCTGGGTGCTGCACTACGCGATACCCGCGGCCATCGCGGCAGCGGCGCTACAGGTGCTGGTGTTCCAGACCCACTTCGACTACGAGCCCGGGGGGGGATGGCCCGGGCATTTCGGATTTGCCCACGTCATCGCCCTATTCGCGCTCGTCCTACTGGGCCTGCTGGCGGGCCCCGAGCGGCGGCGCGACCGTCCGTCCAAGCCGACGGGATCCCGTTCCAACGCCTGAGGTTTTTCACGCGTGACGTAGCGTGCGTCCGTGGCCCTGCAAGCGCGCATCTTCGACAAGATCCCCGATCGACTTCTGTACTCACTGCTCGCGTGGCAGTACCGCTCATTCGAAGCGGAACTGCGGCACCTGAACGACTACTTCCCGCGCGAGGCGGCCAAGAAGGGCACGGTTGTCGACGTCGGCGCGTGGTGGGGTCCATGGACGTATTGGCTGTCGCGCAAAGCCGACCGCGTCGTCACCATCGAGCCGGTGCCTCACCTCGCGGCGTTCCTGCGCCGCGTCACCGCGGAGAACGTCGATCTGATCGAAACCGCGCTGTCGGATCGGGCCGGTGTCACCGAACTGTTCGTGCCCACCGGCGGCAGCGGTAGCGAAGGTCGCTCGACGATCGAGCCTCGCGTCGCGAGCGGTGAGCGGTCCAAGGTCGAGGTCAAGCTGACACCGCTCGACGATCTCGATCTTCGTGACGTTGCCTTCATCAAGATCGATGTCGAAGGCCATGAGTTGCCGGTGCTGCGCGGCGCGAAGCGGACAATCACGCATCAGCGGCCGGTGATCCTGATCGAGATCGAGCAGCGCGGCGATGTCGCGGTGCGCGATGTCTTCGATCACTTCGCCGACTTGGACTACGAAGGCTGGTTCCGTTTCGACCGGCGGTGGAACCCGATCGCACAGTTCGACCTCGAGCGCCATCAACTTGGTGCACAGGCCACGGTCGAGCGGCGCGGCTATATCGCCAACTCACTGCTCGGCACGGCGAAATACGTGAACAACTTCGTGTTCCTGCCGGCCGGGTCGGCCCCGCCCGGCCACTGAGCCCCGGGCCCGAGCGGCCCTCAAAGCGGGAAGCCGGGCCCGAGCGGCCCTCAAAGCGGGAAGCCAGGCCCGACGGCCCAAATCGGCGCGCCGGCACCCCCGAGGGTTGGGGAAATCGGAAGATCGAGAAATAATTACTTGACGGACCTCCACCTCTCGTGGTCGAGTGTCCAAGCCCAAGTTGGGCGCACACAGAAAGG
>JBDTLT010000096.1:0-18756 GCA_039934635.1 Acidimicrobiales bacterium
TGTTGATCGGCGCCCGTTCCTGGCAACAGGCTGGTTCGGGCGGACACGAGTCCGCGTGATGCCGCAAGCCGGCGCGAACGCTCACCTTGCCCCAGGCGGAACACGGTAGACTGACAGTCGACTGTTAGGGGGTTGCGATGCGCGTGGCATTCATCGGTCTGGGGAACATGGGCGGCCCGATGGCCCTTCGTATCCAACGCGGGGGTCACGATCTTGTGGTCCACGACCAGCGCCGTGACGTCGCCGCTGCCGTCGAGCGCGCCGGCGCACGCTGGGCGGGGACCATCGCCGAGGTCGTCGACGGCGCAGAAGTCGTCTGTATGTCGCTGCCCGGTCCGCGACAAGTCGAGGCAGTGGTCAACGGCGTCACCGGCGTGCTGACGCACATGAAGCCGGGCGCAGTGCTGGTTGATCACACGACCAACGGGCTCGACACCGTGTATCAAGTTGCTCGTCACTGCGCGGACGTCGGCGTCGGGTTCCTCGACGCGCCGGTGTCGGGGGGCAGCGCCGGTGCCAACGCCGGCACTCTCGTCGCGATGGTCGGCGGAAGTAGTGAGCACCTCGGCATCGCCCGACCCGTATTGGCAACGTTCGCCGACCCGGTGTTGCACCTGGGCGCCGTAGGCACGGGCACCGTCGCCAAGCTGGTCAACAATCAGCTGTATCTGTGCGGCGAAGTGCTCTTTCAAGAAGGCATGGTCCTCGCGTCGAAGGCGGGTATCGACCCGTCGGTTCTCTTGGCCATGCTCGATCGAACGGGTGTGGCTGCGACACATGTGCGAACAGGTGGTCGCGTGTTGGCTCGTGAGTTCGAAGGGCCTGGCTTCGCACTCGCGTTGGCCGAAAAGGACATCGCCATGGCTCTGGCGGCCGGCCGTGAGCTCGACGTGCCGCTGTCGACGACCGCAGCGGCGCACCAACGCTTCGTCGAAGCACTCGCCGCAGGAATGGGTGCGCAGCGCTCGTTCGCCACGCTGACGATGATCGAACGGGCCGCCGGTTTCGAAGTGCCAATGGTTGCGCAACGACAAGAGGAAACTCCCGATGGAGCTTGAAGGACGAACCGCATTCATCACCGGAGCGGGCGGAGGCATCGGCACGGCCGTCGCTTTGGCACTCGCCGCGCGTGGCGTCGATGTGATCGCAGTCGATCGCGACATGGATGCCGCGGGTGCGACCGCATCGGCGGCGGGTCGAACTGGTCGTGAGTCCATCGCAGTACGAGCGGATGTCTCGGCGAATGCGGACGTGGCCGCAGCAGTGGCGGCCGGGCTCGACCGATTCGGCAAGATCGACATTTGTGTGAATGCAGTAGGCATCGGCGGCGTCGCGCGCGTCGTCGAGCACCCAGACGAATTGTGGCATCAGGTGATTGCGATCAACCTGACGAGCGCGTTCCTCGTCTGCCGAGCTGTGCTGCCTTCGATGATCGAGAGAGGCCGCGGACGAATCGTGAACATCACGTCGCGCGCCGCGTATCGCAGCAGCGCGGGGACCGCGGCGTACGCCGCTTCCAAAGGCGGTCTTCTCGCGTTCTCGCGGGTACTCGCGGTCGAGGCCGGAGAACACGGCATCACCGTGAACAACGTTGCCCCGGGAACGACGCTGACGCCGATGGTCGAAAGAGGAATCGGCGGACCCGAGGCCCAACTTCGTGAGGCGGTGCAATCAGGCGTACTGATCCGGCCGCAGCGTCTCGCCGATCCGTCAGAAATCGCCGCCGCGGTCGTGTTTCTTTGCGGGCCGGGCAGCGACTTCACGACCGGTACGACGCTGCACGTGAACGGTGGCGCATACTGCGCGTGAGCGATGGCCAGGCACGATCGGGGCACGACCTGCCGCTATGGTTGGGCCGGGAGACATGAGCAACGTGGCAGATCAAGATCTGGGTCGTGACAAGCACATCGTCCCCATGACCGACCGCAAGGCCGAGATCGTCGGTGTGGCCGGTCGCCTCATGGCGGAGCGCGGCATCGACGGTGCATCACTGCGTCACATCGGTGACGCAGTCGGAATGCGCCGCGGCAGTCTCTACGCGCACTTCGATGCGAAAGAAGAAATCGTGGAGCTCGTGTTGGGCCCGGCGTTGGCGGCGCTGCGCGACGTGCTCAGCGAACCGCCCGAGCCCGGCCAGAGCGCGCTCAATCACCTGCGGGCGCGCTTCCAAGCCGCCGTCGAGTGCACCATCGAGTATCGCGACGCCTTCATGATCCTGTTTCAAGACCGTCGTCTTATCGACGAAAGTGTCCTGCTGCGGCCGCTGTCCGATCAGGCAAACGCCATCACTCCGCTTTGGATCAAGCTCATCGAGGCGGGTCAAGCCGAAGGGTCACTCCGATCCGATCTGCACCCGACCACCATTGCGCTCGGCCTCTACGCGTTGTTCGTGGCCGCCTTCTCCAACCGCCATCTCGGACTCGAAGAGGCCGGTGGTCAGTTAGACCCTGATGCGATCGTCGGACACGTCGTGACGTTGTTCTTTGACGGTGTGCTGACCTGAGCACCGGTCACCTGCGCACCGGTCACCTGCGAGAAACCGTCGGCCATTCGGGTGTGGATGACGTATCGATATCTCGGCTCGCATCGACGATCGATCGCCACACTCGTTCGGTGGTCAGCGGCATGTCGATGTGCGTGACGCCGAGATGGGCGAGTGCATCGATGACTGCATTTTGAATGGCCGGGGTCGCGCCGATCGTTCCGGCTTCACCGATGCCCTTGACGCCGAGCGGATTCATGTGGGTGGGAGTCACGGTCGTTCGAGCATCGAAGCTCGGGAGTTCGGCCGCGCTCGGAATGCCGTACTCGGCAAAGTTGGTGGCAAGCGGATTGCCCGCGGGGTCGTACACGACGCGTTCCCATAACGCTTGTGCGATACCTGCCGCGATACCGCCGTGTTGTTGCCCCTCGACGATCGCGGGATTCAAGATGATGCCGGCATCATCGACGGCGACGTGGCGAAGGATCTCGATTCGTCCGGTCTCCGTATCGACTTCGACCACCGAGATGTGGGTGCCAAATGGATACGTGGCACCGGCCTGGTCGAAATCGGCCCAGGCGAAGAGCGGGTCATCTCGGCGGGCGCCTGCAGTGCTGCGCTCATCGCTGATCGCGAGATCGGCCCACCCCACGGACCGGCTGGGCACGCCGGCCACTGCGAACAAGCCACCGTCGAGATGGACAACATCGCTGACGTCGGCTTCGAAGGTCTCGGCTGCGAGCCCGCGGGCTTGTTCGATCAACCGTGCACACGCCGCGCCGATGGCGCTTCCGCCGATCTGCGCGCTGCGTGAACCGCCTGTCCCGGCGCCGCGGGGCACCAAATCGGTGTCGCCTTGAACGAAGCGCACTTGATCGAAGGGGATACCCAACAGATCCGACGCCAGCGCGCAGAAGGTTGTTTCGTGACCCTGCCCGTGCGACTGGGTTCCTACGGAAATCGTCGCCGAGCCGTCGTCGTCGATCGCCGCCGAGCCGTACTCCCGCGGGCTGAATCCACCCGTGATCTCCACGTAGCTCGCGACGCCGATGCCGAGAGCGACCCGATCGTGGCAGTCGCGCCGTCGTTGCTGCTCGCCTCGCAGCGCGTGGTAGTCGACTTCACGCGCTGCAATGTCGAGACTGCGCTCGTACTCACCGGTGTCATATACCGCCCCGGTCTCGGTCGTGAAAGGAAACTCGTCGGGCCGCACGAAGTTTCTGCGGCGGATCTCGAGCGGATCGATGCCGAGTTCGCGCGCCGAGAGGTCGACGGTTCGCTCGATCAGCGCGGTGGCTTCGGGCCGACCGGCGCCCCGAAACGCCAACAACGGCGCCGTATTCGTGAACGCCACCGCGTGGTCGAACTTGACGCGAGGAATGCGGTAGCAGCCTTGGGCCATGAGCCGGGTCGCAGTAGGAAGGAATCCGCCCGCGACCAAATGGGCACCAGCGTCGGAAACCACAAACGCTTCGAATGACACGATGCGGCCGTCGTTGCGAACGCCCATGCGTGCGAACTGCACCTGTGCCCGACCGTGCATCGACAGCAAGTTCTCGGATCGCCGCTCGACCCACCGCACGGGGCGTTCGGTCAGCTGGGCGGCTCGCGCCACCGTGACGTGCTCGGGGTTCCACACGCCCTTGGCCCCGAAACCTCCGCCGACCCATGGAACGATGACACGGACCTGCGTGGAGTCCAATCCGAGCGACGCCGCGAGACCGTCGCGGATCGCGTGACCTCCTTGGCAGGAGTACCACACGGTGAGATGGCCGCCCGGATCGGGGCGAACGGTGAGCGCGTAGGGCTCGATCGGGCTGACGGCCATGCGCGTGTTCTCGTAGCGGCCGGTGACGATGATGTCGGCCTTGTCGTGCAGGTCGGGCTCGTCGGGGCCGACCACCCACATCACGTTCTCGCCGATGCTCTGATGAAGGACGACATCGTTGGGCTCGAGCGCATCCATCATGTCGACAACGGTGCCGAGTGGGTCGTAGCCGACGATCACCGCGTCTGCCGCGTCGGCGGCGAACGCTTCAGACGTCGCGATCACGCACGCCACCGGCTCACCGACGTAGCGCACCCGATCCGCGGCGAGCGGTGGGCGGCGAAGCGCGTCGGCGATCGGCATGCGGCTGGTCGTCGGCCCGAGACCGAGGGTCTCGTTCGTGAACACCGCCACGACGCCGGGCATCGCCGCGGCTGTCGAGCAATCGATCGATTCGACACGCGCGTGCGCGTAGGGAGAGCGGACGAAGTGCGCCATGAGGCAGCCGGCGATCGAGATGTCGCCCGTGTACTGCGCGTGGCCGGTGAGCAGTGCTCTGTCTTCGCGCCGGTTCACGCTGGTTCCGAGCAAACCCGCCATCGTTGGTGTCGCTGCGGGTCAGTTGCTCGTGAGCGGACGGCCGGGCATCGCCGTCGGGTCCCCGGGCATCATCAACAGTTCGATGCGCACGCCATCGGGGTCGGTGATGCGCGCGACTTCTGATCCGAGTGCATCGTTGCGGTGGCGACGCCCTTCGATGATCGACCCGCCGTACTCATTCACTCGTTCGAGCGCTTCGTCCATGTTGTCGACGCGCACGCCGAAATGGCTGAGACCGAGTTGTTGGCGAATCGGCGGGAGTGCGACGTGCGCGGGGCGAACCTGGTGTTGGAGCTGGATCCGCATCCCGTCGCGTTCGCAGAACAGGCCTTCGGTGTGCAGGTCGTCGAGGCCCAACTCGACCGCGGTCGGTGATCGGCCGTCGACCACCAAGTGGGTCAGTGGCGTGAATCCGAGGCCGTCGACCCAGAAGCGGCGAGCTCGCTCGAGGTCGCTGACGTGGATCGCCACGAAGGAAATATGACTGAGACCCATCTCGCTCCTTTGGGTGACCGCAGTGCCGGCGCCCTTGACGTCCTGGCCGTCCAAGCTAGACTAACAGTCGACTGCCTGTCTCTTGCTGTGAGGTCGATCGATGGTGGAAATTCCAAGGATCATCTCGGTTGACGACCACGTCGTCGAGCCGCCCGATCTTTGGCGCGATCGGCTTCCCGCCCGATACAAGGATCGGGGGCCGCGGATCGAACGCGATCGGGCGCAGTTCACCTATCGGGGCGGCAACTTCGCCTTCACGAAAGGCGACGCCAGTGGTCAATGGTGCGATTGGTGGATCTACGACGACATCGTCTACCCGTTCGCCCGCATCTCGGCTGCCGTCGGCTTCGAGAACCTCGACAACACGCCCGTGACCTTCGACGAGATCCGACCCGGATGCTGGAAGCAGAAGGACCGGCTCGCGGACATGGATCTCAATCATGTCGAGGCGTCGCTGTGCTTCCCGAACGTGTTGCCCCGCTTCTGCGGACAGACGTTCCTCGAACGTCAGGACAAGGACCTCGCGGCGTTGTGCGTGCGCGCCTACAACGATTGGATCATCGACGAATGGTGCGCCGGCGATGCGCGCGGTCGCCTCATCCCGGTGACGATCGTGCCGTTGTGGAATCCCGAGCTGGCCGCCACGGAGGTTCGCCGCAGCGCGGCGAAAGGCGCGTTCGCGATCTCGTTCTCGGAAAACCCGGCGCACTTGGGCCTGCCTTCGGTGCATGACCCATCGCGGCATTGGGACCCGCTGTTTCGTGCGTGCGAGGAGACCTCGACGGTCATCAACCTGCACATCGGTTCGTCGTCGAAGATGCCGTCCACCTCATCGGACGCACCCCATGCCATTGGTTCGGTGCTGACGTTCTCGAATTCGATGGGTTCACTACTCGACTTCATACTCTCTGGTGTCTTCGACCGCTTCCCCAACTTGCGCATTGCGTACTCCGAGGGCCAAGTCGGATGGATCCCGTTCGTCCTCGAGCGCGCCGACAACATCTGGGCGGCGCGGCGCGGCAACCCCGACTACGGGATCGATCTCCTGCAACCGCCGAGCTACTACATGGACGGTCACGTATGGTGCTGCATGTTCGATGACCTGACCGGGTTGTCGCTCCGCAACGCAGTCGGGATGGACCGCATCACGTTCGAGGTCGACTACCCACACTCGGATTCGACGTTCCCCCACACGCTCGAGACTGCGACCCGTCTCGTGGAAGCTGCCGGTCTCGACGACGACGAGATCCGGAAGCTCTTTCGGGGCAACGCGATCGAGGCCTACGAGCTCGAACGGTTCGGAATCCTCAGCTGAAACCGCTCCAGATCGCCCCAATCTCCGCAGCATGTGGCGCCGTCGTTCGAGGCGTCGATCTCCACGCCGTCGACGATGCGACCTTCGACGCGATCGAACGGGCCTGGTACGAGCATCTTGTCTTGTTCTTCCCCGGCCAGGATCTCGACCCAGAGGGTCATCGAGACTTCGCGAAGCGATTCGGACCACTGGAAACTCATCCGCACGCTGCCGGCTTCAGCGAAGCGTTGCCCGATCTCACTGTCCTGCACAGCGAGCGTGGCGGTCGCGCCGATGTGTGGCACACCGACGTCACCTACACGCCGGCACCCCCGATCGGCGTGCTTGTTCGATTCATCAAAGGCCCTGATGTCGGGGGCGACACGATGTGGAGCAATCAGTACCTGGCGTTCGAGTCGTTGTCCGATGCAATGCGCGACCTACTCGAAGGCCTGAGTGCGCTCCACATGTCGACCATCGATCAGAGCATCAACCACGAACATCCGGTGGTACGCGTACACCCTGCGACCGGTCGCAAGTCGTTGTACGTCAATCGACTGTTCACGCGCGGGCTGCGTCAGTTGCTACCGGGCGAGAGCGGCGCGCTGCTCGATCATCTCTTGACTTGGTGCGAGCGTCCGGAGTTCACGTGCAGATGGCGCTGGACTCCCGGCGACGTCGTGCTGTGGGACAACCGATGCACGCTCCACCACGCGATCAACGACTACACCGCGGAACGCGAGTTGCATCGCGCCATGATCCTTGGCGACGCGCCCGTGGGGCCGGCGCCTCGTTGGGAGATACCGGAGCCAACGGTCGCGGCCTCGAGCGTCGGCTACGAATACCGCGGCCGCGACCCTCGCGGTCGCTGAGCTGTAACTCGCGGCGCACTACGCGCGAGCGCTGTCCGGCGCGCCGGGCGGATTGTCCGAGAGGGGGATCGCTCGCATCGACACCTGTTCGGCGACGATGGTCACGGTCACTCGCTCGGCCTGTGGATGGTCGAACGGATAGTGGTCCTCGCTGATGTAGTGACGCGCCACGCGATCGATGAACGCCCGATCCGTATCGTCCTCGATCTCCACGTGACCGCGAAGTTCGACGTAGCGATTCGGGTTGTTGCGATGCGGCACGCAGATCGCGACTCTTGGATCGGCCAGCAAGTTGCGGTACTTCGCCCGATCCTTGGTTGTCGAGAAGCGAACCAAACCGTCTTCGAAGAGCAGCGCCACCGGGTTCACGCTGAGCCGACCGTCGGGCCGCACCGTCGCCACGTGCCCTGTGGGCAGGTCGCGCAAGATGTCGTGGGCCTCGGGAGGGATCAGTTTGGACATGTAGCCGAGACTAGCAGTCGACTGTTTCTTAGGGTGACGACCGCGTGGTGGGAACCTGTCCGCGAGACGTCTCTACCGGTATCGACCCAGGTCAACGCCCTGGATCGAGCCGTCGAGGCCCGCCGGCGAGGTACTTGCGCACGGCGCAAGGTGAGCTACACTGACTCAAAGGGAGACTGACAGTCGACTGTTAGTCAATCGTGGGTACCGGACGACCGGTCGACGCCGGCGCTGCAAGAACGGGGAATCCAAATGGGGGAATCACGGGCCGTGCGCCCAATCGCGGTGCGCCGAGTCATCTGCCTCGCCTTGGTGGCAGTTGTCGCGATGGCGGGCTGCGGCTCCGATGACGCTGGGAAGCAGTCGACGACATCACTGGGCGCGACGCCGACGACGGCTGCTCCGGTTCCCGACACCTGCAACGCCTCGAGGGTGGGTGGAACCGCCACGATGGGCATCTTCAGCGAGACGTCCGGTTTGGACCCCGCGGTGAGCTCGGGTGGCGGACAGACGGGTGGTACCGAACTCGCCGCGATCTACGACACATTGATGCAGTGGAATCCCCAGACGGGCGACTACGAACCGCGACTCGCCCAGAAGGTCGAGTCGGACGCCACCTTCACGCAATGGACGATCACGTTGCGGGCCGGGGTGAAGTTCGGCAATGGCGACCCGTTCACCGCGGCCGCAATCGCGGCAAACTTCGATCGGCACAAGGACCCGGCGACCAAGTCGCCTCACCGTGTACTTGCCAGCCTCATCAAAAGCACCACCGTCGTCGACGACCTCCATCTCGTGGTCAACCTGGTCGATCCGTGGGCCGAGTTCCCGTATCTCTTGAGCGCACAAAACCTCGGCCTGATTCCCAACCCGAAAGTGATTGCCCAACTCGGGGCCGCCGCCTTCAACCTCGCGCCCGTGGGCGCGGGTGCGGGACCGTACGAGTTCGTCCAGTTCGTGCCGAACGAGAAGATCACGTTGCGCGCCAAGACCGACTACTGGAATGGCCCGGTTTGTATCCAGCAACTGAACTTCGTGCGGCTCGCGGACGCAGGCGCCACGTACGACGCGGTGAAGGTCGGCACGCTCAACGTCGGTATCTTCGACGACGCCGGTGTGTTGGAACGGGTGCGCACCGACAAGGCGAACTATTCGAGTCAACTCTTGAACGGACAGGGGTTGCTCTTCAACAATGGCCTCGGTGGCGTGAAGACGACACTGTCGAACGTCGTCATCCGCAAGGCAATCCTGGCGGCGTTGGATCCCAAAGCGCTCGACTTACGCATCAACCAGGGATTCGGCGACGCATCCTCCTCGCTGTTCTCCAAGAAATCCGTCTACAGCTCGGACGTCGCCGGTCCTGTCTTCGACGCGAAGCTCGCGGCGTCACTGGTGACCCAGGCCAAGGCCGATGGCACGTGGAACGGCAAAATTCGGCTCACGTGCACCACCGCTCAGGCGTCGCAGGCCCTCGCAGTGAAGACTGCGCTCGACGCCGTCGGCTTCAACGTCGAGATGCAGACCGCCCCTGCAACGAGTGACCTGATCCGGATCGTCGTCACCGAAAAGAATTTCGACATGGCTTGCTGGAGCTTGCAGGTCTTCGACGCCGGCGCCTGGGTCAAGCTCGAGCGTTTCCTCGGAAGTACGAGCACCTCGAATCGCAGCGGCTATGCAAATCCGGCGATGGACGCCGCTCTTGCTGATCTGCGCAAAGCAAAGACGCCAGACGATCGCAAACGAATCATCGGCCAGATGCAGACCATCTGGAACGAAACGGCACCGAGCGCAATAATCCGTGCCGGCGAACCGACTGTCGTCTGGGGTAACAGCCTGCACGGCCTCACGTTCAACGGCGAGATCATCGTGCACTTCGACAAGGCCTATATCGCGCGCTGACTCCTGAGCGGACATCGTCCAGGCGCGCGAGCATGGGCGCATGGACATCGGTGTCGGTCTTCCGATGAAGGCCCTCGAAGCAGACGAGTTGGCGGAGTTCGCGCACACGATCGAGAGCGGACCCTTCGCCAGCCTCAGCCTTGGTGACCGGCTCGCGTACGAATGCCACGATGTACTCACGGCGCTCGCGTACGTCGCCGCCATCACCTCACGGTTGCGGCTCAACACCTCGGTGCTGTGTCTGCCGCTCTACCGCGAAGGCGTGGTGGCCAAGCAGGCTGCGTCAATCGATCGCTTGTCGAAGGGACGGCTCAGCCTCGGCTTGGGCCTCGGTGGTCGCGAGAGCGACTTCGCGGTTTCGCCCGCACCATGGGAGGCACGCGGCGCGCGCTTCGAGGAACAGTTGGCGACGATGCAGCGCATCTGGCGCGGCGAGCCTGCGTTCCCCGGCACCGCCCCGGTCGGGCCCGTTCCGTTCACCCCGGGCGGCCCCGAGGTCATCATCGGCGGGTTCGTGCCGGCGGCCCTGCGCCGGGCCGGTCGCATGGCGCATGGCCTGCGCAGCTTCGCGTTTGCCGCCGACACCGCCGTGCACCTCGAGCGCTACGCGATCGCGAAACAGGCGTGGGACGAACTCGGCCGGCCGGGCCGCCCGCGGCTGGTCGCGGCGTGCAACTTCGCCCTCGGCCCCGGTGCCCACGACGCCTTCGTGCAGCATGCGCACACGTACTACGGCTACGACCAGGCGTTGCTCGACGACGCGCTGTCGAGCAACGCACCGACTTCGCCGCCGGCCATTCTCGAGTTCATCGCGAAGTGCGAGGCCGACGGCATCGACGAGTTGGTCTTCACCACGGTCACCGCGGACACGATGACGGCCATGCGCGAACTTGCCGACGTGGTCGCGAGTCGCTGAACCATCGAGCCCCGTGGCCGTGTCCGCGCTGGGTACGGTGTGATCGGCGGCCAGCACGAGACGGCCGATGGTTGATCACGCCGACTGCGCGGGTTTGCGGCGTGTCGCCGCTTTCCGAGGCTGTGGTCGTCCTTCGTAGCGGTCGCGAAACGGTTTGCTCGCGGCGGGGCCGGCGGTGAAAACGAAGTCCGGACCGTCGAGTTGGCGGCCAGTGGCACGGTCGACAACGACCGGTTCGGCCTCGATGCCTGTCGCGGCATCGACGAGCACCATGCTGCGTTCGTCGCGGGGGAGGCGGGCGTTGCCCCATCCGGCGAGCACGACGATGACCGGGCGCAGCGACCGGCCGAGTTTGCTGAGGTGGTACTCGTAGCGCGGCGGGTTCGTTTGGTACTGACGGCGTTCGAGCAACCCGTTGGCGACGAGTTGCTTGAGTCGGCTGGTGAGCAGGCTCGACGAGATGCCGAGGTTCTCCTGGAACTGATCGAAGCGGGTGTAGCCGTCAAAGGCGTCGTGCAGGATCAGCAGCGTCCACCACTCGCCGACGAGACCGAGCGTGGCCGACAGTGGGCATTCCCGATCCTCGAGCCTGATTTTTTCGCTCACCGCGACCACTCTCGTCCATTAGCTGCTATTTTCGAAGTTACTAACTTCAATCATAGCAGTGACACCGCGATTCGCCCGACAGTTCGGCGACCGCAGCCCGACAAAGGAGCTTGCCATGAGCATCTCACTACCCACGATCATCTCCGAATACCTCGCCGCATCCGACAGCGGCAATGTCGACGCAATGGTCAAGTGCTTCGCCGAGGATGCCGTCGTGTTCGACGAGGATCACCAGTGGCGCGGTCACGCGGGGATCCGCCAATGGCGCGAGAGCGGGGCGAGTGCCTTCGAGTACACCGTCGAGGTTCTCGGTGCTGACGCGCTCGGGCACGTCGACGGCGTCGAACGCCACGATGTGTACACCCATCTCGCGGGCAACTTTCCCGGCGGCACGGTGGATCTGACGGATCGCTTCGGGCTGCGCGACGACCGTATCGCTACGTTACAGATCGTGCCGACCGAGGTGGCATCGTGAGCGCCCCGCGCAACGTTTTGCAGTTGGTCGATTCGGTGCCTGGTTCAACGCGAGCTACGGCGAGAACGGCATCGTTCGTGCGTACCAGCGCATCGCCGCCCGGCACGGCGACCGCTTCTTGTTGGGAGTGGGCTTCGGACTCGTTGGCCCCGGCGTGGTCATCGCGCCCGAGCACAAGGTTGTCCTCGAGACAGATCCCGACGTCGCGCGGGGCATCGGGCGTCCATTCGTTGCCGAGCCCTGCCTGAAGCTGAGCAACTACACGAAAACCTCCGGCGCTCGACGCCCACCTCGACGCCGGCGCCGATCACGTCGCCGTTCAGGTCCTCACTGCGGACGGTCAGAGCCCGATGGCCGCTTACGATCAACTCGCTCATGCACTTCTATGACCGGCGTTACCGAAGGTTAGAGTGCGAAACAACAACGGCGAAATGTGCGGTAGGACAGATGGCTTCTCTCACCGATCAGCGCCTCGCCCTTGCGCTCGAGGCCGCTCAGCTCGGCACATGGACCTGGAACATGGCTGCCGGTACCACGCAGTGGGATGTACGACTCGAGGAGTTACACGGATTGGCGCCCGGCGGCTTCGGTGGGACGTTCGAAGATTGGCTCAGTTCGCTTCATCCCGAGGACCGCGCCGAGTGTCTTGCCCGGGTGGAAAAGGCTTTGGCCGATCCTGGCCCCTACATGCTGTTGCACCGGACCATTTGGGCTGACGGTTCCATCCACCACATCGAGTGTCGCGGCACCGTGCTGATCGACGACGACGGAACACCGACTGGTACGACCGGCGTTGCGATCGACGTGACGGACCGTGAGCGTGCCAAGGCCTTCGCTGCGGAAACGCTCGCCCGTCAACGCGAGGTCGTCCAG
Source organism: Acidimicrobiales bacterium (assembly GCA_039934635.1). Classification (GTDB taxonomy): domain Bacteria; phylum Actinomycetota; class Acidimicrobiia; order Acidimicrobiales; family WLNW01; genus DATLFA01. The sequence goes on from JBDTLT010000096.1 coordinate 12,743, forward strand.
GTTCTCCAGCAAGCCTTACTGCCGGCCGCCCTCCCGCGTTTGCCGGGCACGCAACTTGCCGTTCGTTATATCTCAGCCGAAAACAGTGCGTCGGTTGGCGGCGACTGGTACGCGGTGCTGCCCCTTCCGGACAATCGGCTCGGGTTGGCGATCGGCGATGTTGCGGGCCACGGCTTGAGCGCGGTCGCGGACATGGCCGCCGTGCGCTTCAGTCTCCGTGCGATCGCGCTCAGCGAGACTGCGCCAGAGCGCGTGCTCGAGCGACTCAACGAAGTCGTGCAGGTATTTGCACCCGACGCGATGGTCACGGCGCTCTATGGAATATTGGATCCGCAGTCGCGCACGTGGACATACGCGACGGCAGGTCACTGCCCTGCGCTGGTCCGCAGTCCAGACGCGACGACTGTCCTTTTAGATGAGCGCTGCGATCCGCCCCTGGGTGTTGCCACGTCGTTCGCTTCTCATTGCGCCGCTATCGACCCGGGCTCGACGCTTGTTCTCTACACGGACGGTCTCGTCGAGCGACGCACTGAAGCGATCTCGACTGGCCTAGATCGATTGCAGCAAGCATGTAGTGGAGGGCCCGCAGAGCCGGAGGCTCTCTGCGACTATCTCGTCACGGTGATGCTCCAAGGAACGTCGGCCGCCGACGATATTGCGATGGTCGTGGTATCCGTCACCTGACGTCAGCGCGGCTTGATCAACCGCGTCCAGCATTTGCCGCACCGCGGCAACCGATAGGGCCTGAGCTTCGCGAACGGAATGTCCGGCCGACCAGAATCAGCGGTCGCGGCCATCCGTCGGCTGCGACCCGATGTCGTGTTGATGAATGTGCAGATGCCGGGGATGAACGGCCTCGAGGCCACGCGCCATGTCGTGGATGACCCTGCCATCGCCAGCAGAGTGATCATTCTGACGACTTTCGAACACGATGAGTACGTGTTCGAAGCGCTTCGCGCCGGTGCGAGTCGTCGCCGCGGGCGACTCGATGCTCTCCCCATCTGTCACCCGCCGCGTCATGGAGGATTACGTTCGCCGTCCCGCTCGTTCGTCGCACGCGATCGAGCTCGCACGACTCACCGATCGTGGGAACGATCAAGACCAATATCTCGCACGTGCTCACAAAGCTGGGACTACGCGATCGGATGCAAGCAATCGTGTTTGCGTCCGAGAACGGCATCGTCGAAACCGGCCAAAGCCGAGGGCCGAGGTCGGGTAGATTTCGCTTCGTGACCGATGAGAAGCGCGCCCGTAACCTTGCCACCGCTGAAGCTGCATTCGAGGGCGTGAGCAATGCCGATGCCGAGGCGCAGTTGGCGAACTACACCGACGACATGGTGCTCGAGTTGGCGTTCACCGACCCGCCCGTGCGGCTCGAGGGAAAGCAAAACGCGTTGCAGTTCTTAGGCGAGGCCTTTGCCGTGTACAAGATGCGACTCACCATCACTCGCGTGCATCAATGCCTGGATCCCGACGAGCTCATCGTCGAGTTCACGAGCAAGGGTCACTTGGCCACGTCAGGTAAGCCGTACGCAAATGTGTACATCGTCGTGCTGCAGTTCCGCGATGGGCTCATCTGTTTCCAGCGCGAGTTCTTCGATTCTCTGGTCGCCGCGCGCGCGCTTTCTGCGTGAGCAGAGGTCGTGACCAATGACGTAGCGGGATGGCTTTTCCGGATGGCTACAGTCGGAATGATCATTCCGTTACGCCCGGGGTCGCGATGCCAACTGACACGGAACGGCCGATGCGCAGTGACGCCCGGCGCAAGTCAATCACCATCGGTCGTGCCGACATCGGGCCCGCCGACATCGCCGTGCTCTTCTCCGGCGTCGCTCGCTCGGCCGCGGTTGCCGGCGATCTCGAGAAGCGTCGGGCTCGACAATGAGTGCGGTCGACGCGCCCGATTCCGCGCTGCTCGATGAGCTCGACCCCGACGCGCCCGATCCCGGGCGTTGGTTGGCGCTTGCGATCCTCGTCGTGTCCGCGTTCATCGTGGTACTCGACAACACTGTCTTGAACGTCGCCATCCCCACGATTCTGCGCGAATTCGACACGTCACTGCTGAGCATCGAGTGGGTGATCACCGGCTATGCACTGACCTTCGCCAGCTTGCTCATCATCGGAGGACGGCTCGGCGACATCTACGGACACCGACGAATCTTCATCCTGGGTTGCGGATTCTTCAGTATCGGGTCGCTCATCGCCGCGCTGTCCCAAGGTGTGCCCGAGCTCATACTCGGCGAAGCGGTGATCGAAGGGATCGGTGCGTCGCTCATGTTGCCGGCGACGATTGCGATCCTGTCGGGCACATTTCGTGGGCGTGAGCGGGCAACGGCATTTGCCGCGTGGGGCGCGGCTGCCGGCGTCGGCAGCGCGGTGGGGCCGGCGGTCGGCGGGTTCCTCACGACGCACGCCTCGTGGCGGTGGGCCTTCGGAATCAACGTGATCGTGGCGCCTCTCGCCATGCTCGGCGCGCTCCTTGTCATCAAGTCGGGCAAAAGGTCAGAGCGCAAGATCTCGATCGATGTGCCCGGAGCCGCGCTGATCGCAGTGGGCATGTTCTCGTTGGTGTTCGCCCTGAGCGAAGGCTCGGTCTACGGATGGTGGCGGCCGATCGACGAGTTCTCGATCGCGGGCCACATGGTTTGGCCCGTCACGCGGTTCCTGTCGATCATTCCGCTGACGTTCCTGTTCTCCGCCACGCTCTTGACGACGTTCTTCTTCGTCGAACGATGGAAGGAACGCGAGTCACTCGACCCGCTGTTCGAGTTCTCGAACTTGCGCTTTCGCACCTACCGCTACGGACTTATCACTGGTCAGATCGTAGCGATGGGTCAGCTCGGTGTGAGCTTCGCGCTGGCGGTGTTCCTCCAGAACGGGCGGCACCTCAGCGCCGCGCAGAATGGTTTGTGGTTGCTGCCGACCGGACTATTCGTCATCTGCGGCGCGCAGTTGGCCGGCCGGTTGATCCGCTACACCGGCGCCACGGTCGTTGTGCGCATCGGCTTGTTGTCGTACGCGATCGGCGTCTTGATCATCCTGCGTGCGGTCTCGATCGACATCACGGTGTGGCAGTTGCTACCCGGCTTCGCGTTCTTCGGTATCGGTATCGGATTCGCGATCGCGCAACTCGTCAACGTGGTGCTCTCCGAAATTCCGGCGGCCAGCTCAGGATCAGCAAGCGGCGCCAACACGACGATGCGTCAGGTCGGGTCTGCGCTCGGCGTCGCGGTCATCGGCGCGCTGCTCACGACGCAGACCGTCAGCCACGCCACCGCCCTGCTAGAAAAATCATCACTCGACCCGACCACGAAATCCGACGCCATCGCGGGCGTGCGCAACCTCGGGGCCAACTACGCGCCGCGCGCCGGCACCAATCCGACATCGGCCGCAATCATTCAGCGAGCTGTCGAGCAGGGCGTCGTGAATGGGACGCGATTCGCGCTCGTTTTCGCACTCGCAGTGGTGGCCCTAGGTGGCGTCTTGTCGTTTCTGATCCCGAATCTGAAGGCCGACCGGGCTACCGAGCCCGTGGCCGGTCACTGACCGCGGCGTCGTCACGCGCCCTGGTCGACCTGTTGTTTAGCTTGGCCTCCACTGGGTATCGAGGGGCGCTCGGGGGAGGGAACATTTGGACTGGTTCGTGGACACCGGGGACGACCTGGCGGTCGCAGATCTGCGACGACGCGTCGCCGCGTATCTGCATCGTCACAGCACCGAGGACAGTGACGTTGGTGCCGCGGAGCTGGCCGTCTCCGAGCTGCTCTCGAATGTGAAACGGCACGCAGGTCCGGCGGGCTGGATCAGCATCGGCTGGTCGGGTGAGGTGGCCGTGCTGACGGTGGTCGATCTGGGGCCGGGTTTCGATCTACGGGCCGAGCTCCCCGGCGCCGATGCGATCGGCGGCCGAGGTCTCTTCATTGTGAGCCAACTCGGTCAGAAGCTGCAGGGGATGCGGCGGGCCGCGGGGGGTTCCGTCGTCTCGGTCGAGTTGCCGGTGCGACGCCCCGTTGAGACTCAGATCGATTCTCCGCGGCGCCGAGTGGGAATTCTTCCTTCGACCAACGACGCGACGCCATCGGGTTTTGGGCGAGACGTGTTCCTACTCGCGGTCGCCGTTCAACTTGCACAAGCCATCGAAGAACAGCGCGGTCCCGACGCCGCAGCGGCTGCCGTCGCGCAGGTGGGCGCAGACGTCGGCGGACAGATGGAGTTGGAGTACCGCATTGCAACCGGGACGAGGGGGCCGCTGACCGCCGAGCATCTCGCGGAGTGCTTCGTCCGACTGAAGTCAGCGATCGATGGCGGCTTCTTCCCGCTCGAAGTGAGTGAAAGCCGGATTGTTCTCGGCAATACGCGTTGTCCATTCGGCGACGTGGTGCAGCGTGCACCGTCGCTTTGTCGAATGACCTCGAGCGTGTTCGGCAGCATCGCGGCGTCGGCGACACTGGCGCCGGTCACCGTCGATCTCGAAGAACGCATCGCCATCGGTGATTCCGCCTGTCGAGTCGTTATCGATCTGACGCCGGCACCAAATGCATCCGGAAATTGGTATCGACCCCCGCAAGCGCCATCTGGTGATGCGTTTGTTTAGCGGGTGGCTACTTCTGTTTTGGCTGCGGGCGCCGTGGTGACGTGATCCCGTTTCTCTCTGAGTTGGAAGGCCTCGACTCCGAGCGAGCGGTTGCACAGTTGGTGTCGAACGTGGGCATCGTTTTGCACGGCACGGATGGCACCGATGGGACGACGTTCTCCCCCTAGGCGCACGAACTGTTGCGATCAGCTTGGGCCCTCTGCATTGCGTTGGGGATCGTGGTCCTGTCGGATCGTCACGAAGTTGACGGTGACGACATCGAGCGCGCACGAACGATCCTCGACGATCTCGAAGTCCAGCGTGATCGGTGTCGTTTCCCTCGATGCGTTCGCCGTGAGGGACCGGCCGGCTTGATCGCGCGCGCAAAAGAAGGCCAACTCGGGTGAGGGCTATGCTCGCCGAGACAGACGACGCGGAGGTAGTGATGGCGCGCATCCAGCCGGTTCCCCGGGAAGAACTCCCCGAGTTCGAGGACTACTTCAAAGAGATAGAACAACTCGCCGGTTACCTGCCCAACGCGTTCCTCACGGTCGCGCATCAGCCCGCCCTGTTGCGTGGTCTGCAAGCGCTCTCGGCCGCGCTACGGTCGCTCAACAGCGTCGACACCGGTCTCAAGGTCTTGATGAGTCACCTCGCATCGAGTGCCGTCGGCTGCCGGTTCTGCGAAGCGCACACGTCCAAGACGGCGACCACCAACGGTGTGGCGGCGGCGAAGATCACGTCGATCTGGGAGTTCGAGACGAGCGATCTGTTCTCTGACGCCGAGCGCGCGGCGTTGCGTTTGGCGTTGGCGATGGGCCAGTCGCCCAACGCGGTCACCGATCAACACTTTTCCGATCTGCGCGAGTACTTCGACGACGCACAGATCGTCGAGATGATCGCGGCAGTCTGCAATTTCGGGTTTTGGAACCGTTGGAACGATACGGTTGCGACCGACCTCGAACAACCGGTGTACGAGCTCGCCAATGCCCTGTTGTCGCCTCGAGGCTGGACCGCCGCCAAGCATCTACCGCATTCGACTGAACCCTCGGCGGTTCATAGCGGATAATAACCGTCCGGCGGTAGCCGGTAGAAGTATTGCTGTGCTACAAGTGTCGTGCTGTGCAAATGACTGTTCCTGACCATGACCTCGGCAGGGACAAGTTCGTCATCGGCGTGTTGCAGATCGGTTCTGGTGCCTCGCTCGGCCGCGAGGGCCCGACCGTGCAGATCTGCGTTGGCATCTCGAGCACTATCGGTCGTCTGACTGCGCTGTCACGCGACAACATGCGACGCCTGGTCCCGGTATCACGATGGAGAAAATTGTCGGCGACCTGGACCACACGATGCTCGCCGGTGGACGACATCGGTACGCGCCAGGTTGCGTCGCTGCGCCGGATCTACCGGCCTGCGACCATCAAGAAGTACGTCCAACTCGTGC